>JBPYFB010000559.1:0-10339 GCA_051986465.1 Rugosimonospora sp.
CGATCACCGTGGCCAACCACTTCAACGCCTGGCAGAGCCTGGGTCTGAGCCTCGGCTCCATGAACTACCAGATCCTTGCGACCGAGGGCTACCAGAGCAGCGGCAGCTCCAACGTCACCGTCAGCGAAGGCGGCACCTCGTCCAGCCCGCCGCCGAACAGCCCGCCGCCAAACAGCCCGCCGCCGAACAGCCCGCCGCCAAACAGCCCGCCGCCGAACAACGGTAGCGGCTGCACCGCGAGCTACTCGGTAGCCAACAGTTGGCCGGGTGGCTTCAATGCCAACGTGACCGTGACCAACGCCGGATCGTCCACGCTCAACGGCTGGACCGTACACATGACGCTGCCGAGCGGGCAGTCCATCGTCAGCCTGTGGAACGGCGTAAACAGCGGTACGAGCGGGGCGGTCACCGTAAAGAATGCCCCGTACAACGGAAGCCTCGGAGGCGGCGCCTCGACATCGTTCGGGTATACCGGCTCCGGCAGTTCGACAACGCCAAGCAGTATCAGTTGCACTAGTCCATAGCCCGCAGCATCACCACTTCAAGGTAGGGCCGGCCCGGGACAACCCGGGCCGGCCCGCGGCGTTCAGGCGGGCAGGGTCGAATCCGGTACGCATACCGTGATGGCCTCGGGGACGAGGCGGATCTTCAGCCGGCTGGCCGGCGGCCGGTCGCCACCGTCGAGTTCGTACGCGGCGGGCTTGTCCAGCCGCACGTCCACCTTGCGCGCCCGGTCGATCTGCACGAACGGGGACTGCTCCGCCCTGTTCGCGACGATCCGGCCGAAGGTCCGGGCCCACTCCACCATGTTGCCGGCGGTCGCCACACCCACGTCGAGCCACCCGTCGTCGGGGCGGGCCTCGTCGAAGACCTGGACCCCACCGGTGACGGTGCCGACGTTGCCGAGCAGCACGCAGCCGGCATCGCCCTTGAACCACTTGTCGCCGTCGAGGCGGATGGTGGCCTTGCGGGTGGCGTCGCCGATGTGGCGCAAACCCGTCCACACATAGGCCAGCCGGCCGAGCCGGTCTTTGAGGCCACGCCCGGCATCGCGGATCATCGCACCGTCGAAGCCGATACCGGCCATCACGGCGAAGTGCTCACCGTTGACGCTACCCAGGTCCAGCAGCCGGCGCCGGCCGCGCAACCCGATCCGCACCGCCTCGGCCACGTCGCGCGGTATGCCGAGGTTGGTGGCGAGCAGGTTGGCGGTACCGGCCGGAATGATGGCGACGTCCACTGTGGACCCGGCGAGGGCGTCCACGCAACGCTGCACCATGCCGTCGCCGCCCCATACGAAAACCAGCCGGGCGCCCTTCTTCAGCGCCTTGCGAGCCTTCTTCGACGCCTTCCGGCTCTTGGACACCTCGTACCAGAGAGGGTCCGGGTACCCCGCCTCGGCGAGCAGCCTCCGCAGCTCGGGGAGTCCACCCCCGACGGTCTTACGCTTGTGTGCCAGCACGGCTACGGTCTCCACGCGCGCTTGCATACCCGATGCCGGCGCTCGTCAATCGACCGGACAGGAGTAAGGGGCGACGAGGAAGGGTACTGCCGATTGCCATGGCAACGTCAGTGGCTCCGACCCGGCGGCGTACCCCCGAACACGGCCTCGCCGGCCCGATCACGCTGGGCTTGGGCGCCCTCATCTTCGCCGTCCTGCTGCTGCTCGTCCGTCTGCAGTGGAAGCCACTGGAGTCCGTGGACCACGCGCTGGCGGCCAACCTCAACAAGCGGGTCGCCGGCGACCACGCCCTGATCCTCGTGCTGCGCGCGATCACCAACCTGGGCAGTTACGGGATCCTCACCTGGGTGGTCGGCCTCGGTGCGCTGATCCTCGTGCTGCGCCGCCTGTACCGGCTGGCGGTCTACCTCGTCGTCGCGGGGCTCGGTGCCATCATCCTCGATCCGGTGCTCAAGGCCGCCGTCGGCCGGCTGCGACCGGTCGTCGCCAACCCGATCGCGCACGGGCAGGGCAACAGCTTCCCCAGTGGACACGCACTCGGCTCAAGCATCTGCTACGGCGCGCTGCTGCTCGTCTTCCTGCCGGCCCTGCCGCGGCGCGCCCGCCGGCCGGTCATCGCCGCGGTCGCCGCGCTCGTCGTCGCGATCGGCGTCAGCCGCATCCTGCTCGGCGTCCACTACCTGTCCGATGTGGTCGGTGCCTGGTGCCTCGGGGTGGCCTGGCTCAGCCTGACCGCCTACGCCTTCGAACTGTGGCGGCGCGGCGCCGGCGAGCCGGTGACCGGTGTCCTGGACGAAGGGCTGGAGCCGGAATCGGCGGAGGACCTGAAGCCCACCGATGGCGCCGGCGTCCAGCCCCGGCTGGCCACCTTCGGCCGGGCCGCGGCGATCACGATTGTGGCCTGGGTGCTGGTCTTCGGCGCGATCACCGGCATCGGCGAGTTGGTGGTCCGGTACGGCGGTACCAACCTGCTCGGTGACCACACCGTGCCGCACTACCTTGCCGCGCACCGCACCGGCTGGCTCAACTCGGCCAGCCTGTTCTGGAGCCAGGCCGGCAACACGCACGCGATCCTCGCCGTGGGGCTGGTCATCGGCGCCGTCGCGCTCGCCGTCACGCGGCGCTGGCGGCCGGTGGTCTTCCTGCTGGTACTGATGTTCGGCGAGCTGACCCTGTTCCTCGCGTCCGCGGCCATGGTGGGCCGGGACCGCCCGGACGTCGCCCACCTCGACGACCACCTGCCCACCTCCAGCTACCCCTCCGGACACGTGGCCGCCACCCTGTGCCTGTACGCCGGCCTCGTCCTGCTGGTGGTCCCGCGCACCAAGGCGTGGTGGCGCTGGCTGGCGCTGGTACCGGCCGTGCTGATGCCGGTGCTCGTCGCCGCCGCCCGGATGTACCGCGGCATGCACCACCCGACCGATGTGCTCGGCAGCCTGATCCTCGCCGCGCTCTGGCTGTTGGCGGTGTACCGCGCCATCCGCCCGAACGACGACCTGGCCCCGTCTCGCGGCTACAGTGGTACGCCGAAACGCTTGCGGCAACACGCACATCAGAGGGGGTAGCCGTGGATCCGTGGCTACGGCGTGTGGTGGCGTTGACCGTAGTCCTCGGAGCATCCGCGTGCACCGCCAGCAAGCCGGCCAGCACTGGCGAGAACCTCCGCGGCGCCACCGTCAGCGTGGCGTGGGCCAGCGACGACGAGGCCGGCTTCCTGGCGATGGTCAAGCCCTGGGAGCAGCAGACGGGTGCGACGGTACGGTACCTGGGCGCCAAGAACGTCAACGGGATCCTCGCCAAAGGGGCCGCATCCGGCGCGGCACCGGGCGGGTCGCCGGACCTGGCGGGCATGCCCGGCCCCGGTCAACTGGGCGAGTACGCGCGCGCCGGCACGCTGGTGCCGCTGGACGGCGTGCTCGACCTGCCGGCGTACCGCGCCGAAACCGCGCCGGCCCTGGTCGACCTCGGCACCGTCGACGGCAAGCTGTACGGCGTGTTCCTCGAGGCCAGCATCAAGGGACTGATCTGGTACCACCCGGCCGTGCACGACTACGCGCCGAACCCACCGAAGACCTGGGCCGATCTTCTGGACCAGGCCGCCGCGAACCGGGGCAACGCGAAGGCGACGTGGTGCCTGGGCATCGACGAGCCCGGCGGAGCGGCCGGCTGGGCGGCGACCGACTGGATTGAGGATCTGGTGCTGCGCACGGCCGGGCCGCAGGTCTACACCGAGTGGTACCAGGGCAAGGTGAAGTGGACTGATCCGGCGATCAGGAAGGCGTTCACCATGTACGCCGGCGCGGTGGTCGCCGGCGCGTACGGTGGCGGCCGGACCGCGGCCACGACGTACTTCGGCAACGCCGGCGACCCGCTGTTCACCGACCCGCCGGGCTGCCTGTTTCTGCACCAGGCCAGCTTCATCACCAGATCGGGCCGGTTCAGCGCGCACCAGGCCGGTACGGACTACAACTTCTTCCCGTTCCCCGACATCGACCCGAGGTACGCGGGCGCGCTCGCCGGTGGCGGCCTCCCGTTCGGCATGGTGCACGACACGCCGGCGGCCAGATCGCTGATGAAGTATCTGGTGACCGCGCAGGCGCAGCGCATCTGGGCCGAGAAGGGCGGCGTGCTGTCACCCAACCGGAACGTGACGAGCTATCCGGACGAGGTCAGCAAGCGGTCCGCGGCGATCCTGGCCAGCGCGCGCAGCTTCGTCTTCGACGCGTCGGACAGCATGCCGAAGGCGATGAACGACGCGTTCTGCGCGGGCATGGTCGCGCTCACCAGCGGCGCGAAGCCGCTCGACCGGGTGCTGTCCGATCTGGATGCCGTGCAGAGGGAGGCATACGTCTCCTGAGGATCCGCCGGATACCATGTCCACGGATGGCCGTCGCCCGAGCGGAGGTACTGGCATGACCCAGCCCGTGGACCTGCGGACCGACCAGCCGCACCCGGCTCGGATATACCAGTACTGGCTCGGCGGCAAGGACAACTTCGCGGCCGACCGCCAGCTCGGCGACAAGATGGCAGAGCTGCTGCCGAGCATTCCCGCGGCGGCCCGTTCCAACCGCGCGTTCATGCTGCGCTCCAGCCGGTACATCGCCGAGGAGCTGGGCCTGCGGCAGTTTCTCGACCTGGGCACCGGCCTGCCGGTCACGCCCAACCTGCACGAGGTCGTGCAACAGATCACGCCCGAGTCCCGAGTGGTGTATGTGGACAACGATCCGATCGTCCTCGTACACGCCCGGGCCCTGCTGACCAGCTCACCCGAGGGCGCGACGGCCTACCTGGACAGCGATATCCGGGAGCCGCAGAAGATCCTGGACGCGGCGGCGAAGACGCTGGACTTCGACAAGCCGATCGCGGTATCGATGATCGCCATCATTCAGCTCATTCCGGACGACGCCGAAGTGCAGGCCATCATCAATGCGGTCATGGCGCCGCTGGCCCCGGGTAGCACCCTGGCGCTGTCCGCGATCACCGCGGACTCCGACCCGGAGCAGGTCGGCGCCGCCGCCCGAGCGGCTCAGGCCCAGGGCCTGTCGATCACCCCTCGTCCCCGGCACCGGGTTGAGGCCCTCTTCGCCGGCTTGGAGCTGGTCGAACCCGGTGTCGTGCTCGCCCATCGCTGGCACCCCGACGCGAGTACCCCGGCCATTGAAGACCGGCACGTGCACGTCTACACCGGCGTCGCGGTCAAGCCTCAGGCGTAGCCGATAGCCGTTATTCGGGCGTATCGCGGATAAACGTGGAGGCGAGGGCGAAGCCGGCGAAGTCGACGGACTGCTCGCGCGGGGTAGCCCAGGAGGCATCGCCGCCACCGAAGAACGTGGAGAAGAAGAGACCATCGATGCGTAGCGTCGGCGTGGTGCGGAACAGCAGCCCGGTCTCGTCCAGCACCAGTACGCCGTTGAGCCAGACCTGCACCAGCCCGTCCGCCCGGCCGGGCGTGTTCAACCGGACGTGCTGCTGCACCTCGGTCCAGACGCCCGTCGGCCAGACCCACGAGCCGCGGCCGAGCGAGGTGCCGTGCGCCACCGAGGTCGGCAGGTACGCGTAGACCTCGCCGGCGCCCGCGGTACGCCACATGTACCGGGTGGAGAATCCGTTGGTACCGTCCGGGATGTGCCGGCCGCTGGTGACCCGGTCGCCGTAGAGACCGGGCAGCTTGCCACCCTTCACGAACTCGAAGCCGGCCGGGAAGCGCACGAAGTACCGCAGGTACGCCTCGTCGGCCGGCCCGCTCTGCCATGCGAGGTAGAGCTGGGTACCGCCGTGCGGTGTGTCGCTGGTGGCCGCCGCGCGCTGGCTCGCCGAGTCGGCCGGGTACCGCACCTGGAGCATGGTGCGGAACCGCGAATCGGCGACCGGCAGCACGGTGGCGTCGGTAAAGCCGAACGAGCCGAAGTTCTGCCGCGCCAGATCCGTACCGAAGAACGCGTCCAGTACTCCGGGCACCGATGCCGGCCCGGTGGCGGCCGATCTCCCGGGCGACCCTCGCCGTGCCGGCGGCGTACGGTCGCGTTGCGTTGTGCAGGCGGTCGCAATACCCAACACCACAACCGTCGCCAGCACCGCGAGGGTCGCTGGAATCCGCATCGCCGTTACCCCATCCGGTTAGCCCGCCACCTGTGGTGGTGGAAGGTGCCGCGGGCGGCTGGCGCGCCGGGGCGGCGTACCGGCTGCCCCGTCCACCGCGACAACTGGTCCCGCGTGTTGGTGACGCTGTACGAGCTGTGGCTGTCCACCGATACCGACAGCTTCCCGGGTGGGTTGACGATGGTCAGCGAGCCGGGCTCCGCGGCGGTTCCGGTGACGCTGATCCGCTGCCCGGCCGGCATGGTGACGTTGCTGAGCACGTTCTTCGCCGAATTGGCGAACAGCAGCGCGTCTCCGGTGTTGGTGAAGGTCGAGTCGGTGAACTGGTTGGCGTCGGCCTCGGTGAGCTTCACCGCGTTGGATCCGGTGCCGTTGAACGTGTTGTCGCTCAGGATGTTTCCGGTGGGATGACCGGAGGACGTCGTGTACTCCACCGGCTCCGTGCCCTTGTACATGAAGACGGCGTACAGGGTGCTGTTGGTCACCGTGTTGTGCGAGATGGTGTTGTTCGCCGCACCGACCGAGAGGCGGATGCCGTACTTGGCACCCACCACCCTGTTGTTGGTGACGGTGTCGCCGGCGCTGTCGAAGATGGCGATACCGGCGCCGTTGGGTTCGTCGTGCACGTAGTTCCCGGAGATGGTCGTGTTCGTCACGCCCCGATGGATCATGATGCCGTGCACCTGGCCGGGGACGTCGGAGTCACCGGTGGGGCCCATGAACGGAACCATGCCGTTGTGGTCGCTCTCGTTGTTGGTGATGGTCAGGTGGTCGCAGCGCTGCGAGCAGATCACGCCGTGGTCGCCGTTGTTGTCGAAGCGGTTGTGGTCGATGGTGAGCTTCGTCGACACGTCGTGCGTGTCGAGGCCGTACATGACGTTGTGGTCGTACTCGTTGTTCTGGAACGTCATGCCGGTCGCACCCCAGGTGTACGTGCCCATGAAGTCGTCGTGGAAGTGGCTGTTCGTCTCGGAACCGGTCACCTGGACCTTTCGGCAGACCCCGATGTTGGCCGAGGTGTGGTCGCAGCCGCGCGTCTTGTAGGAGATGCCGTAAGCCTCCGCACCGAAGTACCCGAGGTGGTCCACCTCGTTGTTCGCGATCGTCATCGTTGACTCGTGCGCCGTCACGCCGTCACTGTCCAGAACGGACAGTGCGCGGATGAAGGCACGACCCCGGTCCGTGCTGGCGGCACCGGCGGGCAGGCTCGGATCGGCGTCCGGCTTCCCGGTCGCGTCGTCCCACGAGGTCACGTGCACGGAGTCGATGTCGATGGTGCCGTAGAGCGCGCTGACCACGGAGACGTGGGTCGACACGTTGTCCGCAAGGCTGCGCAGCCGCAACGTATCCACGTCACCGCCGGCCTTGCTGCCGTGCAGCACAAGAGTGGCCCCGTTCTGCAGCACCAGATCCGCGGACAGCTCCCACGTCTTCGAAGCCGCGTCGACCAGCGTCAACGGAGCCGCCGCGCAGAACGACTTGATGTCGGTAGGCGTGTACGACTGCTTGGTCACCAGGTAGATGGTGTTGGTCGACGACGCGTACCGCACCGGCGACGAGCAGGCGGCCGCGTCCGCACGCCCGGCCACGGCGATCGGCCCGAGGCCGGCCAGCAGCACCACACCCACCAACCGGAACAACCGGCGGTTCAGCATTTTCATCGTGTTCCCCCCGTCACGGCATCGCCGTTACTCATCGGTCAGCCCACGGCGACCTGGTAGTGGAACGTGCCGTGGGCGGCCGGCGCGTCGGTGAACCGCACCACGCCGCCACTGTCGGCGACCGCGGTGGTTATCTGCCCGCCGTTGCGGCGCACGAGGTAGTGGGCGCCGGGCGTCAGGCCGCCGATGGTGATGGCGAGGTTGCCACCGGGCGTACCGGTGACCGTCAGGTTGGTACTGGTACCGGAGCCGGTCGCGGAGGCCGACGCGCTACCGCTGGCCGGCAGTACGGTGAGCGCCTGCGGTGTCATGGACACGCCACCGGTGGTACCCAATGCCGTCGAGGTGAGATGGGTGGCGCTTCCGGTCGGACTGACCGTGGCGGCCACCCCGCCCACCGCGTACAGCTTGCCGCCCACGTTGGTGACGTCATAGGAACTGTTGGCGTCCACCGATACCGACAGCTTCCCGGGTGGGCTGATGATGGTCAGCGAGCCGGGCTCCGCGGCGGTACCGGTGACGCTGATGCGCTGCCCGGCCGGCATGGTGACGTTGTTGAGCACGTTCTTCGCCGAGTTGATGAACTGCAGCTTGCTGCCGGTGTTGGTGAAGGTCGAGTTCGTGAACTGGTTGCTGTCCGACTCGGTGAGCTTCACCGCGTTGGAGCCGGTGCCGTTGAACGTGTTGTTGCTCAAGACGTTTCCGGTCGGGTGACCGGAGGCCGTCGTGTAGTGCACGGCGTCGCTGCTCTTGTACATGTAGACGCCGTACAGGGTGCTGTTGGTGACCGTGTTGTTCGAGATGGTGTTCTTCGCCGAGCCGACCGAGATCTGGATGCCGTACTGGGCGCCCACGATCTTGTTGTTGGTGACGGTGTCGCCGGAGGTGTCGTAAATCGCGATCCCGGCACCGTTGGGTTGGTCGTGCACCGAGTTCCCGGAGACCGTCGTGTTGGTCACGCCCCGGTAGAGCATGATGCCGTGCACCTTGGTGGGGGTGTCGGTACCGCTCGGACCCCGGAACGGGACCATGCCGTTGTGGTCGCTCTCGTTGTTGGTGATGGTCAAGTGGTCACACGCCTCAGCACAGATCAGGCCGTGGTCGCCGTTGTTGTCGAAGTGGTTGTGGTCGATGGTGAGCTTCGTCGACACGTCGTGCGGGTCCAGGCCGTAGACCACATTGTGGTCGTACTCGTTGTTCTTGAACGTGATGCCGCTCGCGCCCCAGGTGAAGGTACCCATGAAGCTGTCGTGGAAGTGGCTGTTCGTCTCCGAACCGGTCACCTGGACCTTCTGGCAGACCCCGATGTTGGCCGAGGTGTGGTCGCAGCCACGCGTCTTGTACGCGACGCCCTCCGCCTCCGAGCCGTCGTACCCGAGGTGGTCCACCTCGCTGTTCGCGATCGTCATCGTCGACTGGCGCGGCGTCACGCCATCACTGTCCAGAGTGGAGAGCGCGCGGATGAAGGCGCGCCCCCGGTCCGTACTGGCACCGGACGGCAGGCTCGGATCGGCGTCCGGCTTCCCGGTCGCGTCGTCCCACGAGGTCACGTGCACGGAGTCGATGTCGATGGTGCCGTAGAGCGCGGTGAGCGCCGATACGTTCGTCGGCGCGTTGTCCGCGAGGCTGCGCAGCCGCAACGTATCCACATCGCCGCCGGCCTTGCTGCCGTGCAGCACAAGAGTGGCCCCGTTCTGCAGCACCAGATCCGCGGACAGCTCCCACGTCTTCGAAGCCGCGTCGACCAACGTCAACGGTGCCGACGCACAGAAGGACCTGATGTCGCTAGGCGTGTACGACTGCTTGGTCACCAGGTAGATGGTGTTGCTCGACGACGCGTACCGCACCGGCGACGAGCAGGCGGCCGCGTCCGCACGCGCGGCCATGACGATCGGCCCGACGCCGGCCAGCAGCAGCACACCCACCAACCGAGGCAATCGACGGTTCACTATCTTCATCGTATTTCTCCTGTCGTGACAATCACGAGATGTTGGTGACGTGGGCGGGTGCCAGAACCTTGCGCTCGTGGCCGCGTTCCCGGACCCGCCGCAGCATCTCCAGTACGAGGGCCCCGGCGAGCACGGCAAGCGCGAAGACGCCGAGCCAGCGCAACGGGAGGGCGGGGAAGGCGGTACCGGCCTTGAGGCTCACGTCGCCCCGCGCGCCCAACGGCGCGCTTACCCGGCAGCCGACGAGCGTGATGTGCCCGGTCGGCGCGATGCGCAGGGCCAGCACGTGCGCCTGGAGGCTGGTGCCGGTCAACTCGGCCCGGGCGCCACGGCCCAGCCGTACGGCCTCCGCCGCGCCGGTGACGCCGCCACCGGTGACCACCGTGTGCCCCGTGACGACGATGCCTACCGCCGCGCCGTCCACTGTGGAATTGGCGATGGTGGTCCCCGCGCCGCCGGAGCGGATACCGATGCCGCCGCCCTGGTGAACCGTGACGGCGCGCAGGCTCACCGCGTCGACCCACCGGGCGATCACCACTCCGGTGCCTGTCTGGTCGGTACTCACCTGGGTCAGCGCCGCGCCGGTCGCACCGCCGCTCACCCGTACGCCCACGTTGGCCGAGAGCACATGGGTACCGGTGAGTGTCGCATGTGGACCGTCGAGCGAG
>JBPYFB010000560.1:0-24084 GCA_051986465.1 Rugosimonospora sp.
AGACGCGACCTCTTCCCTCGTCGCCGCCCATCGCTTCGCTCGGGACGCTCCTCAGTCCAGAGGCCGCCGGGCCCAGGCCGTAATTCTGGCGCTCGCTTCGCTTATCCGCTGGTGAGCTGGGCGGCGATCCGCGCGAAGCCCGCCCGGATCTCTTCCGGTGTCGGTGGCCCCGGCTGCTCATGCGCGTCCGCGTGGTCGTCCTCCTCCTCGTCCTCGCCCTCGAACTCCAGGTCCGTATCGACGTCCCCGTCGGCCTCCTCCGCACCTGCGGACATCGCCGCCACGATCTCGGCCCGGATCTCATCCACCGAGGTGTGCGGAAGCAGCGGCTCGACCACGGCCATGAGGTCCTCGTCCGCCACGATCTCCTCCGCCAGCGCGAGGGCGTGCGGCCGTTCGTACGGCCCGACGACGACCGGTTCCCATTCCTCGTCGTCGGAGAGCGGTCCAAAGGTGATGATCCACGGTAGGGACAGCGCCGGCGCTCCGGCCGGCAGGTCCAATGTCACTAGTGCGCCCACGCGGACAATCATGCCGGGCGGCGGGGCGCGCCGCTGACTAACCCGAAGACGCCTCAGGTGGCGGACCGGCCGCGAGATCGACGACCCTGCCCTTGCGCCCGGACGCGGCGAGCGCCGCGCCGAACAGCAGCAGCTGGCTGAACAGATTGATGGAGACGAGCAGGCCGACCGCCCAGCCGGCCACCTGGTAGGCGGGGTTGCGCTCGGTATGCCCGATGAACACCCGCCCGACCGTGCTCAGCAGCGTGAACCCGACCGCGACGAGGATTACCGGCGGCAGCAGGCGGCGCGGCGCGATGCGCAGCCGGGGCACGGCGGCCAGTAGCGCGGCGGCGACCAGGAGGTTCACCACAAAGGACAGCACGTGCCCGAGTACGGACAGCAGGGTCTTCGAGGTGGTGTCGAAGACGGCTGGCGGCCGGCTGGGCGAGATCCAGTCCAGGAAGTCCTGGACGAGAACCTGGATGCCGTCGGTCACCCACAGCGACAGCGTGAGCAGCAGCCCGAGCCCGACGAGCATCGCCAGGTCCACCAGGCGCCGGATCACGACGTGGCCCGGTTGCTGGTCGAGGTGCCACACGGCACGCTGCGCCGAGCTCATCCCGTTGACCCAGCCCATCCCGGCGAGTACCAGGCCGGCGGTACCGACGACGGCGACCGTCTTCCGGGCGTTGGCGATGTCGGACGTCTTGAGGAACGGGACGTTCTGTTCCAGGTACCGGTGCAGCGCGTCGACCGCGGCCGCGTCGCTGGCCAGCAGGTACCCGAGGACCGATACGGCGAGCAGGCCGAGGGCGAGCGCGGCGAAGAATCCGTAGTACGCGATCGCCGCGGCCAGTCGCGCTCCGTGCACTTCCGTGTACCGAGAGTACGCACGCGAGAGCAGGTCAACCGCCGGCCACCGTTCCCGTGCCCGGCGAGTCGTGCGCTGCCAGGCGGCATGCGGGCGGCCGACGAGCCTACCCAGCACGACCTGGGGCGCCGCCCGGCCCCAGGGGAAAGTCGCGCAGCGGCCGCCACCGCCCGTCGGCACCGTGCACATGCAGCGTGAAGTGGTTCACGGGGAACTGCGCGGTGAAGTCGGCCAGCTCCTCGAAGACCGCGTCCAGCGCCTCCGTCGGGATGTCGTGGGCGACGGTCACATGCGGGTGGTACGGGAAGTGCAGCTCGCGGTCGAGCGGGCCGGAGCGCACCGCGCTCGCCAGCTGCTCGCACTGGCTGATCCCGCTGGCCACGGCGACGAAGACGACCTCGGTGATCGGGCGGAAGGTACCCGTGCCGCGCAGCCCTACGGTGTACGGCTGGTGCTCGCCGGCCACCTGCTCCAGGTGCCGCTCGATCGAGGGGAGCGCCTCGGCCGCCACCTCGGTGGGGCCGAGCAGCGTCACGTGCGCCGGCACGAACGGGGCCAGCGGGTCACCGGTGGCCGCCCGGGACCTGTCGAGCTGGCTGCCCCAGGGTTCGGGGATGCCGATCGCCACGCCGACCTTGACCGCCGCTCGCGGCGTCCGCGCGGCAGGCGGGGCCGCGTCCGGAAGCCGGTCCCGAACCGTCGTCGCGTCCACCCGCCGCTCCCTCACTGACCAGGACTACTCGCCGGCGGCTGGCGCCAGGAAGCCGATCCGCTGGTACACCTTACGCAGCGTCACAGCGGAAACGGAACGGGCCTTCTCGGCGCCGATCGCCAGCAACTTGTCCAGTTGCGCCGGATCGTCCAGGTACGCCCGAGTACGTTCCTGGATCGGGCCCACGAATTCGGCTACCACCTCGGCGAGATCCTTCTTCAGGTCGCCGTACCCGTGGCCCGCGTACTGTTCAACGAACGCGGGGATCGAGCGCTCCGACAGCGCCGAGTAGATCGTAAGGAGATTTGAGATACCGGGCTTCGTCTCCGGGTCGAAAACGATCTCACGCCCGGTATCGGTGACCGCCGACCTGATCTTCTTGGCCGACCTCGCCGGCTCCTCCAGAAGGTCGATGATGCCGGCCGGGGAGGACGAGGACTTCGACATCTTCGACGTCGGGTCCTGTAGGTCCGTGATCTTGGCGGTCTCCCGGAGGATGTACGGTTCGGGCACGTTGAACGTGGCGCCGTACATGGTGTTGAAGCGCTGCGCGAGGTCGCGGGTGAGCTCCAGGTGCTGGCGCTGGTCCTCGCCGACCGGTACCGCGTCCGCCTGGTACAGCAGGATGTCCGCCGCCTGCAAGATCGGGTATGTGAACAACCCCACGCTGGCCCGCTCGGTCCCCTGCCGGTTGGACTTGTCCTTGAACTGGGTCATCCGGCTCGCCTCGCCGAAGCCGGTGATGCAGCCAAGTACCCAGGCGAGCTGGGCGTGCTCGGGCACGTGCGACTGCACGAACATCGTGCACCGCTCGGGTTCGAGGCCCAGCGCGAACAGTTGCGCGGCGCTGACCCGGGTACGCTGGCGCAGCACCGCCGGGTCGTGCCCGGCCGTGATCGCGTGCAGGTCCACCACGCAGTAGAAGGCGTCGTGGGAGTCCTGCAGGGCCACCCAGTTACGGACCGCGCCGAGGTAGTTGCCGAGGTGGAACGAGTCGGCGGTGGGCTGGATACCCGACAGCACCCGAGGCCGGGCGGCTTCGTCAACTGGCATGGGCGCCATTGTCTCAGCCGTCCGATCGGCAGGTGCAACCTGGCGGGTGCGGTGGCAGTCGGTCATCATGACGATATATCCGAAGTCCCAGGGGGTCCGGTGTCCTATCAGCTGGAGGCACGCGAGGCGGTACGCCAGGCATACCAGGCGTACTACCGTCGGTTGGTCGCGGCCTTGTACGCGTTAACCGCCGACTTCGCGGAGGCGCAGGACCTGGTACAGGAGGCGTACGCGCGGGCGCTGTCCCGGCCGAAGGTGTTCCTGGACGTCGCCGACCCCGAGGCGTGGCTGCGTACGGTCGCGGTGAACCTGGCCCGCACCCGGTGGCGCCGGCGCCGGCTGTTCGACATGCTCGTACGCACCGGCCGGCTGCCCCGCCCAGCCGACAGCGTGCCCGGCACCGACCCCAACCGGGTGGCGCTCGTCAACGCTCTGCAGCAGCTTTCGCGGCCCACCCGGGAGGCGATCGTCCTGCACCACATCGCGGACATGTCCGTGTACGAGGTGGCCGAGGCACTCGGGGTACCGGTCGGTACGGTCAAGGCCCGGCTGTCCCGCGGCAGGACGATGCTCGCCGCCATGCTCAGCGAGCACGCCGACGACCTCGCCGTGCCCGAGCAGCGCCGGCCAGCGCTGGAGCAGTCCGAACCGGCCGCGCCGCGGCGCCCAGCGCCGGCGCAGCCGGCGCCACGCCGGCCAGTGCCGGAGCAGCCCGCGCCGGTACGGGAAGGTCTCGATGACTGACTCTCAGCCGGATCACCCTGGGGAGCGCCGGATCGACTTCGCCAGACTTCGACAGGAGGTCGAGGCTCATGTCATGCTGCCCGATTTCGGGCAGGTGGCGAGGCGGGCGCGCTGGCGGCGCAGGCGCAGCAAGCTGACCACGTTCGGCACCATGGTGCTGGTCCTCGGCATCCTCGGCCCAGCCGGCGTCGCGGCCGACCTGCGGCAGGCTGCCGTGGAGGGCTGGGTCTCGCCGCCGGACCAGCACCCCAACGTCGCGGAACCCTCGGTGTCCGCGAGCACACCACCGGTACAGACGACCGTGACCGCCGCCGGCGGTACCGACCTGAACAACCTGTACGCGCTGGTGGACGTCTGCGTTGGCGACTCGTGCAGCCTGGAGCTGTCGCATCTGGGCGGCGGCGCCAGTGGCAAGCCGGTGGAGACCAACCTGCTGCGCAGCACCCCCAGCTCCTCGCTGGACATGGTCGGCCTCGCCGCGCTGACGCCCACCTCGCTGCTCGTGCGCGGGCTCGCCGACGGCGACACGTGGCGCTACGAACGGGTCGACATCAACTCCAACGACGCGCCACGCGTGCAGGGACAGACCATGGCGGTCAGCACGGCGGACCGCCCGGTCCAGCTCAGCCACTTCGGCAAGGTGCAAGCGGTACAGGCGCGCACCGGCCGCCTGCTGGCGCTGCCCAGCCAGCCGCCGCTGACCCAGCCGACCCTGTTCGACAACCTGGCCCCCTCGAACGGGATCTGGGTGCTGGGCAGCCTGAACGGCCAGCTCGCGATGTCGGTGAGCCGGGACGCCGGCAACAACTGGCTGACCCAGCCGCTCGGGCTGCCAGCCGCCCAGGCGTCCGCGTTCGACCCGGCGGTCTTCGCCACCAACCCGGGTGCCAGCGGTGGCCGGGTCGCGTACCTGCTGATGCGCCTGGCCAGCGAGGACTTCGCGCTGTTCTCGACGGTCGACGGCGGAGCCACCTGGCGCCGCGAGCCGGGGCAACTGCCGTGGCCCCAGCCGGTACCGGTGGGCGTGCAGTACGGCCTCGTGGTGCGCCCGGACGGCACGCTGCTGGCGTGGCTGTCCGGCAGCCCCACCATCACCTACCTGGAGAGCACCGACAGCGGCAACAACTTCCGGGTCACCTCGGCCGGGCCGGGCGCGCCCGTGTTCGCCGTCCCCGGTGGGTACGTGGAGCTGGGCACCGGTTCCCACCTGAGGATCTCGGCCGACGCGGCGAACTGGGTGCAGGCGCAGGTTTCCTACGCGGTGCCGGGCGGCTGAACGAGTACCGGCTCGGGCGCCTCGGTGACGGTGCGGGTCGGTACCGGCGTGGGTGCGACCGCCACCCGCGCCACCCGCCGCCCCTCCAGCGCCACCACGCACAGCCGCCAGCCGGTCAGCAGCACCTCGTCGCCGACGGCGGGCAGCCGGCCCAGCCGCGCCATGACGAACCCGCCCAGCGTCTCGTATGGGCCGGCGGGCAGCGGGAAACCCATCACCTCCGCGAAGTCGCCGAGGTTGAGCAGACCGTCCACTTCGGACGGTCTGCTGCCGTCGGCGGGCTCCGGATCCGGCGCGAGGTCGTACTCGTCGTGGGTCTCCCCGACCAGCTCCTCGATCAGGTCCTCCAGGGTCACGATGCCGGCGGTACCGCCATATTCGTCGACCACGACGGCCAGGTGCTGGCCCTCGCGCCGCATCTCCGACAGCGCCGCCAGCACCCGCTTGCTCGTGGGCAGCCGCCTGACCTCGCGCGCCAACTCCCCCACGGTGGTGGCCGGGTCGACCTGCGGCCGGATCAGCAGGTCCCGCAGGTGGACGAAGCCGACGACATCGTCGTGGGATCCGTCGATGACCGGGAACCGGGAGTGCCGGGCGGTGCTCGCCAGGGCGGCGGCCGCGGTCACGGGCAGCGCGGCGTCGAGGAAGAGCACCTCGGTGCGCGGCACCATCACCTCGCGCACGTGCCGGGCCGCCACGGCCAGCACGCCGTCGATCAGGCGGCGCTCCTCGCGGTCGAGCAGGACGTTGGCGGCCACCAGGTCACGCAGTTCGGCCTCGGTGATGGACTCCCGCCCGGCGGTGAGGCTGACCCCCAGCAGGCGGCTCGCCGCGTCCGCCAAACGGACGACGACGCTGGCAAGGCCCCGGGCGACCGGCCCGGGCGGCCGTTTCGGTGCTGCGTGTCCGGTCGCAGGGGGCCGGCTCATGGGGCAAATGCTACCCGCGATAACACGCGCGGAACCGCAAGCTCTCCGCGGTGTGCGACGCTGGCCGCGACGATCGCAGTGCATGCAAGGCGGCTCGTTGTTTGAAAGTGTTGAGTTCTGGGGGAATCCGGGGCACCATTGTCGGGTACGAGCCTAAAGGAGGCCGGGTGCTCGCACAGCAGAGACAGGCATCGATCCTCGACCGAGTCCGGCGGCAGGGTGGGGCCAGGGTGGCCGATCTGGTCAGGGTGCTCGGAGTCTCCGACATGACGATCCGCCGAGACATCGAGGTACTGGCGGAGCGAGGACTGGTGGCGAAGGTGCACGGCGGCGCGGTCGCGGTCGAGGGTACGACCGACGAGCCTGGGTACGCCGCCAAAGTGGAGCAACAACGGATCGAGAAGAACGCCATCGCGCGCGCCGCGGCCGTACTGGTCAAGCCGGGCAGCGCCGTGGGCATCTCCGCCGGTACCACCACCGCCGCCCTGGCCCGCGAGATCGTGGACGTACCCGAGCTGACCGTGGTGACCAACTCCGTACCGGTCGCCGACGTCTTCTACCACCACGGGCGGCCCGACCAGACCGTCGTGCTGACCGGCGGCACCCGTACCCCCTCCGACGCGCTCGTCGGCCCGGTCGCCCAGCACGCGGCCGAACGGCTCAACCTGGACATGCTCTTCCTCGGTGTACACGGCATGAGCGTGCGCGCCGGGTTCACCACCCCCAACCTGTCCGAGGCCGACACCAACCGCGCCCTGATCTCCTCGGCGCGGCACCTGGTCGTGCTCGCCGACCACACGAAGTGGGACATGATCGGCATCGCCACCATCGCCCAGCTCACCGACGCGCACGTCCTGGTCAGCGACTCCGGCCTGCCCAGCGCCGCACACGACGACCTCGCCGAACACGTCGGCGAGCTGATCATCGCCGAGGTCACGCCCGACGGGGTACCCGCGATGCGGGAGGCCCTACGGTGAAGAAGACCGTCACGCAACTCGCCGACGGGCGGGAGCTGATCTACTTCGACGAGAGCGACGACGCGGTGCGGCCGGTCGTGGACGGCCGCCGCCTGCCGTCCCCGCCTCCCCCCTCGGAGCTGCGCTACGACCCGCTGCTCGACGAGTGGGTGGCGATCGCCGCGCACCGCCAGTCGCGTACCCACCTGCCACCCGAGGACCAGTGCCCGTTCGACGCGTCCACCCCGGAGCGGGCCACGGAGATCCCGGCGTACGACTACGACGTCGTGGTCCTCGAGAACCGCTTCCCGTCCTTCTCGTACCGCCAGCCGCCCGAGCCGCTGGTCGCCCCGACGCCGCTGACCCCGGTCCGCCCCGGGTACGGCCGCTGCGAGGTGGTCTGCTTCACCTCCGACCACCACAGCTCCTTCGCGAAGCTGCCGCCGGAGCGGGTACGCACGGTGCTCGCCGCGCTCGCCGACCGCACCGCGGAACTCTCCACGCTGCCCGAGGTCGAGCAGGTGTTCTGCTTCGAGAATCGGGGCGAGGAGATCGGGGTCACCCTGCACCACCCGCACGGCCAGATCTACGCGTACCCGTACGTGACGCCGCGTACCCGCGCGATGCTCACCGCCGCGCGCCGGCACGCCGACCGCACCGGCCAGGTACTGCTCGCCGAGGTGCTCGCCGCGGAGCAGGAGGCGGGGGTACGGGTGGTGGCCAGCGGGGAGCACTGGACGGCGTACGTGCCGGCGTTCGCGCGCTGGCCGTTCGAGGTGCACGTGGTACCGCACCGGCACGTACTCGACCTCGCCGGGCTCACCGAGGAGGAGAGCGCCGGCTTCGCCCCCGTCTACCTCGACGTGCTACGCCGCTTCGATGCGCTGTTCGGCACTCCGATGCCGTACATTTCCGCGTGGCACCAGGCACCCGCCCACCATCCCGACCGGGAACTGGCCTACCTGCACGTCCAGCTGACCAGCTCGCGCCGGGCCGCGAACAAGCTGAAGTTCCTGGCCGGGTCGGAGTCGGCGATGGGGGCGTTCGTCAACGATGTGCGACCGGAGGAAGCGGCGCGCATGCTCCGGGAGGCGATCTCGTGAAGTTCCTTGTCACTGGCGGCGCCGGCTTCATCGGCAGCGTCGTCACGCGGCTACTGCTCGACGACGGGCATGAGGTGGTGGTGCTCGACGACCTGTCCACCGGGTACCGGGTCGCCGTGCCTTCCGGTGCCCGACTGGTGCGCGGGCGGGTACACGACCTGGCGGGCGAGGTACTCGACCCGTCCTTCGACGGCGTACTGCACTTCGCCGCATTCATCGCCGCCGGTGAATCCGTCACGCTTCCCGAGAAGTACTGGGAGAACAACACGATCGGCTCGCTGCGCCTGCTGGACGCGGTACGGGCGGCCCGGATACCGCGGATGGTGTTCTCCTCGACCGCCAACGTGTACGGCGACCCGGAACAGTTGCCGATCCCGGAGAGCGCGGTGACCCGCCCGCCCAACCCGTACGCGGGGTCGAAGCTCGCGGTCGACCTGGCGCTGCGGGACGAGGCGGTGGCGCATGGGCTGGCCGCCGTGTCACTGCGCTATTTCAACGTCGCCGGCGCGCACCGCTGCGGTGACGGCGGCTGGATCGGCGAGCGGCACGACCCCGAGACGCACCTGATCCCGATCGCGTTGCAGGTCGCCGCCGGTACCCGCGAGAAGCTCCAGATGTACGGCGACGACTACCCCACACCGGACGGCACCTGCGTGCGCGACTACATCCACGTCACCGACCTGGCCGCCGCACACCTCCGCGCATTGTCCACTATGGAGCCTGGGCACCACCGGGTGTACAACCTCGGCAACGGCAACGGCTTCTCCAACCGGCAGGTCGTCGACGTGGTGCGCGAGGTGACCGGGCATCCGGTGCCGACCGAGTTGGCGCCGCGTCGGGCGGGCGATCCGGCGGCGCTGGTAGCCTCGTCCGAGCGGGCCAGAGCCGAGCTGGGGTGGGTACCGGCAAAGGCGGACCTGCACGACATTGTCGCGGACGCCTGGGAGTTCTACCGCCATGTACTTCAGTGAGGTCTTCGGCGGGCGTCCGGACGGGGTCTGGGCGGCGCCCGGCCGGGTCAACCTGATCGGCGAGCACACCGACTACAACGACGGCTTCGTGCTGCCCTTCGCGCTCCCCCAGCGCACCGTGGTGGCTGCCGCGGCGCACGATCGTCCAGAGTGGACGGTCGCATCCGCGCAGACCGGCGAGACCGTCTCGTTCACCGCCGCCGATCTGGTACCCGGCAGGGTGCCGGGCTGGGCCGGGTACGTCGCCGGCGTGGTGTGGTCGCTGCGCGAGTCCGGCCGCACCCCGCCACCCGCGCGCCTCGCCATCAACTCGGACGTCCCCGTCGGCTCCGGCCTGTCCTCCTCGGCCGCGATCGAGTGCGCGGTACTGACCGCGCTGGTCGACCTCGGCGGGCTGGACCTGCCGGTGCAGGACCGGCCGCGGGTCGCGCAGCGGGCCGAGAACGCCTACGTGGGCGTACCCTCCGGCATCATGGACCAGACCGCCTCGGTGCTCTGCCGGAAGGGCCACGCGCTGTTCCTCGACTGCCGCTCGCTCGCGGTCGACCACATCCCGTTCGACCTCACCGCATCGGGCCTGGCGATGCTCGTCATCGACACCCGGGCCCCGCACCGGCACACCGACAACGAATACGCGCAGCGCCGGTCGACCTGCGAGGCCGCCGCGAAACGGTTGGGCCTGGCCGCGCTGCGCGACGTGACCGACCTGTCCGCGGCGCTGTCCACCCTGCCCGACGAGGTGACACGCAAGCGGGTACGGCACGTCGTCACCGAGGACGCGCGGGTCTTGTCCACAGTGGACCTGCTGCGCGAGGGCGAGCGAAGGGGGATCGGCCCACTGCTCACCGCGTCCCACGAGTCGATGCGCGACGACTACGAGATCACCGTACCGGAGGTGGATACCGCGGTGGCCAGCGCGCTGGACGCGGGCGCGTACGGTGCCCGGATGACCGGTGGCGGCTTCGGCGGCTGTGTCATCGCGCTTGTCGACGCCGATGCCTGCGACGACGTTTCCGACGCGGTCACGAAGGCGTTCGCCGCGCGCGGCTTCAACCCACCCGCCTCGTTCGTCGCGGAGCCCTCCGCCGGCGCGACGCGGCTGGCCTGAACCGGCGACATACCGGTGCGGCGGCGCAACTCGGGAGCGGTCACCGAACGGACCGAGTTCGGCGGCGTGGAACTGATCCCGGACGGTGGCCGCGCGCGTGGCTGGACGCTGCTGATCGACGGTACCCCACAGTCCTATGTGGACCTCGACGACCCCGAGTACCTTGAGTACGAGTACATGCGATGGCTGTCGTCTATTGTGGACACCGCGCTCCCCGCTCCGTGCCGGGCGCGGATACTGCACCTGGGCGCCGGTGGACTGACCCTACCCCGGTACGTCGCGGCCAAGCACCCGTACGCGGCCCAACGGGTCGTCGAGCGGGACGGTGCCCTGCTCGCGCTCGTCCGCCGGGTACTGCCCCTGCCGCAAGGAGCCGACCTGCGGGTACGGGTCGCCGACGGGCGGGAGGTGGTCGAGGCGGGCCGGCCGCGCTGGTACGACCTCGTGGTCGCGGACGCGTTCTCCGGCGGCCAGGTACCCGGGCCGCTGACGACGAGCGAGTTCGCCACGGCGGTCGCCCGCGTCCTGCGCCCGGGCGGCTGGTACGCGCTCAACCTCGTGGACGGGCCGCCGCTGCGGTTCGCCAAGAGCGAGGCGGCCACGCTGTGCGAGGTCTTCGAGGACGTGTGTCTCATCACCGAACCGAGCGTGCTGCGCCGGCGCCGGTACGGCAACGTGGTGCTGGTCGCCGGATCCGGCCTGCCGGTCGCCGCGCTGGCCGCGGCGGTGGCCCGCGACGTGTTCCCCGCACGCCTGCTGTACGCCGGCGACCTGGAGCGCTTCGTCGCCGGCGCCCGGCCCATCACGGACGCGGACGCCACCGACTCGCCGCAGCGCCGCGGGCCGCTCGGCCTGCTCTAGTACCGGAGACTGGACGAAGTTGTCCAGTGCCGCCGGCGCCGCTAAGCTGCGCCTCCAGCCATGGTGTACGAACGGGGTCGCGGTGATCGACGAACTGGCGCAGACGGAGCCGGGATCGAAGGCGCCGGACCGGCCGCGCAGGCACCGGGCACGCCTCCTCGACGGCGTCGTCGTCGCGGTACTGCTGGCGCTGTTCCCGGTCGTCCACGACGTCGGCGGCTACCTGCGGGCCCCGTACTTCCTCGATGAGGCGTGGGTCGCGCTCTCCGTGCGATTCCCGCTGCGAAACCTGCCCGAACTCACGTCGTCCACCCCGATCGGTTGGACCTTCCTGCTCCGCCTGGTGCCGGATACCGACTACCTGCGCGCCGTCCCGCTCCTGTTCCACCTGTTGACGATCGTGGGCGCATACGGGCTGGGGCGGCAGCTCGGCTGGCGTTCGGTAGGGCTCGCCCGGGCCGGTGGCGCGGTCTGCGCGGCGATGGTCCTGCTGGTACCCGCGCAGCAGGTGCGGCACGATCTCAAGCAGTACTCGGCCGACGCGGCGCTGACCCTCATCCTGCTCGCGTTGACGGCCCGGTTGGAGGCGCGCTGGTCCCGGCGGCGCCTGATCGCGCTGGGCGCCACGGTCGCCGCCGGTACCCTGTTCGCTCAGGTCGCCGCCGTCGCGGGCATGTGCGCGCTCGGCGGCGTACTTGTGATGGCGCTCGTCCGGCGGCAGTGGCGGCGGTTGGCCGAGGTCGCGGTCGTGGGCGCGGCCGCGGCCGTGGGCGCGGCCATAGTGATCGGCGGTATCGCGTACCGGAGCCACAGCGAGGCGATGGTGCACTTCTGGGCCAGTTACTTCCCCAGGCCGGGCGAGCTGCCGCGGTACGTGTCGAAGCGGGTCAACGACCTGCTGCCGTTGCTCGGCGCCGAACACCGCCTGGTGGTGGTACCGCTGGTCGTGTGCTGCGCGCTGGGTATCGCCGCGCTGGTGCTTCTCGGCCGCCCGGCTACCGCGATCGGCCTGGTACTGCTGCCGGTCGCGGCGGTGCTGATGGGCGTGGCCCGGATATACCCGCTGTTTGAGGAGCGCACGTCGCACTTTCTCATCGTCGCCGTGGCGGCGACGGCCGGCATCGGGATGGCCGCCGCCGGTGCGCTCGCCGCCCGGGCGGTGCGCGGCGAGCGCCATTGGTTGCTCGCGGCCGCGGTCAGCCTGATCGTGGTAGCCGGGTACGCGCTGGCGAACGCGAACTGGTACCGGTTCGACGGCGACGATCCCAGCGTCGACTACCGCACCTCGATGGCGACCGAGGACACCCGCTCCGCCGTGGCCTACGTCAAGGCGCACGACTCGCCGCAAGACGTCATCGTGCTGTCCACCTCCGCCGTGTACGGCTTCGCCTTCTACTGGCAGCCGCCCGACGCAAAGCTCGTGCCATGGCCCAACACCGTCGGCTGGATGGTCAGCTACTCCTCGCCGACCGTTGTCGTGGCGCCCAACGCGACACGCGCCGCGGACCTTGCCGGCCCGCTGAAGCGGGCGCTCGACCTCGCCGCGGCGCGCGGCTCGGGCGCGCGGGTCTGGATCATCCGCTCGCACATCTACCCGCCGCAGGCGGCCGCGTGGCAGGAGGCGCTGCGCGGGTACCACGTCGCGATCATGACGGACGGCGTCGAACCGGTGGCGCTGCTCAGCCCGTAATCCCGCGCCGGCCTGCTCTCGGGAACAGTCAGCCCTGCAGGTAGGCGATGACGGCCAGCACTCGGCGGTTGTCGTCGTCCGACGGCGGGAGTCCGAGTTTGGTGAAGCTGTTCGACGTGTACTTGGAGATGGCGCGTTCGGTGACGACCAGGCGTTCGGCGATCGCCGCGTTGGACCGCCCCTCGGCCATCAGCGACAGCACTTCCCTTTCGCGCGGCGTCAGCTCGGCGAGCGGGGCCTTGCGCTCGTTGTGTACCAACAGTTTCGCGATGACCTCGGGGTCCACCACCGTGGCGCCGCCAGCCACGCGGCGTACGGCGTCGACGAACTGGTCGGAGTCGAAGACCCGGTCCTTGAGCAGGTAGCCGACCGAGCCCTTGCCGTCTGCCAGGAGTTCTCGCGCGTAGAGCTGCTCCACGTACTGGGACAGCACAAGCACCGGCAGGCCGGGCACCTCGCGCCGGGCCTGCAGGGCCGCCTGGAGTCCTTCGTCGGTGAAGGTCGGCGGCATCCGGACATCGACCACCGCGACGTCCGGTTTCTCGGTGACCAGTGCCTGCAACAGGTCGGGCCCGTTGTCGACGGCGGCGACGATCTCGAAGTCGTACGCCTGCAGCATGCGGGTCATGCCGTCCCGGAGGAGGTAGAGGTCTTCGGCGAGGATGACGCGCACGGCAGCTCCATGGTCACGACGGTAGGACCGCCGGGCGGGCTGCTGACGGCGATCGTCCCATCGAATGTAGCGAGCCGGCGTTCGACACCGCGCAGGCCGGTACCGGCCGAGAGGTTCGCTCCGCCGATACCGTCATCGGCCACCGCCACGCGCAGGAGACCGTCGCCGTGGCGGATCTCGATCCGTACCCGCTCGGCCTTCGCGTGCTTCGCGGCGTTGGTGAGCACCTCGGCGATCGCGAAGTAGGCGGCGGCCTCCAGCGGTGCCGCAAGCCGCCCCACCGGATCGGCGGTCACCTCCACCGCCAAGGCGCTGTCCAGAGCCAGGGCCCGCACGGCATCCACGAGCCCGCGGTCGGCCAGTACCGGTGGATGGATCCCGCGCACCAGATCGCGCAGTTCGTTCAGCGCCTTGGCGGAGGAGTCGCGGGCCTCCAGCAGCAGGGAGCGCGCCGCCTGCGGGTCCCGTTCCAGCAGCCGGGCGGCGGCGTTGAGGCTCATGCCCATGGCAACCAGGCGCGACTGTGCCCCGTCGTGCAGGTCGCGCTCGATGCGGCGCAACTCGGCGGCGTTGGTATCCACGGCTTCGGCCCGGGTCTCGGTCAGGTGCTGGACGCGCCGGTTCATCGCGGCAGCGGCGGAGGGGGCGAGCAGCCGACGGGTCCAGCGGGCGTTGGCCCGCAGCAGCGCTGGCGCACAGGCGATTCCGGTGACGATCAGCGCCGCGCCGATCACGGACGTGGTCCAGGCGTACCCGGCGTTGGCCGGCGTCACGTGGACGAACAGGTACCAGTCGCGGAAGCCGATTCCGGTCAACGGGTGCCAGAGCGCGGTGAGGACGATACCGTAGATCCCCTCGAAGACCAGGGCAAGCGGAAGCAGAGCCAAGGCCCCACCCACGATGGGATCGGTGATCGACCATGCGAGGTCGCGCCAGGTCGCGGGATCGCTGAGGGCCCACAGGCAGCGCTGTACCTTTCCGGCGATACCCTCGCGCCACTGCGCCGGCTCGGGCCGGTACGGGCTCGGAATCTCGATGCCCTGCCAAGCGAGCGCCAGATGCCTGCGCCGCTCGGCGACCTTCCGCATCGCGATCACGGCGGGCGGCACGAGCGCGAATCCGATACCGATGCCCATCATGGATATCGCCACCGTGACGGCAGTGGAGACGGCGATCGCCGGGAACGCGAGCAGGTACAGGGCAGCCCCTCGGCCCGTAGCGGTGAGGCAGCCGTTGATCCCGGCGCGGCGGGGAGCAGGGACGGGTGGGGTACGGGTGGCGGTAGGTCCGCTCATGGTCTGTCCGCCTTCGGGTGAGTGGCACCGTTCATTGCGAACAGTCTGCCGAGGTGGCCGGCGGTCGCGCACTGGCCCTGGGCCGCCAAATCGGGGTGTAGCTAGCTACACCCCGCAGTTGGGTCCCCTCTGGTGAATCGTCAGCCGGCGTCGACGATCATGCCCGCGCCCACAGTGCGGTTGGTCGACTCATCGATGACGATGAAGCCGCCCGTGCCGCGGTTGCGCCGGTAGTCGTCGGCGAGCAACGGTACGGTGGTGCGCAGCTTGACCCGGCCGATCTCGTTGAGCGTCAACGAACTCGCCGCCTCGTCGCGGTGCAACGTGTTGACGTCCAGCCGGTAGTGCAGGTTGCGCACGACCGCGCGGGCGGCGCGGGTGGTGTGCTTGATGGCGTACTTGCCGCCGACCGTCATCGGTCGCGTCTCGTCCATCCAGCAGACCATCGCCTCGATGTCCTGCGCGATGGTCGGCGCGTTGTTGGGCCGGCAGATCAGATCGCCGCGGGAGACGTCCAGTTCGTCTTCCAGCCGGATCGTCACCGACATCGGCGGGTACGCCTCGGTCACCGGCCCGTCAGCCGTATCGATGCCGGCGATGCGGGTGGTGAAGCCCGACGGCAGCACCATCACCTCGTCGCCCGGCTTGAGTACGCCCGAGGCGACCTGCCCGGCGTACCCGCGGTAGTCCTTCACCACCGTCGACTGTGGACGGATGACGCACTGTACCGGGAAGCGCACGTCGACCAGGTTGCGGTCGGACGCGATGTGTACGTGCTCCAGATGGTGCAGCAGCGACGGCCCGTCGTACCACGGCGTCTTCTCTGAGCGGCTGACGATGTTGTCGCCGTGCAGCGCGGAGATCGGGACGACCGTGAGGTCCGGCGCGTCGAGCTTCATCGCGAAGTCGCAGAACTCCCCGGCGATCGAGTCGAACACTTCCTGCGAGTAGTCGACGAGGTCCATCTTGTTCACGCACAGCACCATGTGCGGTACGCGCAACAGCGAGCAGAGGAAGGCGTGCCGCCGCGACTGCTCCACCAGACCCTTGCGCGCGTCGACCAGGATCAGCGCCAGGTCGGCGGTGGACGCCCCGGTCACCATGTTGCGGGTGTACTGGATGTGCCCCGGGGTATCGGCGATGATGAACTTCCGCCGCGGTGTCGCGAAGTACCGGTACGCCACGTCGATCGTGATGCCCTGCTCCCGCTCGGCGCGCAGGCCGTCGGTGAGCAGCGCCAGGTTGGTGTACTCGTCGCCGCGGGCGGCACTGACCGCCTCCACCGCGGAGAGCTGATCCTCGAAGATCGCCTTGGAGTCGAAGAGCAGGCGCCCGATCAGCGTGGACTTGCCGTCATCCACCGAGCCCGCCGTCGCGAACCGAAGCATGTCCGCCTTCGCGAGCGGCGTGTCGATCACGCTGGTCATCAGAAGTAGCCCTCCCGCTTGCGATCCTCCATCGCGGCCTCGCTGACCCGGTCGTCGCCGCGGGTGGCACCGCGCTCGGTGATCCGGGTCACCGCGACCTCGTCGATCACCTTGTCGATGGTGTCGGCGGCCGAACGTACCGCCGCCGTACAGGAGGCGTCGCCCACGGTGCGGTAGCGGACCTGGGCCACGAAGGGCTGCTCCCCGTCGCGCTTGGGTAGGTACTCGTTGACCGCGTACAGCATGCCGTCGCGCTCCACGACCTCACGCTCGTGCGCGTAGTAGATCTCGGGCAGGGCCAGGCGCTCCTGGGCGATGTAGTGCCAGACGTCCAGCTCGGTCCAGTTGGACAGCGGGAAGACCCGGATCGACTCACCGGCGTGTACCCGCCCGTTGTACAGCGACCACAGCTCGGGCCGCTGGTTCTTGGGGTCCCACTGGCCGAAGTCGTCCCGGAAGCTGAACACCCGCTCCTTGGCCCGGGCCTTCTCCTCGTCCCGCCGGGCACCGCCGAAGAGGGCCTCGAACCGGTACTTCTCCACCGCCGCCAGCAGCACCGGGGTCTGGATCCGGTTGCGCATGCCGTCCGGCGACTCGCGGACCAGCCCGGTCTCCAGCGCCTCCGGCACGGACGCGACGATCAGCTGTACGCCCAGCTCGTCGACCCGGCGGTCGCGGAACGCGAGTACCTCGGGGAAGTTGTGCCCGGTATCGACGTGCATGACCGGGAACGGGATGCGCGCCGGCCAGAACGCCTTCTCGGCCAGGCGCAGCATGACGATCGAGTCCTTGCCGCCCGAGAAGAGCAGCACCGGCCGCTCGAACTCGGCGACGACCTCACGCATGATGAAGATGCTCTCCGCCTCGAGCGCGTCGAGGTGCGACACCCGGTAGGTGTGCGGGGCGCGGTAGCCGGCCGGCTGATCCATGGACGGGGACCTACTCCTCGTGACGTGGGGCAACGGACCGCGATCCGCCTACCCGACCCTCCGCAGCGCGGCCAAGAGTTGCGGAGCAAGATCCTTGCGGCAGACCAACAGATCGGGCAACAGCGGGTCTGGACGATTGTATTCCAGGACCGAGCCGTCAATGCGGGACGCGTGCAGACCGGTGGCGCAGGCCACAGCGATCGGCGCGGCTGAATCCCACTCGTACTGGCCGCCCGCGTGCACGTACGCGTCGACATCTCCCGAAATCACCGCCGCAATCTTCGCGCCGGCCGAGCCCATCGGGATGAGGTCGGCGCCGATCTCGTCGGCCATGGCGGTGAGGAAGGCCGGCGGCCGCGAGCGGCTGGCTGCGATCTTGATGGTACCGCCGGCGGCGGCCTCGGCGGACAGCGGCGGGTACCCGGGCGGGAAATCCGTCGCGAGTATCCGCTGGGTGGCGGGGAGCGCGATCGCGGCCGCGGCAAGGTGCGACGGTGCCGAAGAGCCGCGCACCCAGAGTCCTATGTGGACAGCCCAGTCGGTGCGGCCGGCCTCGCCGTACTCGCGGGTGCCGTCGAGCGGGTCGATGATCCATACCCGGTCGGCGGCGAGCCGCTCCGGCGCGTCGCGTACCCCCTCCTCGGAGAGCACCTCGTCGCCCGGCCGCCAGCGCGCCAGCTCGGTGGTGATCAGGTTGTGGGACGACTTGTCGCCCGCGGCCCGCAGTGCGGCGGGATCCGCGAACCCCATCTCCGCGCGCAGCGCGCACAGTAGGTCGCCGGCGTTGGCGGCCAGCCAGCGCGCGAACGCGCTGTCAGCGGCGGGTGGCACTCAGCACGCTCCCAAGCAGATCCGAATCAGCACCCTGTCATATTCGTTCAGACAGCCGATCTTCGCGACCCGAACCTCCCAACCACGGATTATCCGGGCTAGATCGTGCTCGGATGGTAAGTATTCTGCGCCCACTCCAGCCCGCGGGTCAGTACAGCTTCCGTCGCATCGGCCGCGCGGTCCACCAGGAAGTCAAGTTCCTTACGCTCGGTCGCGGAGAAGTCCGACAGTACGTAGTCGGCCGGATCCTGCCGGCCGGGCGGCCGGCCGATGCCGAACCGTACCCGCAGATAGTCCTTGCTCCCCAACGACCGCGACATCGACCGCAGCCCGTTGTGGCCACCCTCGCCGCCGCCGATCTTGAGCCGGATCTGGCCGTACGGGATGTCCAGCTCGTCGTGGAGCGCGACGATGTGGTCCACCGGGATCTTGTAGAACTGGCTCAGCCCGGCGGCGGGGGCACCGGACAGGTTCATGAACGTCATCGGCTTCGCGAGCACGAGGCGCGGCCCACCCACACCCAGATGCCCCTCGGCGACCTGCGCCACCGCCTTGCGGTGGCGGCCGAAGCGGGCGCCGATGCGCGACGCCAGCAGATCGGCGATCATGAAGCCGACGTTGTGCCGGTTGCGGGCGTACTCGGGCCCGGGGTTACCCAGGCCGATGACCAGCCACGACTCCACGACGCACCGTCCGGTTAGACCTCGGCCTGGTTACCTCGGCTCGGTTAGACCTCGGCGGGCTCGGCCTCAGCCGGCTCTTCCTCCTCCGCCGCCGCCGGCGCCTCGCCGATCTCCTCGGCCAGCTGCTCGGCGGTTGGCGCGGCGGAGATGACCACGACAACCAACTCGGGGTCGGCGGCCAGCTCGACGCCCTCGGGCAGCTTCACCTCAGCCGCGGTCACCCGCGAGCCGGGCTCCAGCCCATCGATCGAGGCGTCCAGGTGGTCGGGCAGCCGCGTCGCGTCCGCGAGCACCGACAGCGTCTGGTGCTCGTGAATGACCAGCGTGTCCCGGGCGGCCTCGCCGACCAGGTGCACCGGGATCTCCACGGTGACCCGCTCGCCGCGGCGCACGATCAGCAGGTCGACGTGGTCGAAGGTCTCCTTCAGCGGGTCGCGCTGGATCGCCTTGGGCAGCGCCAGCGCGCTCGTGCCATCGGAGATCTGGATCTCGAAGACCTGCGTCATGCCGCCATGACGGATCGCCGCGGCCAGCTCCCGCGCCGGCAGCGCGATGTGCTTGGGCGCCTCGCCGTGGTCGTACAGCACGGCGGGTACCTTTCCGGCCCGGCGGGTACGCCGAGCACCACCCTTGCCGAACTCGGTGCGGAGCTCGGCGCTGATACGGACCTCGGACACGGGGGTACACCTTCCGTCTGCATGTGCTCTGATAGCTGGCGGTGCCGGGGGCGAAGGCGCGACGCGCCCGGGTGGAGGCCCGGACACCGCGTCGATTACGGCGCCGCGGCCGGCCTCACGACCCGCCGGACACCCTCGCCGTGGCAACCCCCCTACTCTACCGGACCGGGTGCCCCCTACCGGCGCCCGACCCCCCTGCCACACCCCCGCCGGATGACTCGGGATTGGCTCAGCCGGCCTCGGGGCTTTAGCTCAGGCCGCCGAAGAGGGTGGTGACGGAGCCGTCGTCGAAGACCTCCCGGATCGCGCGGGCGATCAGCGGGGCGATCGACAGTACCTTGATCTTGTCGAGTCGCTTCTCCGTAGGCAGCGGCAGCGTATTGGTGACGACGACCTCGCTGATCCGGCTGTTCTTCAGGCGCTCGGTCGCCGGGTCCGACAGGATCGCGTGCGTCGCCGCGACCAGCACCTCGGCGGCGCCCGACTCGAACAGGATGTCGGCGGCCCGGATGATCGTCGAACCCGTGTCGATCATGTCGTCGACGATCAGGCAGACCCGGTCCTCCACGTCGCCCACGACCCGGTTGGCGACCACCTGGTTCGGCTTGAGCGGGTCGCGCGTCTTGTGGATGAAGGCAAGCGGGCAGCCGCCCAGCCGGTCCGTCCAGCGCTCCGCCACGCGTACCCGGCCCGAATCGGGGGCGACCACCGTCATCGGGCGGCCCGCGTACCGCTCCTCGATGTAGCCGGCGAGGATGTTCATCGCGAACAGGTGGTCCACCGGACCGTCGAAGAAGCCCTGGATCTGCGCCGTATGCAGATCGACCGTGAGGATCCGGTTGGCGCCCGCCGTCTTGTACATGTCCGAGACCAGCCGTGCCGAGATCGGCTCCCGGCCGCGGTGCTTCTTGTCCTGCCGGGCGTACGGGTAGAACGGCAGGACCACGGTGATCCGCTTGGCCGAGCCGCGCTTGAGCGCGTCGACCATGATGAGCGACTCCATCAGCCACTGGTTGATCGGCTGGGCCATCGACTGCACCACGAATGCGTCCGACCCACGTACCGACTCGCGGTACCGGACGAAAATCTCACCGTTGGCGAACTCGTACGCGTCGCTCGGCGTCGGCGCAACGCCGAGCACCTCGCCCATCTCCTCGGCCAGCTCCGGGTAGGCCCGACCCGAGAAAAGCATGAGCGTCTTGCGACTTGCGGACTCGATGCTATTGCCCATCGGCTCGCTGCTCCCCTTGATGAGTCGGTGGCCTCGGCCAGCTTACCTGGCCTTTAGCTACCCGGCGTTCTTGGGCGGGACGCCTTCTGGAGAGCTGTCGTCGGTCTCACCGTCCGTGTTTTCCAGGGCACGAGCGGCTGCCTCGGCCGCCGCCGTACCCGGCCGGCGCGCCTCCACCCAGCCCTCGACGATCCGCTGCGGCGCGTTCGAGTACGCAAGCGCGCCCGGCGGCACCGGACGGCGGACGACGGTACCCGCCCCGGTGTAAGCGCCGTCACCCACCTCCACCGGAGCGACGAACATGTTGTCGGCGCCGGTACGCGCGTGGCTGCCGATCACCGTGCGGTGCTTGGCCACCCCGTCGTAGTTGACGAACACCGTCGCCGCACCGATGTTGGTCTGCTCGCCGATGGTCGCATCGCCCACATAGGACAGATGAGGAACCTTGGTACCGGCGCCGATCTCCGCGTTCTTCGTCTCCACGAACGTACCGATCTTGCCCTTGTCGCCGAGCGACGTACCCGGGCGCAGGTACGCGAACGGGCCGACGGACGCACCCACGCCGATACGCGCCGACGAGCCGTGGGTACGCACGACCGAGGCGCGCTCCCCCACGTACACGTCGGTGAGGGTGGTATCGGGACCGACCAGCGCGCCCTCGCCGACCACGGTCGCGCCGCGCAGCTGGGTGTTCGGCTCCACCACGACGTCGCGGCCCAGCGCGACCGTGACGTCGATCCACGTCGTCACCGGATCGAGCAGGCTCACCCCGTCGCGCATCCAACCCGCGTTGACCCGGTCCCGCAGCAGCGCCCGCAGCGCGGCCAACTGCGCCCGGTCGTTGACGCCCAGCGCCTCGGAGGCGTCGGCCACCAGCGAGGTGGCGACCGGCTTCCCGGCGGACAGCAGCACGCCGAACACGTCGGTCAGGTACTCCTCGCCCTGGTCGTTGTCGGAGGAGAGCTTTCCCAGGGCGTCGAGCAGCGCGTCCACCCGGAACACGTACGCGCCGACATTGATCTCGCGGAGCGCCCGCTCCTCCGGCGTGGCGTCGCGCTCCTCGACGATGTGCGAGAAGCCCCGCGACCCGCGGATGATGCGCCCGAGTCCGGTCGGGTCGGCGACCTCGGCCGTCAGCAGGGTCGCCGCCGCACCGGCCGCCTCATGAGCCGCGACGAGCGCCGCTACCGTCTCCGGCCGGATCAGCGGCAGGTCGCCGTTGAGTACGACGACGGTGTCACCGAGATCCCCGGCGGCCTCCAGGGCGACCCGTACCGCGTGCCCGGTGCCGTTCTGCTGCTCCTGCAGTACCGGCGTCGCGTCCGGGGCGACCTCGGCCAGATGCGCCCGTACCTGGTCGGCGCCGTGCCCGACGACCACGAGCGTGCGGCGCGGCGCCAGCGGTTCGGCGGCGGCGAGGACGTGGCCGAGCAGGGTACGCCCGAGCAGCGGGTGCAGCACCTTCGGCAGTGACGAGCGCATCCGCTTGCCCTCACCGGCGGCCATGACAATCAGACTGCCGTTCATGATTCGCTCCTCTCGGGCGTCGGATGCGGTGGTCACCCACGCGGACCCGCCCGCGGCGACCATGCTATCGGCGGCTCGCGACGCCGCACGCCAGACCGGCGCACCTCACTCCTCGGAGGGCGGCGAGCGGCAGTAAAACGGACTAAAGGTAAAGCTCGGCCGCTAGGACTCGAACCTAGAACACATCCTCCAAAGGGACGGGTGTTGCCAATTACACCACGGCCGATTGTTACGGTGTCAGCGTAGCCGCTCAGGTATGCGCCGCGACATCCGGTTCCGCGAAGGCCTCGGCGATACCAGCCATGATCCCCTCGATCCGCCAGTACAGCTCGCGGCTGCGAGGCACGTTGATCGTCAGACACCCGTGATAGTCCTGGCCTGTCTTGTACCGGGTGGTTCGTGGATTGTGCCGCTTGAGCGTTGCCCGCTGAAACCAGGCCACTTGCAGACCCAGCCTGTTTGCCCACCACGCGGTCGCCGCCGCGACATCGGCCGACTCGTGAATCGAGACACGATAATCCACGTCCCGCCGCGAAATGCCCTGGGACTCGAGGAACGCGATGAAGAGAGCCAGCAGCGTGAGGTCGCTGTTGACGAACACAACGCGACACTCGTTGGGCCGCCAAGGCTTCGTCTTCGTGCCCTCGCACCAGTAGGCGACCGCACCGAGCAGGAGCATGTCCCGGCGTGACAAGGCGCCTACCTCCGCGGCAGCGGCGGCGTTGCCGGCAGCCCGCTGGGCGTCACGCTGCGTCCGATGCTGTTGCCAGAGCGCGTCGGTCATGAGTTTCGCGTGGGCGCGCTTGGCTTTCGCGCGTTCGCTGTCGGGGTCGAGCGGCAGGTGCTTGACCCACAGCCACGCCGTCGAGCGCGCGACGCCCAGCTCCAGCGCGATGTCGTTGACCGAGAAGCCCGTACCGCGCAGTTGTATCGCCCGGTCGCGGAGGTCGTCCTTGGCGTTCGGCCGCCTGGTCCACTCCGGGGCCGGTATCCCGCGCAGCCAATCGGTCAGCACATGCTTGGATACGCCGAGCCGGCGCTGGATCTGCGCGACCGACAGATGTTCCTCGATACGCAGCCGCCGAGCCTCCCCTGCCGTCATGCGAGAACGCTAGAGCTGGGGTACGACAGAAGGCGTTTGCCGGGGCTTTCCCACGGGTAGGCCCTGTCGAAACTACGGTACCGTAGGTTACGGTACCGTAGGCCGCACAGTTCTACAGTCACGAGGTGCCAAATGACAGGTCCCGCCATCCTTGACACGGCATCGACAGCAGGGGCCACCGGGCCTAAACCGCTGACCGAGGGCAAGCAGTCGTCCGGGGTGATCGTCGGGCTGTGGGCGTTCGTGATCATCCCGTTCGTGGCGCTGATCGTCGCCGTACCCGTCGCGTGGGGCGGCTGGCTGTCCTGGACCGATGTCGCGATCAGCCTCGTCTGCTACGTGGTCTCCGGCGTGGGCGTGACGGTGGGCTTCCACCGGTACCTGACGCACGGCTCGTTCAAGGCCCAGCGCTGGCTGCGGGTGACGCTCGCGGTCGCCGGATCGATGGCGATCGAGGGCGCGGTGACGCAGTGGGTCGCCGACCACCGGCGGCACCACGCGTACTCCGACGTGGAGGGGGACCCGCACTCCCCGTGGCGGTACGGGGCGACCATGTGGGGGCTCACCAAGGGCCTGCTCTACGCGCACGTGGGCTGGCTGTTCCACCGGGAGATGACCAACCGCGCCCGGTTCGCTCCGGATCTGCTGGCAGACAAGGACATCCGGCGCGTGAACGCGATGTTCACACCGCTCGTGGTTCTGTCGCTGCTCGCGCCGGCCGCCGCCGGTGGCCTGATCACCTGGTCGTGGCAGGGTGCGCTGACCGCGTTCTTCTGGGCCGGCCTGGTGCGCGTGGCCTTCCTGCACCACATCACCTGGGCGATCAACTCGATCTGCCACGTGGTCGGCGAGCGCCCGTTCGCGGTACGCGACGGCGACAAGGCGGCCAACTTCTGGCCGCTCGCGATCCTGTCCTTCGGGGAGAGCTGGCA
>JBPYFB010000561.1:0-5628 GCA_051986465.1 Rugosimonospora sp.
GGATCGGTGGCCTGGTCCCAGTTCGGGTTGCGCTTGAGCCTCAGCTGGCTGCCCTGCTGGTACACGTCCACCTGGTATGGCCCGGACGCGACCGGGTTCTTCGCATACGACTGCGGGTTGTCCTTCGCCTTGGGTACCGGTGTGAACGCCGGCATGGAGACGATCCACGGCCAGTCGCCGTACGCCTTGTTGAGGTGGAACACGATGGTCTTCGCGTCCGGTGTCTCGATGGAGGCGAGCTCCGTGCCGGAGTACGGACCCTTGTAGGTATCGCCGCCGACCAACAGTCCCTTGTGGTACCCGAGCCCGCCGGAGAGCTCCGGCGCGAACGAGCGCTCCACACCGTACTTCACGTCGGCGGCCACGATCGGCGAGCCGTCGGCGTACTTCAACCCGTCCTTGAGGTGGTACGTCCACGTCTTGCCGTCCGGGCTGACCGAGCCGGTGTCGGTGGCCAGGTCGGGCACCACCTTCGCGGTCGCGCCCGGCTGGATGTCCCACGTCGTCAACCGGCGCAGCAGCAGCCCGAGCGTGGTGATGGCCAGGCCCTGGCTCTTCGCCGGGTCAAGGTTGATGTTCGTCGACGAGGTGAGGATGGTCAGCGTGCCACCCTTGGCCGGCGCGCTCGTGGCGTTCGTGGCGGCGGGCTTGTTAGCGTTGCACGCGGCCAGCAGCAATGCCACGACGAGCGTGCCGGTGACCCGATGTTGTCTCATGTGGACAGTCCTTTCAGTGTGACCCGCGGATCGATGACGCTGTAGAGCACGTCGACGAGGAAGTTGGCCAGGATGATGAGGAACGCGGAGAACAGGGTGACCCCGACGATCAGCGGCAGGTCGAGGTTGTTCACCGCGTCGATGAGCAGCGCGCCGAGACCCTGCATGCTGAACACCCGCTCGGTGATGACCGCGCCGCCCAGCAGCTGCCCGAGGTCGAGCCCGAAGAGGGTGACCACCGGGATGAGCACGTTGCGCAGCGCGTGCCGGCCGATCACCCGCCGCTCCCGAAGGCCCTTGGCGCGGGCCGTGCGGATGTAGTCCTCGCCGAGGACGTCGAGCATCTGCGCGCGGGTCAACCGCGCGTACACGGCGGCGGACAGGAACGCCAGCACGCACCAGGGCAGGACCAGGTGCCACGCCCACTGCACCGGGTTGTCGGTCAGTGGCACGTACCCGTTGACCGGCACCATGTTCAGCGTGAAGCCGAACAGCAGGATGCCCAGCAGGCCGACCAGGTAGCTGGGCGCGGATACGCCGGCGACCGCGACCGCCATCGCTGTCCGGTCGGCGAGCGTGCCGCGCCGCACCGCGGACAGGACACCGGAGGCGACGCCGAAGGCGAGCCACAGCACCGCCGCGCCGATCGCGATGGAGAACGTGACCGGCGCGCGGTCCGCGATCAGCTGAGTGACCGGCGCGCCGAGCTGGAAGGAGTACCCGAAGCACGGTGCGGCGCAGTGGATCGCGGCGGCACCGCTGCCGTACCCGCGCCCGGCCACGATGCCGCCGAGGAACGCGAGGTACTGCTGCCACAGCGGCTTGTCGTAGCCCATGAAGGCGCGCGCCAGCGCCAGGTTCTGCGGTGTGCACGGCCGGCCGCAGGACAACTGTGCCGGGTCCGCCGGCAACAGGAAGAAGACCAGGTAGGTCAGCGCGCTGACGACGAGCAGCACGACGAGCATGCCGACCAGCCGGCCGGCGAGCAGCCGCAGCGTCCGCCTCACCGCATGCTCCGCAGCTTCGGATCCAGCGCGTCGCGCAGCCCGTCCCCGAGCAGGTTGAAGGAGAGCGTGGCGAGAAACAGCGCGGCGCCCGGGAAGATCAGGAACATCGGGTCGGTCTGCACCCAGCCGATCGCGTCGCCGATGGACCGGCCCCACGCCGGTGTGGGTGGCGGTACCCCGACGCCGAGGAAGGACAGCGCGGCCTCCGCGCCGATCATCCCGGGGACCAGCATGGTGGCGTAGACGACGACGGTGGCGCTGAGATTGGGTAGTACCTGTCGCAGGAGAACGTGCGGCGCGCCGGCACCCAGCGCCGTGGAGGCCACCACGAACGTGCGGCGGCGCAGCACGAGCGTCTGCCCGCGCACCAACCGGGCCATCGCCGGCCAGCCGAAGAACCCGATGATCAGAATGACGAGGACCGGTCGGGGAAACCGAGCCGGGACCACCGCGCCGAGCGCGATCATGAAGATCAGGCCCGGGAAGCCGAACAACACGTCCACGACGCGGCTGGCCACCCGGTCGTACCAACCGCCGAAGTACCCGGCGGTGACGCCGACCAGCACACCGAGCAGCACCGCGACCGCGGTCGCCGCGACCCCGACGAGCAGTGAGGTACGGGCTCCGTACGCCACGATTGCGAACAGGTCCCGCCCGGTCGTCGGCTCGACGCCGAACCAGTGCGACCGGCCCACCCCGCCTCCGGCGCCCAGCGGCGCGCCCGAATTCGACAGGGCGTCGAGGTGGTAGGTGAACGGGTCCTGGTGCTCCAGCGCGGTGAGCACCGGTGCCAACACTGCGAGCAGTGCCAGCACGGCGATGACGGTCGCGCCCGACATCGCCCAGCGGTCCGCGAGCAGCCGCCGGGGCGAGCCGACCGCAGCCTCGGTCCGCACGCTGTCCTCGTCCTCCCCAGTAAACCTACCTGCGAGATAGGTATTACGAGATGGAAGCAGGGGCGGTGCGCGTACGTCAAGACTTTGTTGCGTAGCCCGCATGGGATCCGTGCGAAAGTGCGGCGGCGGCCGACCGCGCCCGCGGTAGGCAGGGCGTAACGCGCGCAATCCACAGTGGACACCGTGGCCACGACGGCCGAACCGGCCTTGCGGCCGCACGGCGCGCCTTTCCGGCCGGTACGCGGGGGCGGTACCCTCAAGCACATGTCCCTGCTTGTCACCTGGGCAGACCAGGATCCGTCGACCGTGTTGCGGCAGACCACGGATCCGGCCGAGATCGCGCAGGTCTACGCGGGGTTCGGTGGCCGCTTCGAGCGTCGGGAGGTGCGCCCCGGAGTGGGCCTGGACACGCCGCCGGAGGAGGTGCTCACTGCCTACCGGGACGTGATCGACGAGCTGGTCACGACGGAAGGTTTCGTGACCGTGGACGTGGCCGCCATCCATCCCAGCGACGACGCCGGGTGGGCGGAGACGGCGAAGTCGGTGCGGGGGAGGTTCATCGATGAGCACACCCACGGCGACGATGACGAGATCCGGTTGATGGTACGCGGAAGCGGAGTGTTCTTCCTGCACGTCGGCGACCGGGTACACGGCGTATACGGCCGCGCCGGCGACCTGCTCGGTGTACCGCGCGGCACCACGCACTGGTTCGACTGCGGTGCGGCGCCGGACTTCACCGCCATCCGGTTCTTCCACGACCCGCAGGGATGGGTCGGCATCCCCACCGGCAGTGACATCTCCGGCCGCTTCCCGGACTTCGACACGCTGCGGACGCGGGCGCAGGCACTCGGCGCCGCGTGAGCGCCAGCCGCGGAGAGGCCGGGGCGGCGCTCGCCGCCGAGGCAGCCCGCTTCGCCTCCTTCGGCTGGATGCGCGGCACGTCCGGCAACCTGTCGCTGCTGCTGTCCCGCGAACCGTTGCGCCTAGCGGTCACCGCGAGCGGCAAAGACAAAGGTGAACTGACCGCGGCGGACATCGTCGTGGTCGACGCCGACGGCCGGGCGGTGCCCGACGCGGCCGGCGGGGTCGTGGCGACCAAACCCTCGGCCGAGGCGGCCCTGCACGCCCGTATCGTGCGCGTGGCCGGCGCCCAGGCCGTGATCCATGTCCATACGATCGCGTCCGTCGTCGCCTCCCGCCGGTGGCCTGCCGGTTTGGCGTTGTCCGACCTGGAAATGCTCAAAGGCATCGGGCGTGCCGCACACGGCGAACCGGTCACGCTGCCGGTCATCGCCAACAGCCAGGACATGACCGAACTCGGTGACCGGCTGGAGGCGGCGCACCAGCCGGCCGTGCCCGCGATTGTCGTCGCCGACCACGGCCTGTATGCGTGGGGTGAGAGCCTGCGACAGGCCCGGCACCACACCGAGATCGTGCAGTGGCTGCTGGAACTGGCCACAGCCCTGCCCTGACCTGAGTAGCCGCGACCGCCTACCAGATCGACCGGCGCAATTGGCCGGGCCGTCCGCTACAACCGGCCGGCCTCGGTGATGCGCTGCAGGAACTGGCGGGTACGGGGCTGTTCCGGCGCGCCGAGCACCTGCTCCGGTGGACCCTGTTCGAGGATCTGGCCGCGGTCGAGGAAGCACACTCGATCGGCTACCTGGCGGGCGAAGGCCATCTCGTGGGTGGCGAGAACCATCGTCATGCCCTGGCCTTTGAGGTCGCGGATCAGCGTGAGGACCTCGCCGACGAGTTCCGGGTCCAGGGCCGAGGTGACCTCGTCGAGAAGCAGCAGTCGGGGCGAGTTGATCAGGGCGCGGACGATCGCGACGCGTTGCTGTTGGCCCCCGGAGAGGTGGTCCGGGTACTCGCGTGCCTTGTCCGCCAGGCCGACGCGCTCCAGCAACTCGCTCGCGCGCGCGGTGGCGACCGCCGCTGGTAGGCGGTGCACCCGGCGCGGCGCCAGGGTCACGTTCTCCAGCACGGTCATGTGCGGGAACAGGTTGAACGCCTGGAACACGATGCCGATGCGCTGGCGTACCCGGTCCACGTTGACCCGCGGGTCGGTGATGTGTTCCCCGTCGAGGTGGATGGTGCCGTCGTCGACGGTCTCCAGCAGGTTGACACAGCGCAGCAGCGTGGACTTGCCCGAGCCGGAGGCGCCGATGAGCGCGACCACCTCGTGTTCGGCCACCTGCAGCGACAGGTCGTGCAGCACCACGGAACCGCGGAACGCCTTGCGAACGTCCACACAGGACAATACCGGCGCGCTCATGTGGTACCGTCCGCCGACTGCCGGCGTGCGGCCCGCAGGGTGACCCAGTCGGTGACCGAGACCAGCGGGATGGCCAGCAGCACGAACAGCGCCCCGGCCAGGACGTACGGCGTGTAGTTGTAGGACTCGGCGGTCTGGATCTGCGCGGCGCGGATCGCGTCGATGGGCCCGGCCAACGAGATGAGCCCCACGTCCTTCTGCAGTGCCACCCGATCGTTGAGCATGGGCGGTGCCACCCGCCGGATCGCCTGCGGCAGCACCACGTGGCGCATCGTCTGCCGGTAGGTCAGCCCCAGCGAGCGGGCCGCGGCGCGCTGGGAGGGGTGCACCGACTCGATGCCGGCCCGGAACACCTCGGCGAGGTACGCGCCGTACGTGATGACCAGCGCGATCCCGCCCAGTACCAGGACCGACGGGGTTCCCTGCAGCCGCAGCCCGGGCGCCCCGAAGGTGAGCAGGTACAGCACGATGATCAGCGGGGCGCCCCGGAAGATGTACGTGTACGAGGTGGCCAGCGCGCGCAGCGGGAAGAACACGGCCGGGCGCAAGGTGCGTAGGGCCGCGGTACCCAGGCCGACGGCCAGCGCGCCGACCGCGCAGAAGAACAGCAGCCGCACGTTGAGCCACAGCCCGCGCAGCACGTCGGGCAGCGCGGCCCGGGCGACCGCAGGGTCGAGGAAGGACGACCGTACCCGTGGCCAGCCCGGCGAATGGGTCAGGCCCACCGCGAG
>JBPYFB010000562.1:0-11958 GCA_051986465.1 Rugosimonospora sp.
TACATGCCCGCGCGGTCCATCGCGCGCCGTATCCGCCGCAGCAGCGGCTCGACGCGCGAGGTGCCCTGGATCGAGTAGTCGACGTTGTACTGGTTGGCCGGCGTCAGCCCGTGGTACCGGCGTTTCCACGCCTCCTCGTAGGAGTCGGCGTAGACGATGAACTCCAGCTCGGTGCCGACGTACGCGCCCCAGCCCCGCTCGGCGAGCCGGGCGAGCTGACGCCGCAGGATCTGCCGCGGCGAGGCCACGACGTCCGAGCCGTCCTCCCACGCCAGGTCGGCGAACACGAGAGCCGTGCCCGGGTGCCAGGGCATCCAGCGCAGCGTCGCCATGTCCGGGCGCATGACGAAGTCGCCGTACCCGCGCTCCCACGAGGACATGGAGTACCCGTCGACGGTGTTCATGTCGACGTCGACCGCGAGCAGGTAGTTGCAGCCCTCGGTGCCGTGCTCCAGTACCTCGTCGAGGAAGTACCGCGCGTGGAACCGCTTGCCAGCCAGGCGCCCCTGCATGTCGACGATGCCCACGACGACCGTGTCGATCCGCCCGGCGATCACGTCGTCCCGCAGCGACACCACACCCAGCGGCGGACTCACCGCGGCCTCGTTCCAGATGTCAGCCTCATCGCAGCTACTGCCTCTCCACGTTCGCGGGGTTAAGGTCTACTAGCGATCCAATGCCTGGTCAACCCGAGAGAGTCGACCCGAGAGAGTCGACCCAGGACACAGTCAACCCAGGACACAGTCAACCCAGGAGGCCGCTCAACAGCTCGGCGGTCGCGGCACAGTGCTCCTCCATCGCGATGCGAGCGGCCAGCGGGTCACCGTGCAGGATCGCGTCCACGATCCGGTCGTGCTGGGCGTCCGAGTGATCCAGGTTGCGCGGGATCACCGGGATCGCCGCGAGCAGCCGGTCGAGGGTCAGCTGCACGTCGGCGATGGCGGCGGCCAGCGAGGAGCAGCCGCTGGCCGAGGCGATCCCGAGGTGCAGCCGGGAATCGTTGACGCGCCGGGTCGGCCCCCGGTCGCGGGCGGCGGCGAGCGCGGCGACGAGCTGCTGCCGGTCGCTCGCGGAGAGGGTACGGGTCGCGGCCAGGCTCGCCGCGCCCGGCTCCAGTACCCGCCGGAAGTCCAGCGCGTCGTGCAACTGCCCGCCCATCTCCCGGGCCAGCGCGGCCGGATCCGCGCGGTCGGCCTGGTGCCCACCGCCGTACACGACGAAGGTCCCGCCGCCGCGCCCGCGCCGCGACTCCAGGTACCCGGCGTCTCGCAGCGCGCCGATCGCCTCGCGCAGCGTCACCCGGCTCACCTGCAGCCGCTCGGCCAGCTCCCGCTCGGGCGGCAGCCGCTCGCCCTCGATGACCATGCCCAACTTGATCGCCTGCGCCAGCCGGGCGACCGTGATCTCGAACGCGTTGCCGCCGCGCACGGGACGCCACAGAGACGCGTTGGGGGTGCTCGGCTCGCGGGCCGGCACCTGGGCCGGAGTGGCCTGGTGACGATTGTCCGCCAAACCCCGGCTCCGCCTGCGCTCCCCCTGAGCAGCGTCGCGGGTGCTCGGCTCCGCCAAACCCCGGCTCCGCCTGCGCTCCCCCGAGGGAATCGTCGATGCCTGTGTCACCCGTACCCCCAAAACAAGGAAGCGGACCGCGGGCGGCGGCAGGCTCGCCGCCGCCCACGATTGTCGCCCTATTGTCCCGAAGGCTCGTCGACAAAGCCGCCCGGCGGCGCGTCGATGTTGTGCCGCGGCCCGGTGAACCAGGTGCGCGCGCTGGCGACCCACCACAGCCAGGCGCCGCCGAGCACGACGGCGACCGCGACAATGGTGTAGTTGAAGTTGGCCACGCCGATCGGGCCGGCGGTCGGCAGCACGAACAGTACGCAGATGATCGCGACCCAGACCACCGCCGTCCAGCCGATCGGCCGGCTCCACTTCCCGAGATGCCACGGCCCACGCTGGAAATCGGGATTGCGCAGCCGCAGGAAAACCGGTGCCACATAGGCGATGTAGAGGCCGATCACCGCGATCGAGGTGACCGCGAAGTAGGCGGTGCTGTTCCACAGTGACGGCAGCACCAGGATTGTCGAGCACACCACGCACAGCCAGATCGAGTTGGTCGGCGTGCTGGTGCGCGCGTTGACCTTCGACCAGATCCGCGAGCCGGGCAGCGCGCCGTCGCGGCTGAACGCGTAGCTCATCCGGGAGTTGGCGGTCACCGACGCCATGCCGCAGAAGAACTGCGCCACGACACAGATCAGCAGCAGGAACTCGCCGAGATGCCGGCCGGCCGCGTCGATGAAGATCTGCGCGGGAGGCAGGCCGGTGGCGCTGGTGCGCTCGCCCTCGTAGTCCTGGATGGCCCGGGTGATCGCGAAGAGCAGGAAGAACCCGGCGATGACCGAGACGACGACCGAGGAGACGACACCCCGGGGTGCGCTGCGGGCGGCGTCGCGGGTCTCCTCGGCCACGTGGGCGCTGGCGTCGTAGCCGGTGTACGTGTACTGGGCCATAAGTAGACCAATGAGGACCGCGTACACCGAGGCGCCGGTGAACGTGAACCCGGTGGCGTTCTTGACCTGGAAGAAGACGTGCCCGAGCGACTGGTGGTGATCGGGTACGACGGTCAGCACGACGAGAATCACCGCGACGCCTACCAGGTGCCACCAGGCGCTCACGTCCGAGAGCACCTTGACCAGGTTCACGCCGAACGTGTTGAGCAGGCCGTGCAGCGCGATGACGATGACGAAGGTGAGCAGCAGGTTGTACTTGCTGACGCTCACGCCCGTGGTGAGGTTGAGGAACGCCATCGTGGTGATCGCCGCGCCGTAGTCGATGGCGGCGGTGACCGCGACCTCGCCCAGGAAGTTGAACCAGCCCACAAACCAGGCCCAGGCCGGCTTGTTGGTTCTGGCGAGGCGACTCGCCCACCAGTAGAGGGCGCCGGCTGTCGGGTACGACGAGCAGATCTCGGCCATTGAGAGCGCCACGAGCGTCACCATGACGCCGACGAACAGCCAGCCGGGGACTATCGCAAGTGGACCGCCGGCGTTCATCGCCAGGAGGTACGAGGTGATGGCGCCGGCCAGGATCGAGATGATGGAGAAGGAGACGGCGAAGTTCGAGAAGCCGGACAGGCGCCGGCGCAATTCCTGCTTGTAGCCGAGTTGGGCGAGGAGGGCTTCGTCCGAGCCTTCCGCCTGTCCGGGGGGTGGGAGATCCGTCGTCGCGGTCATGGGGTGCCTCCTTGGCGCCGGGGCTCGCGTGACGCAGGTCACCGTATTGCCGCCGATGGTCGCGCCGATCGTGGAGGGCTGTCAATGGATCTCGGGCAAATAACCGCCAGGATCAGACCTTTAGCCGATGCGGGTATCGCTGGACAGTTCGCCAATCGGCTGGCGCTCCCCGTGGCGCTGGCGCGGGACGGCCGGGGCTACCGTCACCGACACGCCGTCCGGCAGCCCGCTGACGACCGGATCGGCACCGCGCGCCAATACGACATCGAAGGGGTGGCCCGCTAGGCGCAACCCGCGCACGGTCACCGCGCCCAGCGGGGTACCCGCCGGCGGGGCGAGGCGCAGCCGGCCCGCGGGCGCGTCCGGCTCCAGGCCCAGCACCGCGGCGAGGATCGCGACCGCCGCCGTCGCGGACCACGCCTGCGGCCGGCAGGAGGCGGGGTACGGTACGGGCCGGCGCATCTCGTCCCGGCCGTCGCCCGTGTACAGCTCGGGCAGCCGGTACTCGAAGACCTCGGCCGCGGTGAGCAGCCCCTCGGCGAGCACCGCGGCCTCCCCACCGAACCCGGCCCGGGACAGTCCATCAAGGACGATCGCGGTGTCGTGCGGCCAGACCGAGCCGCAGTGGTACGACAGCGGGGCGTATCCACCGTCCAGAGTGGACATCGTACGCAGCCCGTACCCGCTCGACATCTCCGGCGCCACCAGCCGGCGGGCCAGCGACGCGGACTCAACGGGGCTCAGCAGGCCGGTACCCAGCAGGTGGCCCGCGTTGCTGGTGAGCGAGTCGACCACGCGCTTGTCGCCGTCCAGCGCCATCGCGGGGTACCCGCCGTCCGGCCCGGGTACCCAGAACCGCTCGCGGAACCGGTCCGCCAGCGCCCGGGCGTACCCGCGCCAGCGCTCCCCGCCTGGCCGGTCGAACGCGTCGAGCAGGCTCGCGGCGTGCAGCGCGGCCGCGTGCGCGTACCCCTGCACCTCGCACAGCGCGATCGGCGGCGGCGCCAGCCGGCCGTCCCGGTAGCGCACCGAGTCGGCAGAGTCCTTCCAGCCTTGGTTGGACAGGCCGCGCCCGCTCTCGTCGATGTACTCGACGAACCCGTCCCCGTCGGCATCGGCGTACCGGTCCAGCCAGCCCAGCGCCGCCTCCAGGTTCGGCATCAGCTCGGCGACCTGCGCGGCCGGCATGCCCCAGCGCCAGGCGTCGTGCAGCAGGCTGATCCAGAGGGGCGTGGCGTCGACCGTGCCGTAGTAGCTCGCGGGCAGCGTTGTCACCTGCCGGCGCACCTCGTGAATGATCTTCCCGGGCGCCTCGCCGGTCAGCGGGTCGACGGCTCGCCCCTGCCGGCGCGCGAGCACCCGCAAGGTACCGGCGGCGAGTTCGGTGCCGAGCGGGAGCAGCATGCGCGCCGCCCAGATGCTGTCCCGCCCGAACAGCGTCAGGAACCAGGGCACTCCCGCGCCGAGAAAGGTGTCGCCCGATCCTGAGTCGTCGGTCAGGCGCAGCGTCTCCAGATCGTCCAGCGCCTGGTCGAGCAGGCGTACCAGGCGCCGGTCGTCCGCTGTCACCTCGGGGCGCGACCACTCCACGGGCCGGTCGGCGGCGGCGATCACGCTGCCGGCGTCCTTGACCGAGACCTCCCAGCGCAGCGTCGCCCGCTCACCCGGGGCCAGCGCCACCGACCAGGACAGCCGCGCCGGCGCGGTCTCGACGGTGGCGTCGGGCGCGCTGACGCTCACCCCGCCCGGCCAGGCCAGCCCGGCCGGTGCTGGGGAAGCCTGCCGGAGCGGTTGCGCGCTGCCCGCCTTCACCTCGTGGATCGGGGCCAGGTCGCAGCCGAGGTCGAGGGTGACGGTACCGGCGACCGGTACCGTCGCGGTGGAGGTCACCCGGATCTCCTCGGTCATCCCGTGCGGCAGTACCCGGCGAAACCGGTCAAGCCGTACCGTCGGGTCGGGCATCGGGTCGCCGAGGTGCCGTACCAGCGCGACGAAGCGGGCCGCTCCCGGACCGGCGGGCGCGTACCCGATGCCGTCGGGTTCCTCGCCGTCCACCCGCAGTACCGCCTCGGACAGCACCCGCAGGTCGGCGTGGAAGAGACCCTGTACGCCGGCGCCCCGGATCTGCCCGTCCCGCTGGGACAACGCGTTGCTGGGCGCGGCCACGATCGGCACGAGGTCGTGCAGCAACGGCTGGAGCCGGCGCTGGTACCCGACCATCCGGCCTCTCCTCCCGATCATGCGGCGACGTGCCCGCCCCGCCCGGACCCCCGGATCATGACGGTAGCCGAGGCGCTTGACAACCACCGCTGGGCGGGGGAAAGTTCGAAACATCCAGCGACTTGAACGATCAAATGCGTAGCTACTTCGATTTGAACGTTCAATGTGAGGTTCGAGGTTAGCATGCCGGAGAAGACCACGATCGACACGGTCGCCCGGCACGCCATGGTCTCCCGGCAGACCGTTTCCAACGTGCTCAACGCCCCCCACCTGGTACGGGAGGAGACCCGGGCGCGGGTGCTCGCGTCGATCGAGGCGCTCGGCTACCGGGCGAACCAGGCCGCGCGGCAGATGCGTACGGGCCGTTCCCGGTTGATCGCGGTGCGTATCGAACCGGCGAGCGACGGGATCAACGGCTCGGTACTCGACCGCTTCCTGCACGGGCTGACCGAGACCGCCTCGGCTGCCGGATACCGCATCGTGCTCTACACCGCGGCCGACGACAGCGGCGAGGTCGCCGCCTACGACGACCTGCTCGCCTCGCATGACCTGGATGGCTTCGTCCTCACCAGCACCCACCACGGCGACATCCGCACGGCCTGGCTCGCCGAGCGCGGCGTCCCGTTCGTCACGTTCGGCCGCCCATGGGGTGCCGACACACCAGGCTTGGCGCAGCGCCAGCCGTGGGTCGACGTGGACGGGGCGGCCGGCACCGCACAGGCCACCCGGCGCCTGATCGCGGCCGGGCACCGGCGGATCGGCTTCATCGGCTGGCCGGAAGGCTCCGGCGTCGGAGACGACCGGCGCGCGGGCTGGCAGGCGACGATGCGCGAAGCCGGCCTCGACCCGACCGGCCTGTCCGCCGCCGTCAATGACGGCGCGGGCGAAGGCCAGCGCGCCGCGCGCGAACTGCTCGCGCTCGAAGACCCGCCCACCGCGTTCGTCTGTGCCAGTGACTCGCTGGCGCTCGGCGCGTTGCGGGAGCCCGATCCGGCCGGGTCCCCCCGCCCGGCCGTGATCGGGTTCGACGACACCCCCGTGGCACAGGCCATCGACATGACCAGCGTGAGCCAGCCGCTCGCCGAGGCGGCTGGCCACTGCGTCCACCTGCTGACCGAACTGCTCGACGGCGGATCCGCCCCCATCACGCCCACCAAGCACATCCTGCTCACCCCCAGCCTGACCGTCCGCGCCTCGGGCTGATGTGCGCACCCCACATTCGACCGTCCACTGGAGACAGACATGAGACACACAGCGCTCCGCTCCACGGCACTGGCCGCGCTGGCCGTCGCCGGGCTACTCGCCAGCGCCGCCTGCGGCGGCAGCGGATTCAAGACCAACTCCAGCCCCACCCAGAAGGCCGGGCCGGCCTCGCTGCAGATCCTCATCGGCTCGTCCGGCGACGCGGAGACCAAGGCCGTGACGGATGCGGCCAGCACGTGGGCCACCTCCACCGGCAACAAGGCGACGGTGACCCCCGCGCAGGACCTCGGGCAGCAACTGGGCCAGGCGTTCGCCGGCAACAGCCCGCCCGACGTGTTCTATGTGGACGCCGGACGCTTCGCCGACTACGCGAGCGTCGGCGCCCTGGAGCCGTACGCGGACAAGGTGCCCGACGCCAACGACTTCTACCCGTCGCTGCGCCAGTCATTCACCTACAAGGGCAAGCTGTACTGCATACCCAAAGACTTCTCGACGATCGCGATGGAGATAAACACCGACCTCTGGACCAAGGCAGGTCTGTCCACATCGGACGTGCCGACCACGTGGGACCAGCTGACCTCGGTAGCGCAGAAGCTGAAAGCGAAGGGCGTCACGCCGATCGCGATCGGCGACACCCGTGACCGGGTCGGCGCGTTCATGGTCGAGGCTGGCGGCTGGATCGTCAACAAGGACGGCACCCAGGCCACCGGCGACACTCCGGAGAACCTGCAGGCGCTGCAGTACGTCCAGTCCCTGCTGAAGCAGGGCCTCGCCAAGTACCCGAAGCAACTGGACGCGGGCTGGGCCGGCGAGGCTTTCGGCAAGGGCAAGGCGGCGATCACCTTCGAGGGCAACTGGATCAAGGGTGCGCTGCAGTCCGACTTCCCGAACATCAAGTACACGATCAACCCGATGCCGTCCGGCCCCAAGGGCCAGGGCACGCTGGTATTCACCGTGTGCTGGGGCATCTCGTCGAAGAGCAAGTTCAAGGACCAGGCCATCAAGTTCGTCCAGGCCATGACTGCGGTACCGCAGCAGCTCTCCTTCGCCAAGGCGTTCGGCGTGATGCCCTCCCGCCAGTCGGCCAAGGACCAGTACACCGCGCAGTTCGCGACGGACAAGGCGTTCATCGACGGCGCCGCGTACGGGCAGGGGCCGGTGAACGCGCCGAAGATGGACAGCGTGCTCTCCGACTTCGACACCGGACTGCAGGCCCTCGCGACCAATGACCCGAAGACGGTACTGCAGAACCTGCAGAAGAACACGCAGGCCGCGCTGGGCGGCTGACGATGGCGGTCGACGTCACGGCAGCGGGCCGTACCACACCGGTACGGCCCGGCCGCGCCCCAGGACGCCGGCGCCGCGGCGGTGGTGTGCGGGGGCGCGAGCGCATTGCCGGCTGGATATTCGTCTCGCCCGTGGTGCTGATCCTCGGGCTGTTCATGCTGCTGCCGATCCTCATGGCCCTGTGGGTCAGCTTCACCGCGTGGAACGGGCAGGGCAGCCCGTTCCAGTCCGGCGTGCCGATGGCGGGCGTGAAGAACTACACGAATCTGTTCACTGTGGACGGACTCGCCCGCCGGGACTTCATGACGAGCATCCGCAACAACCTGTACTACGTGCTGCTCGTCGTGCCGCTGCAGACCGTACTGGCGCTCGCCCTCGCACTCGTCGTCAACCAGCGGGTACTGAAGGCGAAGTCGTTCTTCCGTACCGCCTTCTACTTCCCCTCGGTGACGAGCTCGGTCGCGATCAGCGTCGTGTTCCTGTTCCTGTTCACCAACACCGGCGCCATCAACAGCCTGCTCCACCTCTTCGGCCTGAACGGTCCACAGTGGTTCGCCGACTCCCGTGGACTCATCCACATCGTGCTCGGCGGATTGGGCATCGTCGACCCGAACGCGCCACCCGCCGCGCTCGCCGGGCACGGGCTGTTCGGGCTGTCCTGGTGGGACTGGCTGGCCGGGCCGAGCGTGGCGATGTGCTCAATCATCACGCTCGTCGTATGGACAACGGCGGGCACGTTCATGCTGATGTTCCTGGCCGCGCTGCAGAACATACCGGAGCAGCTGGACGAGGCCGCGTTCATCGACGGCGCCGGACCGTGGCAGCGGCTGCGCTATGTCACGCTGCCACAACTCAAACCGGTACTGTTCCTCGTCATCACGCTCGGGCTGATCAGCACGTGGCAGGTCTTCGACCAGATCTACGTGATGAGCCAGGGTGACCCGGCGAAGACCACGCTCACCCCGGCGTACCTGTCGTACCGCACCGCGTTCAAAAACTTCGACTACGGCTCCGGTGCGGCCATCTCGTTCACCCTGTTCCTCATCATCATCGCGCTGGCACTGCTGCAGCGGTGGTTGATGCGCGAGCGGAGGTCCTCATGAGGAGAAAGCTGGCGGGCTACGCGATTCTCGTCCTCTTTGGACTGATCTTCCTGTACCCCTTCGTCATCCAGCTCGCCACCACGTTCAAAACGGAGGCGGACGCGGCGGCGAACCCGCTCTCGCCGATCCCGCACCCGTTCACCACGACCAGCTTCGTCAAAATCTTCAATGGTACGGACTTCCCGCGCTGGCTCGGCAACTCGGTCCTCATGACGGTCGTCGCGACGAGCGGGCGCCTGTTCTTCTGCTCGCTCGCCGGGTACGCGCTGGCCCGCCTGCAGTTCAGCGGCAGGCGCCCGGTCTTCGCCGCGATCGTCGCGATGATGGCGGTACCCCCGGTGGTGCTGCTGATCCCGAAGTTCCTCGTCCTCAACCAGCTCGGCATCTACGACAGCTACACCGGGCTGATCCTCCCCCTCATAGTGGACGCGACCGCCGTGTTCATCATGAAGCAGTTCTTCGAGTCGATACCCGTCGACATCGAGGAGGCGGCACGCATCGACGGAGCCGGCGTCTTCCGTACCTTCTGGTCGGTGGTGCTGCCGATGTCGCGGCCCGCGTTGATCACGCTGACCATCCTGTCGTTCCAGGGCACCTGGAACGAATTCCCGCACACCCTCGTGTCGGTGCAGAACCCGAAGCTGTTCACGCTGCCGCGCGGGCTCGCCGATCTGGTCAGCGGGTCACTCGGCAAGGGCAGCCAGTACCCGCTCAAACTCGGCGCGGCGCTGCTGACCATCATCCCGGTCGCGGTCATCTTCCTTGTTTTCCAACGGTACTTCGTGCGCGGCGCCAACGAGGGCAGCTCCAAAGGCTAGCTGCGAAGCGCCGCTAGAACAGGACGGTCGCGAGCGAGCCGATCTGGCGGAAGTCGCAGCGCTCGTACACGTGGCGCGCGGCGTGGTTGTAGTCGTTGACGTACAGCGTGACGGTCGGCGCCACCCGGCGCAGCGTGTCGCGTACCACCGCCGCCATGCCCCGCGTGCCGAGGCCCCGGCCGCGCCACTCCGGTGCCACCCACACGCCCTGCACCTGAGCCGTGTGCCGGGTCACCACGGCCAACTCCGCCTTGAACACGACGCGCCCAGCGTCGAAGCGTGCGTACGCGCGCCCGCCCCGCACCAGATCGCCCACGCGCTCCCGGTACGCCCGGCCACCGCCGTCGGCCAGCGGGGAGACGCCCACCTCTTCCGAGTACATCGCGACCGCGGCCGGGAAGAGCAGGTCGATCTCGTCCTCCCGCACCAGCCGTACCGCCGGATCGGCGGGTACCGCGGGTGGCGCGGTGGCGAGCAGCAGCGGCTGGTTCGGGCGTACGTCCCGCGCGTTACCCCATGCCGGGGCGAGGCGGTCCCACAGGGCGAGCACGGCCTCCGAGCGCCCCACGATCGATGAACAGTTGCGCGGATTGAGGCTGGCCAACTCCGCGAAGGCGGCTACGGCGGGCGGCGAGGCGTGCACCGGGATGAGGTTGTGCCCGAGCCAGCAGATCGACTCGAGGTTGCGGCGCGACCCGTAGCCGAACACCCTCGCCTCGGTGCGCCACCACGCCAGACCGTACGCGCCGATCTGTTCGACGACCTGCGCCGCCGCGAAGGGGTCCCGGTCAAGCAGCCGCTCGACGGCGCCGCGGTCGGCGTCGCCCAGCAGCCGGGCGGGCATGGTCAGCACAATCTCTAGCGTGCCAGACTCAGCCCGCCCATGCGTACCGTCGCGCCGGCACAGAAAGCTGCCGGCACAGAAACCCACTCGGCTAGGCCATGCGCCGGTATCGGGTGACCGCGAGCGGGGCGAATACCAGCATGATGCCGAGCGCCCAGGCAAGCGCGTGCCAGGCAGGTGTGGCAACCGAGCCGGTGCCGAGCATCAGTCCGCGGGCCGCGTCGGTCAGCGCCGTGACCGGGTTCACCTTCACCCACGCCTGCAGCCAGCCGGGCAGCGTCGACGGGCTGGTGAAGATGTTACTTCCAAAGGTCAGCGGGAACATCACGATGAAGCCGAAGCCCTGCAGGGTCTGCGGGGTCTTGACGAACAAGCCGATGAGAACCCAAACCCAGCAGAAGGCGAGCGCGAACACGGCGATGAGGGCGTACGCGCCGACGACCGCGAACGGGTTGGCCTGGAAGCGAAAACCCAGGATCACGCCGTACACGGTGGCCACGCCCACCGATACCGCGTACCGGACCAGGTCGCCGAAGATGAGTCCGGTCAGCGGGCTCGACCGGGCGATCGGCAGGCTGCGGAACCGGTCGAAGATGCCCTTGGTGATGTCGGTGTTGAGGTTGACGCCGGTACCCGCGCTCGCGAAGATGATCGTCTGCACCGCGATGCCGGGCAGTACGAACTGCAGGTACTCGTGCCGGTTCCCGTGGCCGATGGCGCCGCCGAACAAGAAGACGAACATCGTCACGAAGATGATCGGCTGCAGCGTGACATCGAGCAACTGCTCGGGGTTGTGCCGGATCTTGACGATCGCGCGCCAGGCCAGCGTGAAGCTGTGCCGCACCGCGCGTACCGGTCCGATCGCCCTCATTCCTGCTCCCCCTCCGCGTGATGGCCCGTCAATGCGAGGAAGACCTCGTCGAGGCTGGCCAGGCGTAGCGCGAGCTCGGTGACCGGAATCTGCCGCTGCTGCAGCGCGTGTACCACTTCGGGCATCGCGGTCGCGTCCTCGACCGGTACCGACAGCAGGCCTGGATCGTCCTCGTGCGGAGTGGGCGCCGTGCCCACCGCGCCTTCGATGATGGCGGCGACCGCCGGCAGGTCGCTCGGCTGGGTGGGGCGCACGTCCAGCGTCTGCCCACCCACCTTCGCCTTGAGCTCGGCCGGCGTTCCGCTAGCGATCACCTTGCCCCGATCGATCACCGCGATCTCCGCGGCGAGCCGGTCCGCCTCGTCCAGGTACTGCGTCG
>JBPYFB010000563.1:0-10702 GCA_051986465.1 Rugosimonospora sp.
TTCGTCGTGATCTACACCGAGGCGTCGCCGGCCGTGATCGGTACGGCCGTCAAGTCTGGCATCACCGCGCTGGTGCCGTATTCGGCCGGCCCCGACACCGTGGTACGGCTGGTGCGCCAGCGCGCCCAGACGGTACGCCCCGCCTCGCCCCGGCAGGTGCTCACCGAACGCGAGCTCGCCGTGGTGGCGTTGATGGGCGCGGGGCGCAGCGTGCTGGAGATGGCGGAGATGCTGCACATCAGCCCGCACACCGTGGAGAACCACAAGCGCAGCATCTACGCCAAGTTCGGGGTGGGTAACCAGAGCCACGCGGTCTCCCGCGCGATGTCGCTCGGCCTGTTCGACGTGGCCGGCGGGGAGCGCCCCACGGACAGCGCGGCGCCCAACGGCAACGGCAACGGCAGCGGCCTGCTGCACGCGGTCGGGCCCGATCCCGAGTTGGGCTCCCGGGTGCTCGCGGTGATCCGCGGGCCGGCCGGCCCCTGCCTCGACGAGGTGGAGCTGGCGCTGATCCAGTGCGGCGTGCCGTTCGTGGTGGCGCACGCGATCGATTCGCTGAACGCCGACCACTGGGCGCGGTGGAACCGTAGCCAGGTGATCGTGCTGCTGGTCGACCCGGCCGCCGAGGACTGGGAGATCCCGGCGTCGATGAACGTACCGGCGGTGGTCGTGCCGTCGGCGGTACCGGAGGTGACCACCGCGGTCGACGCGGTCCTGCACGGCGCGTACGCGTTGGTCTGGCGCGGTGACGTACCGCGCGATCTGCGTTCGGTGCTCTCGCTCGTCTCGCACGGGTACCGGGTGCTCGACGCGGGGCACGTACGGCTGCTGGCCAACTGGATGTCGGCGCTGCTGAACCGGCCGGCCTCCGGCGCGCCCGACCTGACCGCGCGCGAGCGGGACATCCTCAGCTCGATCGCGTGCGGCCACACCGTGCGCCAGACCGCTCGCGCCCTGGGCATCGCGACCAAGACCGTGGAGAACACGCAGGCGCGACTGTTCCGCAAGCTCGGTACCCACAACCGGCCCGAGACGCTGATCGCCGCGTACCGCCTCGGCCTCATCGCCCAATGAGCCCTCAACTCACTTGTGCGTAGGGCGCGCCGTTCCACCAGATCGCGTCGATCAGGGTTGCCAGGCTCCCGCTGACGAACTGGACGACCAGGCGGGTCTGGGACGGCTGCGAGGTCTGCACCGTGTAGTTGCCGCGCGGCGCCGCGGAGATCAGGTACACCTGCCCGGGAGTCATGCCGATCACCGCGTCGCCGCCCGCGACGTGGAAGCTGCGCACGTACACCGCGGTGCCGTCCGGCTTCGTGGTCACCGTCCAGCCGTCGACGACGCTCGCCGATACGGCCGGGGCCGGTGCTCGCCTGGACGGCCGGATTGACGGCGGCGTGGACGCCGGCACCGCGGACGCACGCGCGGATGGTGGTACCGCGAATGTGGTCGGCGCCGCCATCTTCCGTACGTCCGCCGCGGACAGCGCGCTCGCCCGGTCGGGTACCGCCGCGTCGAGTACGGGATGCAGCCCCACCCAGACCACCACCGCGCCGAGGCCGGTGGCGATCGACCACGCGCCGGCGACGAGCGTGCTCCGCCAGATCGTCATGTCGCGATACTGCCAATAAAGGTTACCGTTCCACCATGCCCCTCGTGCTCCTTGTCGAGGACGACCCGACGCTGCGCGGCGCCCTCACCCACGCGCTGCACGACGCGGGTCACGCCGTGCGAGCGGTCGGCAGCGGCCTGGAGGCGCTGCGCGTGGTCACCGGCGCTCGTCCCGACCTGATCGTGCTCGACCTCGGCCTGCCCGACATCGACGGCGCGGACGCGCTCCGGATGGTGCGGGCGGTCTGCGACGTGCCCGTCATCGTGGCGACCGCCCGGCGCTCCGAAAGCGACGTCATCAAGCTGCTCAACGCGGGCGCCGACGACTACGTGGCCAAGCCGTTCTCCAGCCAGCACCTGGCCGCGCGGATCAACGCCGTACTGCGGCGCGGGCGCGCGCAGCCGACCGACCCCGCCGGTACCCCGCTGCGCGTCGGCGGCCTCTCGGTCGATCTCGCGCAGCGCGCCGCGTACCTGGACGGGCAGGCGTTGAGCCTGACCCGGCGCGAGTTCGATCTGCTCGCATACCTCATGGCACGGGTGGGTCGGGTGGTGACCCGCCGCGAGTTGGTGACCGAGGTGTGGCAGCAGCCGTACGCGGGCAACGAGCAGACCCTCGACGTGCACATCTCGTGGCTGCGCCGCAAGCTCGGCGAGAGCGCCGCCGCGCCGCGCTTCCTGCGCACCGTACGCGGCGTGGGCGTGATGCTCGTGGCACCGGAGTAGCGCGATGAGGTGGGCGGTCGCCCGGCTCGCCCTGGCGGTCACGTCGATGGTCGCGCTGGCGTTCCTCATCCCGCTGGCGCTGGTCGCCCGGGACATCGCACGGGACCGCGCGATGTCCGACGCGCGGCAGGAGGCGGCCGGTATCGTCGCGGTGCTCGCGGTCAGCGAACAGCGGGACGTGCTCGTGCGGGCGGTGGCGGTGACCCGGGCGGGTGCCGCCGGCCGGCTCGCCGTGTACCTGCCCGGCCAGCCCGCCGTGGGTACCGCCCGCGCCGCCGCCGACGACGTGGCGCTGGCCCGGCTGCGCCGCCAGCCGCTGACCACCGCGGTACGCGACGGCCTGGCATACCTGCAGCCGGTCGCGCTCGACGGCGGCCGTACCGCGGTCATCGAGGTGTACGTGCCCGACGCGGACCTGCGCCGCGGCGTGGTACCCGCCTGGCTCGCCATCGCCGCGCTCGCCGTCGCGCTCATCGGCGGCTCGGTCCTCGTCGCCGACCGGCTCGGTGCCCGGCTGGTGGCCGCCGCCCGGGCCCTCGCCGGCGCCGCCCGCGCGTTCGGCTCCGGCGACCTGTCCGCGCGGGTGGCCCCGGTCGGCCCGCCCGAACTGGTCGAGGCGGGTGCCGCCTTCAACACCATGGCCGACCGGGTGATCGCGTTCGTGGACGCCGAACGGGAACTCGCCGCCGACCTGTCGCACCGGCTGCGTACCACGCTGGCCGCGCTGCGGCTGGACGCCGAGCGGCTGCCGGACGGGCCGGTGGGCGAACGGGTACGGGGTGCGGTGCGCGCGCTGGAGGACGAGATCGACGCGATCATCGCCGGTGCCCGGCAACCCACCCGGGACCGGGTACGCGAGGGCAGCGATCTGGTCGAGGTACTCGCCGACCGGCTGGCCTTCTGGGCGGTACTGGCCGAGGACCACGAGCGGCCGTGGCGGGTGCGCGGCGCCGAGCGGCCCTTGTGGGTACCGGTACCGCGTGCCGACCTGGTCGCGGCGATCGACGCCCTGCTGGGCAACGTGTTCGAGCACACTCCACAAGGGACAGCGTTTCAGATCGCGGTATCGTCGCACGCTCTCGTCGTCGAGGACGCCGGGCCGGGCATCGCCGACGTGCCGGCCGCGATGCGCCGGGGCAGCAGCGGCTCCGGCTCGACCGGGCTCGGCCTGTCCATCGTGCGCCGGGTCGCCGAGAACGCCGGTGGCGAGGTGCGCGTGGACCGCGGGGACATGGGCGGCGCCCGGATCACCCTGCGCCTGCCCCCAAGATCCCCGCAACTTCAATGAAGTTGCGGGGTTGGGAGGCTCGGGACACCGCAACTTCAATGAAGTTGCGGCGGAGTGGGGAAGATCAGGGTGAGTTGGGCTCGGGCCTTCTTTAGGCTTGACTTATATAAGCCGTGATGCAAGGCTTGCGCGGTGCACGCATTCGACGTCCTCGGGGATCCCGTACGGCGCCGGATCCTGGAGCTTCTCGCGGACGGCGAGCAGACCTCCGGCGCGATAGCCGCGGTCATCCAGCGGGAGTTCGGCATCTCCCAGCCCGGGGTGTCCCAGCATCTGCGCGTGCTGCGGGACAGCGGATTCGCGACGGTACGGGCGGAGGGGACCCGCCGCCTCTACACCGTCGGCGCCGAACCGCTGCGCGAGGTCGACGAGTGGCTCACCCGCTTCCGCGGCGCGTGGAGTGGCGCGTGGAGCCGGCACCTCGACGCCCTCGGCACCGAAATCGCACGAGGCAAGCGGCAACGGAGAGGGCAGACTGATGATCAACATCGACATTCTCAGCCAGCTCAAGGCGATCGACCGCGAGGTGAGCAGGCAGACAAGCGCAAGCGGTGAAACCGTCACCGTCCTGTTGCGGCGCGGCTATCCGACCACGGTCGAGGACTTGTGGGACGCCATGACCGACCCGGATCGCATCAAGCGCTGGTTCATGCCGGTCACCGGCGACCTGCGGGTCGGCGGCTCGTTCCAGCTGCAGGGCAACGCCGGCGGCGACATCCTGACCTGCGAGCCGCCCCGCCTGCTCCGGCTGACCTTCGGCGGGCCGACCAGCCTGGTCGAGCTGCGGCTGCGCCAGGACAGCGGCGACGACACGCTGCTGGAGCTCGAGCACACGGTACCGATCGAGATGGCGCGCAGCGGTGCCGGCGCGCTCTACGTCGGCCCCGGCTGGGACGGCGCGCTCATGGGCCTGGGGCTGCACATCACCGGCGAGTTCACGGGCGACCCGACCGTGGCGGCCAACTCCATCGAGGTGCAGGAGTTCTCCCGGCAGTCGATAGATGTCTGGGCGGCCGTGGTGGCGGAGTCGGGTACCGCCACCACCGACGAGATCAGCGCGGCGACCGAGGTGTCGCTCGCCCAGTTCTCGCCCGACGTCATAAAGGGCGCCGGATCCTGAGCTAAGGCGCCGGTACCACCACCGCCGCGCTCCCGCCGCCGCGCCGCACCGGCTCGGCGGCGGCCAGGACCTGCCCGTGGCCGAGGAACTCCACCCCGGTCGCCGCGCCGATCTCCGCCATGGTGCTGAAGGTATGCCCCAGCGCCTGGAGCTCGGTGGCGTACGGTGCCGCGAGGAAGGCCGGCTCGGCGACCACGCTCGCGGTGTTGCGCTGGGACGCGCGTGGCGCCGCGATCGCCTGCGGCAGCGTCATGCCGAGGTCGAGCCGGTCGACCAGGATCTGCAGCACAGTCGTGATGATCGTGGAGCCGCCCGGCGAACCGACCGCGAGGTACGGCTGCCCGCCGCGCAGCAGGATCGTGGGCGCCATCGAACTGCGCGGCCGCTTGCCGGGTGCGGGCATGTTCGGGTCCGGCGCGGTGCCCTGGGTCGGCGTGAAGTTGAAGTCGGTCAGCTCATTGTTGAGCAGGAAGCCGCGCCCGGGTACCACCATCCCGTTGCCGCCGATCTGCTCGATGGTGAGCGTGTACTCGACCACGTCGCCCCACCGGTCGGCCACGGTCAGGTTCGTGGTGTGCGCCTCGGTACCCGTACCGCCCGCGGCCGTTGCCGCCGGTGGGCAGCCCGCCCCGGTCGAGCCCGGCACGCCGGGCGGTACCGGCTTGGCGAGCGCATGCGCCGGGTCGATCAGGCAGGCCCGGTCCTTGGCGAAGCCGGGCGTGAGCAGGTCGTCGAGGAGCGACCGTGGCGTGTAGTCGCCGACGTACCGGTTGCGGTCGGCGAAGGCGAGGGCGCTGGCCTCCAGGTAGTGGTGCAGCGCCTCGGTCGGGGTCATGGCCGACAGGTTGAAGCTGTCGAGGATGTTCAGCGCCTCGCCGACCGTGGAGCCGCCGCTGGACGGGGTGGCCATCCCGTACACGTCCAGGCCGTGGTAGCGGACGTGGGTCGGGTCGGGCGCGCGTACCTGGTAGGCGGCGAGGTCCGCGGCGGTCGTCGGGCCGGGCAGGACGGGGTACTGCCAGCTGCCGACCGGGTTCGTGGCGAGCGGCGGGTGCTGGATCGTCGCGGCGACGTCCTGGCCGATCGGGCCCCCGTACAGCGCGCCGATACCGTCCCGCGCGATCAGCTCGTACGTGCGGGCCAGGTCCGGGTTGCGGAACACCGAGCCGACCGCGGGTGGCTGCCCGCCCGGCAGGTACAGCGCGCTGGTCGAGCTGAACTGCCCGAACGCGTTGAGGTTGTCGGCGACCTGGCCGCGGAACGTGGCGTCGACCGGGAACCCGTGCCGGGCCAGGTGTATCCCGGGCGCCAGCGCGTCGGCGAGCGAGATCGTCCCCCACCGGTGCAGCGCGCTCTGCCAGGTGGCCAGCGAGCCGGGCACCCCGGCCGAGATCCCGCTCACCCGGGCCTGCTGGAAGTCGTACGGCTGGCCGGTGGCCGGATTGACGAACGCCGTCCCGGTCATCGCGGCGGGCGCGGTCTCCCGCCCGTCGAGCGTGTGCACGGTACGGGTACGCGCGTCGTAGTACACGAAGAAGCCGCCTCCGCCGATACCGGATGAGAAGGGTTCGGTGACGCCCAGCGCGCCGGCGGCCGCGACCGCCGCGTCCACGGCGTTGCCGCCGTTGCGCAGCACCTCGATGCCGGCTTGGGTGGCGTCGGCGTCGACGGTGGCCACCGCGCCGCCGTAGCCCACGGCCACCGCCGTGGGGGTGGCCCGCGGCACGGCGGGCGCCGGTGCGGCCGGCGATAGCAGGGCGGCGGTGAGGGTGGCGGCGAGCGCGGTGACGGTGATCACACGGTGCTTCGACATGACGGCTCCCGAGGGTAGATCCATCGATGTCTGCCTGCCTACTCGTCCTCGCGGGTATAGGCAAGTCGGCACCTGGGCGGATGCGGGAGTAACGTGCCAATGTGCTTGCTCAGCCAGCTCAGTCGTTGACGGATCTCGCCCTCGGCCTCGTGGTGATCGCGCTGGCCGTGCGGTTGCGCCGCTTCCGCCTCGCACACCGGTACTGGCAGGCGGCGTTCTGGTGGGCCGGGGTCGCCGCGCTCTGCGGGGCGGTACACCACGGGGTGGTCGTGCGCTGGGCGCGCTGGTCGGAGATCAGCTGGAGCATCATCAGCGCGATGGTCGTGGTGGCCATCTCCTACCTGCTGGCCGCGACCGTCGCCGAGGTGCTCGGGTCCGGCCGGGCGCGCGCGTTCTGGCTGCTGCGCTCGTTCGGCCTGATCGCCTACGCCGCGCTGGCACTGACCGGGCACGCGGGCGTCGCCGCGATCCTGAGCTGCGAGAGCATCACGATGCTGTGCATCCTCGCGCTGTGGGGCCGGGCCGCACTGCAGCACCACCCGCTGGCGCGCCCGGTCCTGCTGGGCATCCTCGCCAGCGGCGCGGCCGGCGCGGTACAGGGGCTGAGCCCGAGCGTCACCGAATGGGTGGGGCTGGACCCCACGTCCGCGTACCACCTCGCGCAGATCGTCGGGATGGGCCTGGTGTACCGGGCGGCCACCCGCAGCCAGCCGCGCCCAGCCGACGACAGCGGCGACGTGGTCCTCGAAACGGCCTGAGCCGGTAACCTCACGCCGTCAGGTCTCGGTCTCGACCAGGCCGAGCCGGTACGCGATGGTCAGCGCGGCGGACCGGTTGTGTACGCCCAGCTTGCGGAAGAGCCGGGCCTGGGTGTTTTCCACGGTCTTCACCGCGATGCCCAGCGAGCGGGCGGTCTGCCGCACGGTGTCCCCGCGCGCGATGGAACCCAGGATGTCCAGCTCCCGCGTGGTCAGCTCGGGTATCCCGCCGGGCCGCCCGCCCAGCTGTACCCCGAGCCAGTCGGCGAGGTTGTCCACATGCGCCGCGGGCATGGCGACGTACCCGAGGCACACCAGGGACAGCACCGCGATGAGCTGATCGTCGACGTCCGCCCCGCGTACGATGGCCCGGCTGCCGCGCAGCAACGCATCGACCACAGTGGACAGTTCCGGTTCGCTGACGCATACGACGACGGGCGCGGCGACGTCCTCGGCGAGCAGCCAGTCGTACGGCCCGGGGTCGACCAGTACACTCACCGCCACCTCGGCGCCGCCGGGGGAACCGGACCACACCGTCGGCGAGGGTCCCTCGGGCTGCGGCCAGTGCTGCTGGGCCGCGTGGCATACGTGCAAGACGGTCAGGCCGCGCCCGCGCAGCGTGCCGGCGACCCGGGTCAGCGCCTCGCCGGACTCGCCGCACACCACGACGAGCGAACCGGGGCGCAGCGGCGGGGGTGGGCGGTCGCGGGGCGCGCCCCCAGACCCGGACAGGCCGATCGAGGTGGCCCGGGAGACAGCCTGTATCTGGGTGCCCACACCCAGCTTCACGTATATCCGTCGCTTGTGGTTCTCCACGGTGCGCGGGCTGAGGTCGAGCAGCCGCGCCATCTCCGTGACGCTGTGCCCCGACGCCAGCAGCGACACCACCTCGACCTCCCGTTCGGTGAGGGCCGATCCGTCACGCGGGTGGGGGAGCGCCCGCGGGCCGTCGGCGCGCAGCGCGCGCAGCAGACCCGACAGTCCCCGGGCCGTGGGGACCAAGGTCGTGATTCCAGCGTGCACCGCCGCCCGCAGTCCTGATGGAAGCATTTTGTTGTACGTCACGACAAGGTGCACAGCTGGGAACTCCTCGCGCAGCTTGTGCAGCGCCGCGACCCGGTCGGCGGTCAGCGGCTCGCCCTCGACCAATGCTATGTCCGGGCGGCGCAGCCGGCACAGCGTCGCGAGCGCCTCGATCTCGGCGGTCTGCCCGACGAGTACGAACTCCGGGTGGCCGGCGAGGTATGCGCACAGAGTCTCGCGCATGAGCCGCCCGCGGTACGCGACCGCGAGGCGTCTCGCCGGCGCGGGCGCTGTCGGTAACCCACCATCCTGTGGCGTGGCTCGCTCCGCTGCTGGCCGACGGGTCTAGTCCACCGCCAGTGCGAGGCTTTGCTCCAGGGCAGGTTCGCTCCGCGTACTGGTCAGATCCTCGCAGCGCATGTGTCCTCCATGGCTCAGCCCCGTGCGGGAATGTGTCAGTCGGTAAGCATTGCTGCGCTGACAGTAAGGAGGAGGGGTGGGCGTCGCTATGACAGAACGGCCCTAGGGGGAGCGATTCGGTTGGCGGCACGGCGACGGGGTAGCCATACCGGGTAAGACCGACCGGGAGGTGACCCACGATGCCATTGGGTCCGCAACCGAAACGGGCACGGGGGACGATCGGCCATCCGTACAGCGCGCTGAACCTGCGGCTGGTGCTCGCGGCATTCGGTCTGGTGACGTGTGCCGGGCTGGCCGTCGTGCTGTTCATCGCGCGCTATTGGGTACCGGCGTGGATCCTCGTGGCACTAGCGGCGATCGCGGCCGCCGATCTGATCGTCATACAGGCCCGTCGCCGGGCCCGTCGCCGTACCGATCCGGAGCAACACTCGCTCTTTGAGTAGCGGTCAGTGCCCGGCCTCGCTCTCGTACCGCTCTATGACGGTACGCGGAATACGGCCGCGCTCGGACAGCTCGATGCCGTTGCGCCTGGCCCAATCGCGGATCGCTTGGTTCTGCGCCCGATCCGCTCTGGCCGGGCCGGTGCCAGCGGAGCGGCCACGCCGTGCGGTCGTTATGCCGCCGCGCCCGACGCGCCGGGCCGCGTGCAGAAACTTCTCCAGATCGGCCCGCAACCGGGAGGCATTCTTGTGCGACAGATCGATTTCGTAGTTGGTGCCGTCGACGCCGAACGACACGGTCTCATCCGCGACGCTACCGTCGGTGTCGTCCAGGAGTTTGACTTCCACCTTGCGAGCCATGATGGTCCCCTGATCCCTGATCGCATCCAGTCAAGCAACATGATGCTACCGACCGGTTCGATACGCAAAAGGTTTGGGCAAATTACTTTCCCCGTGTCCCCGATAGCAGATTGTTCGAGTGGTATCGACCGTCGGTAATTCCGAAAGGATTAGGTGGTACGTGCAAATATCTCCCTTGCCTGGGCGGCGGCCCGGCGGATTTCCGCGTACCTGTACCGCGCCGGACGGCACCCGTACGCCCCCGGACCAGATACCCCGGAGGGAAAGGCCCGCGGCGGGTGTGGCACGGGCCGCGACTGGGTAGTTGCGCGGTGTGCTGGCGTGGAGCGGATACGTGGAACTGGACGCGGTCTTCGACCGGGAGCGGCAGGACGCGCTGGCGCAGCGGCTGACCCGCTACGCCGGGGTGGTCGCGAGCGACGAGGACGCGGGTCGCACCTCGATCTCGGTATGCGTGGAGGCCGACACCCTGCGGCTGGCGGCGAGCATGGTGCTGCAAGCGGTACGGGAGGCGGCGGTCAACGCGGACGCGCCCGGGCATGCGGTACAGGTGCACGTCATGCCGTGGGACGACCTGGAGATCCAGGTGCACCGGCCGGCGGTACCCCCGCTCGCCGGGTACGCGGAGATCGCCGCGATGGCTGGGGTACCGGAGAGCCAGGCGCGCGAGATCGCGATGGAGGACGACGACTTCCCGCATCCGGTCGGCACGGTCGGCGGCGGACCCGCGTACCTCGCCGACGAGGTGGAGGCCTGGATCGAGAAGCGCCAGCGCCTGGAAGCTTGAGCCATTGGTGCTCGCTCCGCTCCCGCTGGCTTAGCTCGCTAGGTCGCCGACGATGATGCCGCGGCCGTTGGTCGCGAGGTACACGCGGCCGTAGACGCGCGGGTCACCGGTGATGGTCTGGCCGGTCCACGCGTACTGGTGCCGGTCGTCGTTGACGCGCACCCAACTGCGCCCGGCGTTGTCCGAGCGGAAGATGCCGCGTACCCCGCCGATGCGCGCCGTGGTGTACATGGCCGGGTACCGGTGCCCCGGCGCCGCCTTGCCGTAGCCGACCGCGTCCGCCTCGTCCACATTGGACATTCGGGTGAACGAGGCACCCGCGTCGGTCGAGTGCCACAGCCCGTACGTGAGGCCGG
>JBPYFB010000564.1:0-5817 GCA_051986465.1 Rugosimonospora sp.
ATCCTAAGACTCCTCACTATGGCAGCATCAACTACGGAGGGGGGAGCACGGGTCGCCAATGGCGCGAGGCGGGGGGCATCGCGCCCGTCGGGCGACCCGGGATGCCCGTTGTTGACCACGCTGCGCAGGCGACTGACCGGGGTACTCATCGCCGCGGCGCTCGTACCGGTGCTGGTCGGCGCGCTGATCGCCGCGCTGGCCGGCCCGCGCACGCCCGCGCTGATCGGGCTGCTCGGCGCGGCCGCGGTCGCCGGGTCGCTCCTCGCCGCCGGGCTTGGCAGGGTCGCGTCGCGGCAGCTGGGCGAGCTCGCTGCCAACCGCGACGAGCTGCATGACCAGGTCCGTGACCAGGTCCGTGAACAGCTTCGGGTACTGGGCGACGTCCTGGCCGGTACCCACGAGCTGGCCCGCATCCAGGAGGTTGTCCTGGGTACCGCGCGCTCCGTGCTGGGCGCCCGGTCCGGTGCGGTGCTCGTGGCCCCGGTCGGCGGCGGTGACCTGGTCGGCATCGTGGACGGCACCAGCCTGCGGTTGCCGCTGGGTACCGGCCTGCTCGGCACCGTGGCCCTGGGCGGCCAGTCCCGGCGCGGCACCTTCGGCCACCAGGGCCCGAGGCTCGCGCCCGGCGAGCCGCGCGGCGCCAGTTACCTCGCGGTGCCGCTGCGCCGGGCGGGCTCGGTGCGCGGCGTGCTCGCCCTGTACGACCGGCTCGGCGGCGCGGACTTCGACGACGCCGACCTCGCCGCCCTGCGTACGCTCGCCGACCAGGCGGCCGTCGCGGTGGAGAACGTGCGGGCGTACGAGGAGGCGCAGCGGCTGTCGCACACCGACCCGCTGACCGGGCTCTACAACTACCGCATGCTCTCCGAGTCGATGCGTCGCGAGGTGGAGCGGGCCAGCCGCTTCGGCCACCAGCTGGCCGTGCTGGTACTCGACCTGGACCGGTTCAAAGAGGTCAACGACGCCCACGGGCACGCGGCCGGCGACGCCGTCCTGGCGGAGTTCGCCCGCCGGCTGCGGGACGAGATCCGCGAGGTCGACCTCGCGTTCCGCCAGGGCGGCGAGGAGTTCGTGCTGCTGCTGCCCGAGACCGACGCGACCGGCGGAACGACCGTCGCGCTCCGGCTGTGCGACGCGGTGCGGGCGACTCCGATGCTGGTACCGCGAAGCTTTCAAGCGGCGGCAGTGGCCTCGGGCGCCGGTCTGGAGCTGCCCCGCGCCGGGTGGGACCACGCGAAGAGATCCGCAAGGCGGCCCGGGGTGCCCCGGCGGGTACCGGTGACGGTCTCGGTCGGGGTGGCCGTCTTCCCCGAGCACGGAGCCACCGGGGCGGCGGTGCTGCAGGCGGCCGACGAGGCGCTGTACGCCGCCAAGGCCGACGGCCGCGACACCTGCCGGGTGGCCGCGCCACGCACTGGTGTGGTCGCCGGTACCGCAGGTGGCGGCGCGTCGGGCGGCCCACACCCGCCGCGACAGTCCCGCGGCCGATAGCCTGAGAGCATGCCGGACGTTCCGACACGAGGAGGATCCGTAGTGGCGACCGACGCCGGACAACGACGCGCCGTCAAGGCGGTCATTCCTGCCGCCGGGATGGCGACCCGATTCCTGCCGGCCACCAAGGCGGTGCCGAAGGAGCTGCTACCCGTCGTCGATCGCCCGGTGCTGCAGTACATCGTCGAGGAGGCCGCCGCCGCCGGCATCGCCGACATCCTGCTGGTCACCGGCCGGGGCAAGACGTCGATGGTCGACCACTTCGACCGCCGGCCGGACCTCGAGGCGCACCTGGAGGCGAAGGGCGACCTGAAGCGGTTGGCCGAGGTGAAGCGCCCGGCGGAGCTGGCCGAGATCTACACGTGTCGTCAGGCGGAACCGCTGGGCCTCGGGCACGCGGTGTCCTTCGCGGAGTCGCACGTGGGCGGTGAGCCGTTCGCGGTGCTGCTCGGCGACGAGTTCACCGACGAGGCCGACCCGTTGCTGCCGGACATGCTCGACCTGCAGGCGCGCACCGGCGGCATCGTGCTCGCCCTGCTGGAGGTGCCCTGGGACGAGGTCTCCCGGTACGGCGTCGCCTCGGTGCAGCCCTCGAGCGAGAACAGCAAGGCCAAGCTGGAGGTCGTCGAGGTCACCGGCCTGGTGGAGAAGCCAAAGGAGAACCCGCCGAGCAACCTCATCGTGGTCGGCCGGTACGTGCTGCCAAGCGCGATCTTCGACGCGATCCGGCGCACGGGCCCCGGCGCGGGAGGCGAGATCCAGCTGACCGACGCGATCGCCCTGCTCATGGCGGAGGGCACCCCGGTTCACGGTGTGGTGTTCCGGGGAACCCGGTACGACACGGGCGCGCCGCTCGGTTATCTGCAGGCGGTCGTCCAGCTCGCCTGCCAGCGGTCCGACCTCGGCCCGCAGTTCCTGGAGTGGCTGGCGGACTTCGTGGCGAACACTAAGGAGAGAGGCTAGGGGTGACCGCGACGGTTGAGCAGCCAGGCGGTGGCGGCCCGTCAGGGTACCGGGCCTCCGCGTCGGCGCCCGGCCGTGGCGGTGCCGTGGGCTCGACCGTGTACGGCCCGGGCGGCTCGCGGGGCGGCGTGGCCGGCCACCTGACCCCGCTCGCCGACTACCTGGCGATGGTGCTGCGCGGCCTGCGGCCGCTGCCGCCGCTCGACCTCGACCTCACCCAGGCGTACGGCAACGTGCTCGCCGAGGACGTCCTCGCCGCCGGCCCGCTGCCCGCGTTCGACCACGCCGCGATCGACGGGTACGCGGCCAGGTTCGAGGATCTGGCCACCGCCGGACCGGACCGACCCGTGCGCCTCAACGTGCTCGGCGACCTCGCCGCCGCCAGCTGGCGACCGGTACGGCTGACCCCGGGCAGTTGCTTCTCGGTCGCCGCCGGCGCGCCGCTGCCGGCCACAGCCGACGTGGTCGTACCCGTCTCCTCCACCGACCAGGGCATGGCCGCCGTGGAGATCCGCTGGTCGGCGAAGAAGGGCTTCGGCGTGCGGCGCGGCGGCGACGAGCTGCCCGCCCAGTCGCTGCTCGCCCGCGCCGGCACGGACGTCACGCCGGCCCTGGTCGCGTTGCTCGCCGCGACCGGCATCGGACACGTCGTGGTGCGCCCGAGCCCGCGCGTGGTCGTGGTGTCCACCGGAGACGAACTCGTCGACGCGGGCCGGACGAGCCAGCCCGGGCAGCTCGTCGACGTCAACTCGCACGCGCTGACCGCGGCCGCCGCCGAGGCCGGCGCGCACGCGTACCGGGTCGGGATCTGCGACGACGATCCCGAGGCGCTGCGCGGGCTGCTGGACGAACAGACGCTGCGGGCCGACCTCATCATCACCAGCGGGGGTACGGGTACCGGACCGGGCGACATGGTGCGCCGGGTGCTGTCCAAGGGGCTCGTGACGTTCACGGACGTATCGGTTTATCCGTGTTCGTCGCTAGGCTACGGAACCGTGGGAAACGAGGAGGTACCGATCATCTGCCTGCCCGGCGACCCCGGCGCCGCGCTGGTCGGCTTCGAGGTGCTCGCCCGGCCGGTGATCCAGGTCCTGTCCGGTGCCGAGCCGGTGTTCCGGCCGAGCGTCGGCGCGCACCTGCTGGAGACCGTGGACTCGCCGCTGGGACTGCGCGAGTTCCGGCCCGCCCAGGTGGCCGAGCGTCGCGGCGGCGGGTACACGGTGGCCCCGCTGGCCGGCGGCCCGTACACGCTGTCCGGAATGGCCAACGCCAACGGGCTCATGGTGCTCGGCGAGAAGGTGGCCAGCGCCCCCGCCGGGTCCACAGTGGACGTACTGCTCCTGGACCGTCGCCGATGATCTTCCAGCCCGGCTGGCCGGTCACCCTCGCCGACGGCCCGGTCAAACTTCGTTCCTATCACCGCCGCGACGGCAAGACCTGGTCAGCGGTGCGCCGCGCGAACGAGGCCTGGCTCGCCCCGTGGGAGCCGACGCCGCCCGGCCCCTGGTACGAGCTGAACTCCCCGGGCTCGTTCCACTACGTCCTGCGCGAACTGCGCCGCTCGGCCCGGCTGGGCGAGGCGATGCCGTTCGCCGTCTGCTACCAGGACCGCCTGGTCGGCCAGCTGTCCATCGGCAACATCGTGCGGCGCGCCTTCTGCTCGGGCTTCGCCGGCTACTGGGTGGACTCCCGGGTCGCCGGCCACGGGATCATCCCCACCGCCCTCGCGTTGGCCGTGGACCACGCCTTCTCAGCCGGCGGGCTGCACCGCATCGAGGTGAACATCCGACCGGAGAACAAGCCGTCCCGCCGGGTGGTCGAGAAGCTCGGCTTCCGCGAGGAGGCGTACCACCCGCGGTACCTGCACATCGACGGCGCGTGGCGCGACCACATCGGGTACGCGATGACGGTCGAGGACGTCGCGTCAGAGGGTGGGCTGCTGGCCCGCTGGCACCGGGTCTCCCGTACCCCGATCTGAGCGTTGCTTCGCGTTTCCTGCGCGCGGCTTGCCCTACCTGCCCGTACTCTCGAATGACAAGGGTGTAATTTCCCGACGGGAGGAGTGAGGGTGCCGACCTCGGTACTCCTCGCCGTCCTCGCCGCCGCCGGGCTGCTCGCACTCGCGCCGGCACTGGTCCGCCGGTACGACGCGACGGAGCGGCTGGTGGCGGAGCGGGCGCTGAGCACGGCGCGGGTGATCGACCGCCACCGCCGTCGCCGCACCGTGCCCGGACGCCACCCACTCAACCCGCCGCGCTCGGTTTCGGGGGTACCGGCCACCGCTCCGGTATCCGCGATGCCTGTCTCGGCGGCGCCGGTGTCGCCCGCCCCGGTGTCGGCCGTACCCGTGTCGGTGGCACCCCGGTCGGCGGTGCCCGCGCGGCGGCGCAGGCCGCGGGCCTGGACGCTGCCGCCGGCTGTGAACAGGCGGCGCCGGGTCCTCACCGCCCTGGTGCTGCTCAACGTCATCGAACTGGTCGGGGTGGGCCTGGTCGGTCCGGGCTTCTGGATCGGCTCGGCGCCGAGCCTGCTGATGCTGCTCTACTACCTGGTCCACCTGCGGCACCGCGCGGTTGTGGAGCGGCGGCAACGGATCGCGGCGGCCCGCCGCGCGGTCCGGCTCGCCTCCCGCCAGGCTGAGCTGCGCCGGGAGCAGGCGCAGCGGCTGGCGGCCCGGCGGGAGGCGCTGCGGCGTGCGGCGGCGGCCCGGGCGGCGGCGCAACGGGAATCGCTGCGGCTGTCGCAGCGGTACGTGGCGGCGACGGCGCGCGGACCGGCCAGGGGTCGGGCGTACGAGGCCCGGGCGGCGGGGTACTGATTCGCCGGAGGATGCCGGTACCTGTTAATCTGGGCGCCGGTCTTCCGCCAGTACGAGCGGGGATCGGCAAGGGGCTGTGGCGCAGACCGGTAGCGCACCTCGTTCGCATCGAGGGGGTCAGGGGTTCAAATCCCCTCAGCTCCACCAAGATCATCCTGGTCGGCATCCTCCTGTGTTGGCGCCACCCGTGACTTCCGCTATAAGGCAGAGGTCAGGGGAGCTGCAGGTTCCTGAGCTGCCGACGAGACGTGATGCCGAGCTTGCTGAAGATGTTGCGCAGGTGGGCGTCGATCGTGCGGGGGCTCAGGTACAGGTGCGCCGCGACCTCTTTGGAGGTCGACCCCGGTACCGACGAGTCGCGCAACGTGGAGTTCGTGCGCGGTGAGCGCATCGGCCGGCTCGATCGTTCGTTTGCGCGGCTGTTCGCCGGTGGCGCGCAGCTCGCGGGCGGCGCGGGCCGCGAATCCATCCGCGCCCATGCCGGACAGCATCTCATGGGCGGTGCGGAGCTGCTCTCGGGCGTTCTTGCGGCGGCCTTGGCGGCG
>JBPYFB010000565.1:0-18822 GCA_051986465.1 Rugosimonospora sp.
GACCGGCGTGATGGCCGTCTTCCTGGCCGGCCTGATCCTGTTCGGGCTGGTCATGGTCGTGCGCGACCCCTGGTTCGGCCTGTACACGCCGGCGCTGTACTTCTACGCGTACCGGATCATCGGCTGGCCGCGCGAGCTGTACTTCATCGCCGGTGTCGCGGTGGTGGCCGGTACGGCACAGGCGGCCGGCGTGGATACCGGCTCCTGGGTCGGCCGCCTCGAATACCTGGCGATCGTGTTCGTCAACATCGCGCCGATGTGCCTGGTGGCGTGGATCGGCGAGGTCGGCACGCGGTACTACAACTCCCGGGAGGCGGCGCTGCGCGAGACCCGGGAGGCGAACGCCCGGCTGGCCGCGGCACTGGCCGACAACGCGGCGCTGCAGGAGCGGCTGGTCGAGCAGGCCCGCGCGGCTGGCGTACTGGACGAGCGGGCCCGGTTGGCCCGGGAGATCCACGACACGCTGGCCCAGGGATTGACCGGTATCGTCACCCAGCTGCAGGCGGCCGAGCACGCGGCCGGCGACCCGGCCGCGTGGCGGCGGCACCACGCGGCGGCGACCGCGCTGGCCCGGGAGAGCCTGACCGAGGCGCGCCGCTCGGTGAATGAGTTGCGCCCGGAGCCGCTGGAGACCGGCCGCCTCGCCGACGCCATCGCCGAGGTGGCGGCCAAGTGGTCGGCCCGCAACCACATCCCGGCCCAGGTGACTGTCACCGGCGAAACCCGCACGATGCGTCCGGAGGCCGAGGTCGCCCTGTTACGGACGGCCCAGGAGGCGTTGGCCAACGTCGCCAAGCACGCCGGCACCGCCACCCGCGTCGGCCTCACACTGTCCTATATGGACTATCAGGTGGCGTTGGACGTCCGCGACGACGGCCCCGGCTTCGACCCGAGCGCACGGATCGCGCGCGACGGGGGCTTCGGACTGGTGGCGATGCGGCAGCGGATCGAGGCGCTGTCGGGCACGTTGCAGATCGAGTCGGAGGTGGGGGGTGGGACCGGGATCTCGGCCTGCCTGCCCGCCGCGGTGCCGGAGGTGCGTTCGTGAGTACACCGATCAAACTGCTCATCGCCGACGACCACCCGGTGGTACGGGACGGGCTGAGTAGCATGTTCGCCCGCGACCCCGAATTCACCGTAGTAGGCGAGGCGGCGGACGGGGCTGAGGCGGTACGGCTGGCCGAGGCGCTTGCGCCGGACGTGATCCTGATGGACCTGCGGATGGCGGGCATGGACGGGGTCACCGCGATCCACGAGCTGACCCGGCGTGGCGTACCGGCCCGGGTACTGGTGCTGACCACATACGACACGGACAGCCACGTGCTGCCCGCGATCGAGGCCGGCGCCACCGGATACCTGCTCAAGGACGCACCGCGGGACGAGCTGCTGCGGTCCGTACGCTCCGCCGCCCGCGGCGAGGTCGCGCTCTCGCCGTCGGTCGCCGCCCGCCTGATGAGCCGGCTGCGCACCCCGGCACCCTCGACCGGCCCGCTGAGCCAGCGCGAGCTGGAGGTGCTGCGCCTGGTCGCGGCCGGCAACACCAACCGGGAGGCGGCCGCCCGGCTGTTCATCACCGAGGCCACGGTCAAGACGCACCTGCTCAACATCTACGCGAAGCTTGACGTCAACGACCGCGCGGCCGCGGTTGCCGAAGGCTACAACCGCGGCCTGCTCGGTGCTCCCGAGCGTCCTTCTCATTAGGGGAGTGGCGTGGAGATGTCCACCTCGATGCGCCAGCGGCCGTCATCGCCGCGCCGCCACACCGTGGTGTCCCACACCGATCGGGTAGCGGCGGGCAGCGTCACGGATACCGTGCACAGGGCGTACCCGAGATCGCCCGAGCTGGACCACTCCTGCAGCTTGATCTCGCGCCGCGCGCCCGCGCCGTTGACCCGCGCGGTGGCGGCGGTCCAGAACGCCTCGATGGCCGCGTGGCCCCGGATGGGCTGCATGCCGTCCCCCATCAGGTGCGCCTGCGCGGTGTAGTACTGCGTCATCGCGGTGGCGGCGTTGGCGTAGAACAGTTCCTCGAACTCTCGCGTGAACGCGTGCATCGTCGCGTCGTCAAAGGTGGCTAGGGACATCTAGCGCCTTCCTTTCCGGTGGTGGGGTTGCGCCGCGAGGGTGCCGGCGATCAGGGGTAGGACGATGTCGTCCACGAGATGGCGGCCGAAGTCACCGCCGAGTCCGGCGCCCAGCGCCATCCGCCGGAAGACCTGCGCCTCGATCACCTCGTGTATCAACGCGGCGAGGCGGGGCGCGGCGGCGCGGGGGAGTTCGCCGCGGTCGACCGCGCGGTCGACGACCTCCTTGGCCACCGCGTCCTGACCGAGAAGCAGCGGGCGCAGGCTCGCGGCGAGTTCCGGATCGTCTGTCGCGGCCCGGCCGAGCCCGTTCATCACCGCCAGGAACTCGGGCGTGAGGTGCCCGCGCAGGGCGGACACCACGGCCCGCAGGTCGCCGCGCAGGCTGCCCGTGTCCCCGGCGGCCAGTACCCGCCCGGCCACGTACCGGTCGATCGCGGCCCGGACCAGCTCGGGCTTGCCGGGCCAGCGGCGGTACATGGTGGTCTTGCTCGCGTGCGCCCGTGCCGCTACCGCATCCATGGTCAGCGATTCGTACCCGACCTCGCCCAGCAGGTCCACGACCGCCGCGAGGATCGCGTCTTCCCGAGCCGCGCCTCTGGCCACGAAGTGTACGATACAGTACCGTACACTTCGTGGCTAGCGGGCGCGGCGCTGAAAGCCGGTTGAAACCAGCGAATCCAGGTCCTCCGGCGTGACTCCCGGGGTGGCCTGAACCAGTCCACCGCCGTCCTTGCCGGACGATCGTTTCCGCAGGTCAACTTCGGTGCGCAGGCAGCGCGGATGATCTTAGGTCCGGATCTCCCGGAACGATCTTGCCGGTCTGCCAAGCGGCTGGGCGATTTCTGTTATCCGCCCCAGCGAGGCGCATCAACCTATCGATGCACGGGACTGCCAGGTATGTGGAAGGGGATGCGATGCGTCCAGAGGATCGGGTCGCGGCGCGGCGCCGGCGCGGGCGGCTGGCCGGCGGGTTGGTGGCGGTCTTGGCCGTACCGGTTGCGGTCATTGCAGTGTCGGTGTGGCCCTCCGCGGCGGCCACCGACCCGGGTACCGGAGGAGTGTACGAACTGGCCAGCGGCGCCAGCGGGAAGTGTATCGACGTGACCGGCGCCGGTACCGGCAACTCGGTCCTGCTGGTTCAGGTGGCGTGTAGCGCCACCGCGACCGATCAGGAGTTCAAGGCCGTGGCGCAGGGCGGCGGCTTGGGCCTGGTGAATGTCAACAGTGGACGGTGCGTGGACGTACCGTCGGCCTCGACGACGTCCGGTACCCAGCTGTGGCAATACACCTGCGGCGGCAGCAGCAACCAGACCTGGACGTTCACGGCTTCCACGGCCGCGTCCGGCAAGTACGTCATCAAGAGCGTGGGTACCGGCCTGTGCATCAGCGACAAGGATGGTTCCACCGCGGGTACCAATCCCATCGTCGAGGAGACCTGTTCCGACATCGCCCGCATGCAGTGGTCACTCAAGATCATATCTGCCGCACCCGCACCGAGCACCCCGTCGGGTCCGGTGGTTGCCTTCCCCGGCGCGGTCGGGTTCGGCGCGGTGGCCACCGGTGGTCGCGGTGGCAGCGTGTACCACGTGACGAACGTGAACGACAGCGGAAGCGGATCGTTCCGGGACGCGGTCAGCGCGTCGAACCGGACCGTCGTGTTCGACGTGGGCGGATACATCAACCTGTCCTCAGCGGTATCGGTGAAGAGCAACCTCACCATCGCCGGGCAGACCGCACCGGGCGGCGGCATCGGCATCATGGGCCGCGAGGTCTCCTTCTCCGGTTCGTCCAACGTCATCGTGCGCGACGTACGGTTCCGCCAGGGCGACCTCGACCCGGACTCCACGAAGAGCGGCATCAACCTGCTCAACACCACCGACATGATCTTCGACCACGTCTCCATCGAGTTCGCCCAGTGGAACAACATCGACAGCGTCGGCGCGAAGAACGTGACGATGCAGTACTCGATCGACGCGGACCCGATCGGCCAGCAGTTCGCGGCGCACACCGAGACCGGGCCGTACACCTGGTACAACAACCTGTTCGCCAACGCGCACAACCGCAATCCGCTGGCAAAGGCAAACACCCAATACATCAACAACGTGGTGTATGACTACCAGGCCGGGTACACCGCCGGAAACTCCAGCGGTCACTTCACCCACGACGTGGTCGGCAACTACTTCATCGCCGGCCCGCGCACCACGAGCGCCGGGAACGCGTACTACCAGATGGGCAACCAATCGGTGTACAACAGCGGGAACCTGCTCGACGGCAACAAGGACGGCAGCCTCAACGGTTCGACGCTCGGCGTGGGCGGCGGCGCGACGGCGTTGTCCAGCCCGTGGGCGTCGACGACCACATCCATCCCGACCGTACCGGCGGCCACCGCGTACGCCAACGTGCTGGCCAAGTCCGGAGCGCTGCCCCGGGACCAGGTCGACAACCTGGTCCTGTCGGACGTGCGATCGGTGGGCACGAGCGGAAGCCTGTGGGCCCACCAATCCAGCACCGGCCTGGGCAACAGTGGCTACGGCACCATCGCGGGCGGTACCGCCCCAGTCGACACCGACCGCGACGGCATGCCCGACAGTTGGGAAGTCAAGTACGGCTTGAACCCCAACAACGCGTCCGACGCCACCGGCGACTTCGACCACACCGGATACACCAACGTCGAAAAGTACATCGACGGCCTGCTCGACGGCTCGTACCGCTGATGGCCGGCTACCGTCCCATGGAGGTAACAGTGCACGCTCGTCATGCCGGCCACATCCGGCCGAGAGTCGCATTCGCGCGGCTGGCGGCCGCCGGCTGTGCCGTACTCGTCGGCGCGGCAGTCGTGGTGGGCCACTCGGTCTCGAACGCGGCGTCGCTGCCGCCGGTAGCGACCGGAGATACCCGAAACGTCACCGAGCCGACCCTGCCGACCACGGTGTGTGCCACGCTCAGCGCCGGCCTCACCATGGCCAACCGCAAGTCCGGCAGCACCCAGGAGCAGACTCCCCCCGACACCTCACGCATCCAGTCCGCCCTGAACGGTTGCAGCCAGAGCGGTACCACGCCGGTGGCGGTCAAGCTCGTGGCCAGCGGTACCCACGTGGCCTTCCTCGCCGGGCCGCTGACCATCCCCGCCGGCGTCGCCCTGGTCGTCGACAGCAACGTCACGCTGTACGCCTCGCTCAACGCCAGCAACTACCAGGTGTCCGGCGTATCCGCCACGTGCGGTACGGTATCGGCCAACTCCGGCGGCTGCCACCCGTTCATCACGGTGAACGGTTCGAACTCCGGCATCGAGGGCGTGCGGGCCGCAAGCGGCGCGCAGGGGCGGATCGACGCGCGCGGGGACCTCGACATCCTCAATACGTCGACAACGTGGTGGGATCTGGCCGCACAAGCCAAGTTGAGCGGTCAGACGCAGAACAACTTCCGGATGATCCAGACCAGCCACGCCAACAACTTCACGCTGTACAACATCGATCTGCTCAACGCGCCGAACTTCCATGTGTCGTACCAGAACGGAACCGGCTTCACCGCATGGGGCGTACGCATCAAGACGCCGGCCACGGCGGGCAACACCGACGGCATCGATCCCAGCGGTGCCACCAACGTGACGGTCGCGTACAGCTACATCCAGGACGGTGACGACGGTATCGCCATCAAGGCAGGCTCGGCCGCGTCCAGGAACATCACCATCCGGGACAGCCACTTCTACGGAACACACGGCATCTCGATCGGTAGCGAGACGACCTCGGGAGCGTCGAACATACTGGTCGAGCGGAACACGTTGACCGGTACCGACTCCGCGGGCAACGCGGGCGGCAGCACCATCGGCGTACGGATCAAGAGCAGTCCGGCCGCCGGCGGTACGGTCAACCAGGTCTCGTACCTGAGCACGTGCGTGACCCTGGTGAAGCAGCCGCTGGTCTTCGATACCCATTACTCCAACGGGACCGGAAGCACCATCCCGTACTTCACCAACATCCTGGTCAACGGGATGCGCTCGACGAGCTCGGTGTCCAGCGGATCGAACGTGATGAACGGTCTGGACTCGGCCCACCCGCTGGGTCTCACGCTGGAGAACGTCTCACTCGACAAGACCACGACCACGGCCGAGTACGCGAACGTCGGCCTGTACAACTCCAACGTGAAGCCGAGCGGTACCGGCGTGACGACCGGCACGGTATCGGGTAGCGGCAGCGTACCCAGCTGCTCCTTCCCGACCTACCCAGCCCTGTGACCCAATCGCCCTACCCGATGTGCGTCCCTGGCCGGTCGGTCTCCGCGCAGCCGACCGGCCAGGGCGGTCCATGGTCCGGCCGGGTCTAAGCTGGGTCAGTGACCTGGCTGGCGCATAACCGTTGCGAGGCGGAGTTTGCGACCGAGACCGCCCGGCTCGCCGCGGCGGTCTCCGGTCTCGCCCCGGCGACCCGGGTACCGACTTGTCCAGAGTGGACGGTGCGTGATCTGGTCACGCACGTCGGGACCGGGCACCGTTGGGCGGCGGGGATCGTTTCGGGACGGCTGCGGACCCCGCCGCCCTACGCCCTCGTGGACCCGCCGCAGGATCCGGATGCGTGGTCGGAGTGGCTGATCACCGGCGCCCGCCACCTCACCCAGGCGATTCGCGATTGCGGAGCCGACGCAGCGGTGTGGACCTGGCGCGCCGAGGGGACGGCCGGGTTCTGGCTCCGCAAGATGCTGCACGACGAGCTGATCCACCGCTTCGATGTTGAGCTGGCATCCGGCGGTCGTGGCGACGTGGCCGCCGACGTCGCCGCCGATGGAGTATCTGACCTGCTCGCCACGATCGCCACACTGTCGAACACTGGGGGCGCGAATCCCGTGATGACCGGTCTGGCCGGCACGGGCGAGACGATGCAGTTGCGGGCGACCGACCCAGGCCTTACCGGTGCCGACTGGCTGGTGGAGCGCACGCCGGCCGGAGCCACCTGGCGGTCGGGGCAGGCGCCGGCGGACGTGACAGTCCAGGCACGGGCTCGGGAGTTGCTGCTCGTGCTGAACCGGCGACTCGATCCCGACGAGCAAGGCGTGCAGATTGCCGGGGACCGGGCCCTGCTCACACACTGGTTGGCACACAGCAGGTTCTGACGATTCGCGTGTGTGTGGCTTTATGAGCGTCCGGCGGTCGTGTCTCGGCGCGCGATGAACAGCGCGGGGAGCATGGCGGCGGCGGTGAGCAGGAAGGCTGCCGGATACCCGGTCGTGGCGGCCACCAGCCCCACGCCCACCGCACCGATACCCATGCCCAAGTCGTATGCGGCGTTCCAGATCGCGCTGACCGTGCCATAGTCGGCCACCGGAACCCGGGAGTACATCAGGGTCAGGGTGGCGATGTGCAGTGCCCCGAATCCGGCGCCGAACAGCACCGCGCCGGCGATCACCGGCACTGGCGACCTCGTGACCGACGTCGCCGCCATGCCCAGCATGGCCAGGGCAACGCCAGGCACCAGCGCCCGGGTGAGGCTACCGCGGCGATCGCCGCGCCGGCCCACCACCCATCGGGCCGCGGCCGCCGTTGCCGACTGCGCGAACAGGGCGATCGGCGCCACGGCCGGTATCGCGGCCAGCGGTAGCGCGGTAACCAGCGCCCCGGCCGCCACCGTCGACGCCGCGAACGTCATGGCGGGACGCATCAACGTTCCCGTACGGGCACCGCGCAGGATGCCGTGCTTTGTGGCGCTGGCTACCGGCCGCGCGGGGAGGGCCGGTACCGTCGCGAGTGCCAGCAGCGGCGCGGCGGCGGTCGCGGCGAACACTACGGCGAAGCCGAAGCGCTGCGCCGCCCAGAGTCCCAGCGGAAGCGCGATCAGCGACGGTACACCGCTCACCAGACCCGTGACCGCCAGTCCCTCCCCGCGGCGCTGCATGGGAATGAGCGCGGCGGTCAGCGCGCCGCCCGCGACCACGGTGACCGCGAAGCCGATGCCGCGCACCGCACTGACGGCGACGATCACCGCAATCGGCGGGGCCGCCCGGATCAGCACGAGGGCCGGGGCGCCGAGCAGGAACAGACCGCCGGCGAGGGACCAGCGGTACCCCACACGCGTCGCGATCCACGGGGTGACCAACTCGGTCAACACCGTGGCCAACAGCAACGCGCCGGTGGCGAGGCCGGCTGTGCCATGGGACCCGGCCGACGCCGCCAGTACCGGGGTGACCGACAGCGGCAGGTAGAAGCTGATCGACGCACCGGCGATCGATACGAACCGCAGCAGCAAGGCACGGCTCAGCAATGGCGGCCGGGTGGTACCCGGGCGAACGGCAGCCGCGACGGTGTCAGCTCTGGAGTTCGTGGTCGCCATGCAGGCGACCCTATGGGCGCACCGGACTATTGGTTAGATCCAATTGCCGTCGGGTGGCCCGGTTCACTCGACTCCGGCGGCCGCCGCAGATTCATGGCGCTCCTTTGCGCGGCGGGTCGTCGGGTGGGTACTCGTAGATGAGGGCGCGGATGTCGTCGACGGGTTCGGCGGCCGCGGCCCACTTGGCGCGGATCCGGTCGAGGTAGGTACGGACGGTGGGGATGGCGACGCCCATCCGGCGAGCCGTGGCGGCCAGCGTGCTGCCGGTACCGTACAGGTACAGCGCTTGGCGTTCCTGCGGCGACAGCTCGGGCGGGTTGTCGTTGATGATGCTGATCAGCTCGGTGGTGAGCGCGAGCTGACCACTGTGGACGGTGCGGATCGCGTCGGTGAGCTTGCCGGCATCGTCGTCCTTGATGAGGTACCCGCCGGCGCCGGCGCGGATGGTGGCGCGGATGTGCCGGCGGTCCCCGTGTACGGAGAAGACGAGGACGCGGGCGCCGGTAGCGCACAGGGCCGCGACGTTGGCGGCCGGTTGGGTGCCGTCTTCGAGCATGAGGTCGAGCAGCACGACGTCGGTCTCGGGTGCGCTGGCGAGGTGTTCCCGGAGACTCGTGGCGATGTGTACGAGCCGGATGTTCGGGCTTTCGCCCAGCAGCGCGCGCAGCCCGGCCGGCGCCAGCTTGTCGTTGTCGATGACGGCGACCCGGATCGTCGCCGTGGTCACCGGGGCCACCGGAGGTCGACGCGGGTGCCGTGGCCGGGATGGCTGTCGATCGTGGCGGTACCGCCAACCTCCGCCATGCGGGCCTGGATGGAGTGGCGGATGCCGTACCCGGTGGGGGTTGCGTTCGGATCGAAGCCCTTGCCCTGGTCCACCACGGCAACGGTGACGGTCGGCTGGTCCGGGGACTGATCCGGGTCCGCGCCGCCGAGCGCGGTCAGCCGGGCCCGGGTGGTACCGGCATGGTTGGCGACGTTGGCGAGAGCCTCGGCGCTGGCGCCGCGCAGCGCGTCGACGACGTGCGGTGGCAGCGTGTCGGGGAGGTTGGCGAAGTGGTACTCCACGCGTAGCCCGTGTGCGGCGCTGTCGTTGCCGGCCTCGATGAGCGCGAGGGACAGTTCGGCGAGGGTACCGTCCGGGTGGTCCGGTGTGGCGCCGCGCAGTACGTTCGCGGCGATGGCGGCCTGCCGGCGTACGGCGGGATCGGCGTGACCGGCCGGGCCGGGTCCGGCGATCGCGGTGAGCAGGCGCAGCGGCCCGTCGTGCAGGGCGCGGTGGCGGCGCAGTTGCTCGTGGAAGTGGCGCATGCGCTCCTCGGCCTGGGTGCGGCGGGCGGCCAGCCGTTCGCGCGCCGCGATGACGTCATCGGTGGCGGCGTCCACGGTGTGGGCGAGCGCGCGCAGCCGGCGGATGAACACCAGGCAGCAGGCGGCGGTGGTGACCTGCCAGCCGATCGCGTTGAGCGTGGACGCCACGTCCACGTGTGGAGCCGGAATCTGCCCCACCAGGAACGCGACGGCAAGCGCGAGGCAGCCCGCACCGATGGCCCGGATGGAGCCGGTGACCAGTGCCACCGCCACCGCCACGGACGCGATGACCGCCTCGAAGTCGGGAATGGCCACGGTGGCGAACGCGGGGGTACGGGTGGCCCATGGCAGTACCATCACGGCGACGGCGATCACGCCGACATCGATGGCGAGCAGCCGCACGGGAATCGGATCGCGCCTGGCGACCAGCGGCAGGAACACTCCACTCCAGACGGCGACCGCGAGATACACCACGGCGGCCAGCCGCGGGTCGGTGTATCCGTGCAAGCGAACCAGCGAGACGATGCTCAACGCGGCCAAGCCGAGCGTGGTCAGCCGGGACAGCAGCACCACCCCGGTGACGATCCGGCGGATCCCGGTGTGCAGTTCGACCACGCGCGGCAGGACCGGTTCGTGATCGGGCTCGCGAACCACCGCGCCGGGCCCGCCGCGATTCACGCCGCGATTCACGTCGCGGTGCGGGTCGCGGTCTGTCTCGGCGCTCACGGCAGCAGCCTCCCACCCCGCCGTCCGCAGGTCCACGCCGAAGGAGGCCGCCTCGATCGGGGTCACGGCCGGGGGTTGCCGCGTTCGTCCATGAAGGTAATCGTCGGCGCGAGCGAGCCGGCTGTCGATGCCGCATCGGTGCGACATGGACACAGACCTGAGCGGGCGGTGAAGAGTCTTTTACTTGCAGGCGGATTCGAATGCGGGCCGGGCGGCGGCGATCCTGGAGTCGTAGCTGGCGAGTTGCGGCTGCAACTCGGTCACCAGTTGGCCGGAGTCGAGGTTGAGGCCGTTGGATCCGTCGGCGAGAGCCTGGATCGAGGTTCGTACCGCGCCCTTGGCCGTCTTGGCGATCTCGGCCAGCTTCGGGCCCATGGCCTCGGCCGCCACTGCCCGGAGCTCCGGCACGAACGATCGGTACTGGTCGTACAGCTTGAGGACCGCGCGAGTGTCGTTACACGCCTTCTGCGACGCGGCGTCCCTGCCACCACCGCCGCAGGAGGCCGTCAGTAGGGCGATTGCGACGCTTGCCGTGACAACTGTCCGGCGCACGGTGACCTCCAGCGATACCGATGAATGTCGGTCCGATCACTGGTGATTGTGGCCGGTGCTGTCAATCCCTTCCCGGATGGGCGGCTACAGGTGGGTCAGCCGGCGCCACCAACCCGACGGGAGCGCTCCGCCGGTCTGCACGGCAGTCGCTACCGGCGCGCCGGTGGCGGTGAAGTTCAGCGTGCCCACCAGTACCGCCGCCTCGACCCGGGCCGGCACCGTGGCCTTGGTGTCGATCCGGTAGGTGAGGCCGGGCCAGCCGAGCACCTCGACATCACGCGACGCGGCGAGGGTCGTGTGCTGGCCGAGCGGGCCGCGTACCGTCGCCACCTGCTGCCCGGCGTGCACCACGCGGTACTTGTGCACCAGCGCGCCGCTGGCTTTGATGAGGGCGCGGCTGGACGTGAAGGCGTCTGACGTCTGCGTACCGACTCCCAACACGGCGCCGAGTACCCGGAGCGTCTGGCCCTCCACGGTGATCGCGGCGGCGAACAGGAGGCAGCCACCGGCCTGGTCGGTGAAGCCGGTCTTGAGACCGACGATGCCATCCTGGCCCAGGATGGTGTTGACGTTCTTGACCTCGCCGACGATGGGCAGCGTGGTCTGCGGCATCGACACGATCTGGGCCAGCGCCGGGATGTCCATCGCCTTGCGGGCGAGGATGACCTGATCGCCGGGGGTGCTCACGGTCGCGGGGTCCAGCCCGGACGGGTCCGTGTACTGCGTGTTGGCCATTCCGAGCTTGGTCGCCTCGTCGTTCATCTTGGCCACGAAGGCGGCGTCGTTACCGGCGTCCCACCGGGCGAGGATGTGCGCGATGTTGTTGGCCGACGGCAGGAGCAGCGCCTCCAGGGCCTGCCGCTCGCTGAGCGCCTCGCCGGCGACGACCTGAATCAGCGACTGGCCGGCGGCGAGCTGGCTCGGGTACGCGTCGGCCTCCGCCTTGGTGACAGTCAGCGTGGCGCCGTTCTCGGCCACGCTCATCGGGTGGTTCCTCAGTATGAGGTAGGCGGTCATGACCTTGGCGATGCTGGCGATCGGCACCGGCTTCGTACCGCCCGACGAGCCGAGCCCGCCCAGCCCTTCGATCTCGAGCGTCGCCTCACCGACCCGGGGCCACGGCACCGCGGGCGCAGTACCGGGGATCGTGTACTGCCGCGGCAGCGTCTGGACGACCCGCGGCGCCGGCAATGGCGCGATCAGCCGTACCGCGACGTAACCGCCGACCGTCAGGACGATCGCCGCCACCACTGAATACACCCACACGCTGCGACGCTGGGGCAGGTACGCCACCAGCCGTCGATGCCGGGGCAGCCGGCGTTTGGCCTCCGGCGCACCGGTCTTGGTCACCGACATCATCAACCCCCCGCGGGTCGGCACAACTCTTGACCGCGCACCAGGCGCGGTCGCGCCTCCTTACCCCGTAGCGGGGAGGCTTAACGCCCGAATTAGCACGAATGCGGCAAGTAGCCGAGGCGGCGGCCGTCAAACGAGAGTTGGGCTCACCACCGGCGCAGTACCGCGCCGGCCTGCGCCAGTACGGCATGCGCGGCGTCGAAGATGGCGAGCTTGCGCGGAAAGTTGTGCACCAGGCCCTGGTACCGGGCGGCGATCACGGGTACGCCCGCGCGAAGCAGCGCGGCGGCGTACCGTTCACCCTCCTCGCACAGCACATCGAGTTCGGCCGTGACGACCAGCGCGGGCGGCAGGCCGGTCAGGTCGGCGCGCAGCGGGTCGAGGTCGGGCTGGGTCCGGTCCACCCCGGGCGGGGCGTACGCGTCCCAGTAGAACCGCATCTCGCCGCCGGCCAGACCGTAGTCGTCCAGATCGGGGTAGGTCGCGGGCGGCGCGACCACCGGGCAGAGGAGGATCTGCCCGGCCAGCGCCACCCCGCTGTCCCGAGCACGCCGGGCGGTCACCGCCGCCAGGTGCCCGCCGGCCGAGTCGCCGCCCACCGCGACCCGCCGCGGGTCCAGTGCGTACCGGGCCGCCTGCGCGCCGCGAAGCCAGTCCAGGGCGCGGGACAGATCCTCGACCGCGGCGGGGTACGGGTGCTCCGGCGCGAGCCGGTAATCCACGGCGAGTACCGCCCAGCCGGATACCACGGCGAGGTGCCGGCACAGACCGTCGTGCGTGTCCAGGTCGCCCAACACCCAACCACCGCCGTGCGCGTACAGGAGCACCGGAGCCGGGCCGGCGGCGGCGTCGCGGTACAGGCGCGCCGGTACCCCGCCCGCGTCCACATCCGTGACCACCTCGACCACGGGGCCGGGGCCCACCTCCGCCGGGGTCGCGTCGAGCATGCTGCGGCGCACCTCGACAAGGGTCGCGACGGACAGCGGCGCCCGTCGCTGTACGGCGAGTGCGGCGCGCGCCTGAGGGTGCAGCCGGGTGGTGTCCATTCCGGATACCGTATCGGCCATGACCCCGCTGCTGCCCCCGCTGCCAGAGGATTGGGACCGTTGCCTCGCCGTCGCCGCGCACCCGGACGACCTCGAATACGGGGCGGCCTCGGCCGTCGCCCGGTGGACCGCGGCGGGCAAGCAGGTGACCTACCTGCTGGCGACCCGCGGCGAGGCCGGCATCGACGGCATGCACCCGGATGAGGCGGCCGCGCTGCGCGCGGCGGAGGAGCGCGCCGGCGCCCGCGCGGTGGGCGTGGAGGTCGTGGAGTTCCTCGACCACCGGGACGGGGTTGTCGAGTACGGCCTGCCGCTGCGCCGCGACATCGCCCGGGCGATCCGCCGGCACCGGCCCGAGGTGATCGTGTCCGGGGCGTTCGAGGTACGCATGGTCGGTGGCATACCTAACCAGGCTGACCATCGCGCGGCCGGCCTGGCCACGCTCGACGCGGCGCGCGACGCCGGCAACCGGTGGATCTTCCCGGAGCTCCTGGACGAGGGCCTGGAGCCGTGGGGCGGTGTGCGGTACGTGTTCGTCGGCGGCGCCGAGCACCCGACACACGCCGTGGACGTCACCGGTGAGCCGTTGCGGCGCGGCATCGCCTCGCTGGCCGCACACGCGGAATACACCAGCGGGCTGGGTTCCGGCGCCTTCGACCCGGCGCCGTTCCTCACCTGGACCGCACGCCAGGCCGGAACCGCCGCCGGGGTCGAGGCCGCGGTGCTGTTCGAGCTGTACGCCCTCGGGTTCGAGGGCCCGCCGCCCTGGTTGGAGCAGAACCCGGCGGCGTCCTAGCTATCCGCCGGCGAGCCGTCGAAGGTGACTACCGCTTCGCCTCGATGAGGGTACGGGCGGAGTGGGCCACGAAGGCGCCGTGCTCACGGATGTGGGCGTCGAGTCGTTCGAGGGCCGGCCGGTACCGGTCGACGGTGAAGTCGGGTACCCACCAGACGCACTTGCGCAGGATGTAGACGACCGCGCCGATGTCGAAGAACTCCATCCGGCAGCGTACGGTGCGCAGGTCGACGATCTGCAGCCCCGCGCGGCGCGCCGCCGCGGCCTCCTGCTCCGGATCGCGGGCCACGCGCTCGCGGGGCAGCGGACCGAGGAACCACTCGATGAGCTCGAACGCGGACGCCGGTCCGACGTGTTGGGCGAGGTATGCGCCGCCGTCGACCAATACCCGGGCGATTTCCGGCCAGTTCGGGCTCACCGGGTGGCGGCTGGTCACGAGTTCGAAGCTGGCCTCGGGGAACGGTAGCGGCTGTCCCTGTTCGAGGGGTACGACCTCCACGCCGCGGCGGGACAGCAACTGGCGGGCGCGCTCGACGTTCGGTGGCCAGCCCTCGGTGACGACCATTCGCGGTGGCAGTTGCGGTGCCTCGGCGACGATCTCCCCGCCCCCGGTGTCGATGTCAAGGGCCGAGGAGACCTGGGCCAGCCGGGCCGCCAGGAGCCGCGAGTATCCCCACGGCGGCCGCTCCTCTGTCGCCCGCCCAGCAAGCCAGTCGAAGCTCCATCCGGACACATCCACCGAGGCGGCCTCATCAACGAGGTCTTCGAACGTATGCACGTAAGCATCCTGTCGTGGCTGTCAAACCGATTCAGGCTTCGCCGGCGCATACCCGGGCCAGTGTGCACCGCCCGATGTCGGCGAAGGCCGGGTCGCCGGCCAACCCGACCGAGGACAGGTTCAGGCCGAAGAACACCGCCCAACCCTGGGCGCGCAGCAGTGTCTGCGCGGAGAGCGGGTGGTAGGTCGCCCAAATCTGCGGGTGTGCCTCGGTGGGGAAGAGCATCCAGGCGGCGCCGAGGTCGACCGCGCGGTCACCGGTGCTCATGTCACCCCAGTCGAGTACGGCCGCCAGCCGCCCCTCGTCGACCACGATGTTCTTCGGATGCAGGTCGCCATGCACACAGGTATCGGGCACGTCCATCGGCGCCCCGACGGCCGATCGCCACCGGTCCCGTACGGCGGCCAATGGCAGGTTCAGAGTGTCTACAGTGGAGAGCTGGTGCAGCAACTCGTCAACCCGGTCGGCAACGTTGGCCAGCGGTATGCCCCGGTAGTCGTTGCGCGGGAACCCCTCCGGCGCCGGCTGGTGAATCGCGGCGAGCAACTCGCCGAACCGACCCGCTCCGGCCGGCGCGAGCGGTGCGTATTCGGCCGACTGCCCGGCCACCCAAGGGACGATGCTCCACGGCCACGGGAATCCGGCGTCCGGCTCGCCCAGGCGCACCGGTGCGGGTACCGGCACCGGCAGGCGCGCGGCGAGCCATGGGAGCCAGCGATGCTCCTGCCGCAGCAACGCGACCGCGGCTGTGATGCGCGGTAGCCGCACCGCCAAGTCTTCACCTAGCTGGTAGGTGACGTTGTCCCAGCCGGTCGCGACGAGCCGCAGCGGCAGGGCCGCGAGGTCAGGGTGCTGAGCCCGGAGCAGTTCCCGCACCAGGCGGGTGTCGATGTCGATGTCCGCGGGTGGGATCCCAGTACCAGGCATCATCGAATGGTACTGATGTGCTGTCCCGCCGTTGCCCCGCTGACGACGTTGGCAGGCCGACGTTGGCCGAAACGGTCCGCAGCCACCGCATGCGCTCTAGTGTGAAATCCCGACGGCTACTTCGCGCCCGCGATCACGTGGCCGGCGACAGCCCGCGACACACGCCAAGGTAGGCAGCCATGGCCCCGTACATCCGCCCTGTCAACGGAGCAAGTGAACGCAGCGGCTCGCGCGGGACGCTCTACGGCCAGCCGACATCCCGATACGACGGACGCCATGTCCGCCGCCGGGAGTCCGCGCTCGCCTACGCTGCCACGGCGGCCGCGACGCACCGCGGCAGGCGAGTGCTGATCGTGGCGGGCGTTGTCCCGCTGCTGGTCGTTGGCGCCACCTCGGTGGCCTGGTGGTACAACGGATCACCGGGTACGAGATACGTCGCCGCCGAGTCGTCGGGCAGGAAGGCGAGCCCGCACCCGGTGCAGGCATCGGGGACGGCCGGTGCCTCCCGGGCCGCGACGAGGCCGGGCGACCCGGGAGTGGCCATGTGCGTGGAGATACGCGATACCAAGGTCGAACCGTCGGCGCCCGGATCGAACAACGACGCCCAATACCGGTACGTGCGCAAGCAGTTCGCCAGCTCGCGGTATGCCGACATCCGCCGAGCGGGTACCCGGTTCCTCGACGCGATATTGCTGATGCCCGAGCCCACGGGTACCGACCTCACCGCGATCCTCCAGCAGATTGCCGCCAAGCTCATGACGTCGTACGGCGTCCTTTCGGCGGCCTGTGCCCACCACGGGGTGAAGCTGCCGTCGATGACGGCGGGCTGACGGATCTTGCTGGTAGCGGTCGCCATGTGATCTCCCTCCGTTCCGAGCGCGTTCGCGCGCTGCGTGACGGGTTCACCGCGGCGGGTCTTGCCGGTGAAGCCGACGCGGTCCGGGGTGCTGGTGCAGTCACCACGCTGCTGCTGCGCTGCGTCGATTGCACCGGAACCGTGTCGACCACGACGACCCAGGTCGGCTCCTCGTCCCGCTCCTCAGGCGCGGGAGCGCCGGACCTGGCGATGCCCGGTGGTGGCGTCGTACCGTCGCTGTCACCGTTGACCGCGAGCACCCCGGTGGTCCTGGACACGTACACCATGCGCGCCTGCGGCCTGTCGACGTAGATTGCCCGGTACTACAACGACCCGAGTACGGCGAAGGACCTCGTCGGCCAGTTCGGCCAACTCCTGCCAAGCATCGACCCCGGCCTGCGCCCACTTGCGTCAAACGTCACCGGCACCTACGCGCAGATAGGCACCGCGCAAACGAAGGCCAAACGAGTAGCTGCCGAACAAGCGCTGCAGACGTACAGCCTCGTCTTCCTCGCCATGTGCCAGCACTACGGATTCCCGATGCCGCCCACGCCGTGAGGCGCGCGTCCTATCCGCGGTGGTCGAGGCGGTCCAGCGCCCAGACAGCCCATTCGTGGAGGGTCTGGAAGTAGCGCGCGCCGAGCTCGGCGGCGAACAGCGTGGCGGCGGGCCGGCCGGCCGCGTCGGCTTCGTCGATCGCCGCGCGGAGGCGTTCGTACTCCTGCCGGCTGCCCTCGGCCTGTTGCTGCAGTACCTTCCGGGCATCCTCAGGGTCCAATGTGGACAATAGGAAGAGTTTGAGGGTGTGCTCGTTGCGGACGACCGGTTCGTCGTTCGGATCCAGCACCCAGCGGCGCAGCTCGATCAGTCCGGCGTCGGTGATCGCGTAGGTGCGCCGTCCCCGTGGGCCCTGCTCGATCACGGTCGCGAGGCCGTCGGCGGCGAGCCGGTTCAGTTCCGGGTAGATCTGGCTGTGTTGGGCGTGCCAGGCGTACCGGCGCAGGTTCCGTTCGAACTTGCGGGCCAGGTCATACCCGCTCGCCGGCTCTTCGGCGAGCAACCCGAGCAGGGCGTAGCGCAGTGACATGGCAACCTCCTCCGGATACGGTACACACCTAGATATTGACAGGTGGAACTCGTCATGTCATCTTCTTCATATGACAGGGATCCTGCTCACCGTGGCCGGGGTCGTCGCCATCGTGATCGCCGCGGCGCTCGGGTTCGTCGCGCTGCGCCGCCGGGCGGTCGCGCGCCGGCTCACCGTGCCGCCATCGGGCATCAACGAAAGCGGGTACGTGCGGATCGGCGGCGTGGACCAGTGGGTGCAGATCCGGGGCGCCGACCGGGCCAATCCGGTACTGCTGATGCTGCACGCGCACGGCGCCTCGATGATCCCGCTCACGCCCCTGTACACCTTGTGGGAGAAGCACTTCACCGTGGTCCAGTGGGACCGGCGCACGGTGGGGCGCACGCGCCGCGCGGGTCGCCGCGCGGGCGACGCGGACTGGACGTTTGACCGGTTCATCGCCGACGGCATCGAGCTCGTCGAACACCTGCGGCAGCGGCTGGGGCAGGACCGGGTGGTGCTCGCGGCGCACTCCCAGGGCACCGTGATCGGGGTGGGCATGATCCGCCGCCGGCCCGAGCTCTTCCACGCGTACGCCGGCATGGGCCAGATGGTGGACATGGCGCGCAACGAGGCCATCCTGTACGAGCGGCTCCTCGCCAAGGCCCGGGCGGCGGGGCGGAACAAGGTGGCCGATGGACTCGTCAAGCTTGGCCCGCCGCCGTACCCCGACCGGAAGACGTGGATCCGCCGGCTGCAGTACGCCACGGCCGTGGACCCGGAGTGGCGGGTCTGGCGAAACGCTCTGCTCACCCGGATGCTGTTCATGCCGGGTTACTCCGTGCGGGACATCCTCGGCTGGTTCGGCGATGTCATGGTCTTCCCCCAGCACCTGTACGAGGAGACGATGGCGGTCACCCCCGAGACTCTCGGTACCAGCTTCGCGGTACCGGTACTGATCCTGCAGGGCGCGCAGGAGGAGTACGCGTTAGCGGAACTG
>JBPYFB010000566.1:0-18283 GCA_051986465.1 Rugosimonospora sp.
CCGGGCTCGACCCGCAGAGCCGCGCGCACATGTGGGACGAGATCCGCCGGCTGCGCACCGAGGGGATGACCATATTCATCACCACGCACTACCTCGACGAGGCCGACGCGCTGTGCGACCGGGTCGCGATCATCGACTACGGCGAGATCGTCGCGGAGGGCACGCCCGACGAGCTCAAGCGCGAGGTCGCCGGCGACGTCGTACGGCTGGGCGTCAACGGCTCGGCGGCGAAGGCCGAGGCGCTGCTCTCGGGCGAGGCGTACGTCCGCAAGACCGAGCTCGCCGACGAGCAGCTGCGGCTGTACGTGGACGACGGGGCCAGCGCGATACCGCAGATCCTGCGCCTGCTCGACGGCGCCGGAATGCCGCTGGGCTCGATCGAGCTGCACCGGCCGAGCCTCGATGACGTGTTCCTGGCCAAGACCGGCCGTTCCCTGCGCGAAGCCTGAAGGGGCAACAGTCATGTACAAGTTCGCTCGCGACACCTGGCTGGTCTTCGCCCGCCAGATGGGGCTGCTGCTGCGCAATCCGGTCTGGGTCTTTGTCGGGTTGATGCAGCCGCTGTTCTTCCTGCTGCTGTTCGGTCCGCTGCTGAAGGGCATTCCCGGGCTGGGCGGCGCGAATGCATACAAGACCTTCATTCCCGGCCTGCTGATCCAGTTGGCCATCTTCGGGACGCTGTTCGTCGGGTTCCCGCTCGTCTCCGAATTGCGCATGGGCATCATCGAGCGGATGCGGGTAACCCCGGTCAGCCGGTTCGCGCTGCTGCTCGGGCGCGCCGCGACCGCGACGGCGATGCTGGTGTTCCAGGGCCTGATGCTGGTCGTGCTGGCGATACCGTTCGGGCTGCGGGTACAGGTCGCACCGCTGCTGCTGACCCTTGCCCTGCTCGTACTGATCGCGGTGCTGTGCTCGTCGGCGTCGTACGGCGTAGCGCTGTGGCTCAAGAGTGAGGACGCGCTGGCCCCCCTGCTGAACATGGTGAGCCTGCCGGTACTGCTGCTCGCCGGGATCCTCCTGCCGATGAGGTACGGACCGCACTGGCTGCGCACCATCTCCGACTACAACCCGTTCAAGTGGTCGGTGGACGCGGCGCGCCAACTGTTCGCCGGCCACCCCGGCGACGGCGCGGTATGGAAGGCGTTGGTCATCATCGGCGCGCTCGCCGCGATCGTGGTGACCTGGGCGGCGCGCTCGTTCGCCAAAGCCGTCCGGTAAGAACCGGTAAGAACCTGAGTAGCTGAGAACTCCGTCTCATCCGGGGGCGGGGCGTCGGACCGCTGACATACCGTGTATCCGATGCCCCGCCTGCTCCGCGATCCCGTGACGTGGTTGGTCTACGCGCAACTCGGCGCCTGGGCATACTTCCTCTACGGGTTCAGCCCCGTCGTGCCGCTGCTGCGCGACGAGCAGCACGTCAGCCGTGGCGTCGCGAGCCTGCACAGCGTCGCGCTCGCGGCCGGCGCGGTGCTCGCCGGCACGGCCTTCCCGCACCTGGCACGTCGCCTGGGCCGGGGCAACGCGATGTGGTTCAGCATGGCCGGAGCCGTACTCGGCGTCGCTTCGTTCTGCGTGTTCCGGCCGATCTGGCTGACCGTGCCCAGCGTCCTGTTCGCGGCCATGTTCGGGTCGATGCTCATCAGTGGCGTGGTGGCAACCCTCGGTGAGCGGCACGGCCTGGCCGGCCCGACCGCCATCGCCGAGGCCAACGCGGTGGCCTGCGGCACCGGGGCGGTGGCGCCACTGGTGGTCGGGGCCACGGTCAGCGCCGGCCTCACCTGGCGGCCGGCCCTCGCCGTGATGATCGTCCTGATCGGGCTCGTCGCGGCCGCGGCCGCGGTCTTTCGGGTACGGATGCCAGTCGGCGCGACGGCTGGGACGGCGTACGCGCGCCCCGGCCGCCTGCCGTCCGCGTACTGGATCGCCTGGCTGTTGATGTGCTTCACCGGCTCGGTCGAGGTCTGCCTGAACCTGTGGTCCAGTGATCTGCTGCGCACCGATACCGGCGTCAGTTCGGGCGTGGCCGCGACCGCCGTCTCCGGCATCATCGGCGGGATGGCCGCCGGGCGGGCCATCGGCGGGCGGATCGCGCTGCGGGTCGCCCCGCCGCGGTTGCTGATCGCGATGATCGGCGTGTCACTCGCCGGCTTCGCGCTGTTCTGGTCGGCGAGCGTGCCGGCCCTCGCGGTCGCCGGGCTGATCATCGTCGGCCTGGGCAATGGCATGCACTACCCGCTCGGCATCGGGATGGCGCTGTCCGTCTCCGGCGGCCGGCCCGACCAGGCCGCGGCGCGCGCCAACTACGGCCTCGCCGTGTCGTTCGGGTTGGCTCCGTTCATGCTCGGCGCGGTCGCCGATCGCATCGGCCCGCGCCTGGCGTTCCTGTCCGTACCGGCGTTCCTGGTGATTGCCGCGCTGCTCGTGGTACCGCTGGCGCGGCGCCTGCGTCCGGTGCCGGCACCCGAACCGGCCGCCACCGTACCCGCCGGTTAGGTCCAGAGTTCGGTGATGGCGATGCCGTGCTCGGAGAGCAGCCGCCGCAGCAGCGGCAGGGAGAGCCCGATGACGTTGCCGTGGTCGCCCTCGATCGATTCGACGAACGCGCCGCCCAGCCCGTCAATGGTGAACGCGCCGGCCACGTGCAGCGGCTCGCCGCTGCGCACATACGCGTCGATCTCGGCGTCGGACAACTCTCCGAAGTGGACAGTCGTCGCCGCGCTCGCCTCCGCGCGCTTGTCGGAATCCAGGTCGATCAGGCAGTGCCCGGTATGCAGCACACCGCTGCCGCCGCTCATCCGCCGCCACCGCGCGGTCGCCTCCGCGGCGTCGCGCGGCTTGCCCAGGATCTCGCCGCCGAACTCGAGCACCGAGTCGCAGCCGAGCACCAGCGTCCGGTCGCGCCGGCCGCCCTGGCGCAGCCGGGCCGCGACCGCCTGGGCCTTCATCCGGGCCAACGTCAGCGACAGCAGTTCGGCCCGGGGAGAGTCCACAGTGGACTCGTCCACGCCGCTGACGACGACGTCGGCCTCGATACCGGCGGCGCGCAGGGTCTTCAGCCGCGCTGGGCTGGCCGAGGCGAGTACGAGGCGTGGTCTGCTTGTCCGCGACGGAGTCACCGGGACAGGGTACGGTACCGGCTCAGCGCGGCAACCCAGACGCGCGCCACGCGCCCGGCCCGGGTCGCAGCCCGGCTGCCGGCAACCCGGAGGCACGCCACCGGGATCGGTGTCGCGGTGCCGGCTTGGCGGCGGCGGTACGGTCGCGCTGGAACAGCACGCCTACCAGGGCGGCCAGCTCCTCGGCGGTCGGCGTACCCCGGACCACTCGGAAGAACGGTTCATCCTCTGCGTGCTTGTCAGACACGCCAGGAGCATACGGCGGGGTTGCGCGGGCATGAGAGGCTGCCTGGGTGGTGACTGACCTCTGGCACCGAGCGTTCGACGCGCAGCCCCAGCCGCCGCGCCTGCTCGTGGTGCTCACCGCCGTGCTCGCGCTGGTCGTTGTGGTGCCGCGGCCGTCGTGGCGGATCGCCCGCAACGTCATCACGATTGCTCACGAGGGTGGACACGCACTCGTGGCTTTGCTGTGCGGACGCCGGCTCCAGTCGATCAGGCTGCACTCGGACACGTCGGGGTTGACGGTCAGCCGGGGCCGGCCGAGCGGGCCGGGCATGATGGCGACGCTCGCCGCCGGGTACGTCACGCCCTCGCTGCTCGGGCTCGCCGGCGCCGCCCTGCTCGCGGTCGGCCGGATCCGGATCATGCTGTGGCTGGCGCTCGTACTGCTGCTGGCCGTACTCGTGATGACCCGCAACGTGTACGGTGTGCTTTCGGTACTGGTGACCGGTGTGGCGGTGTTCGTCGTCTCCTGGTACGGCTCGGCGCAGGTACAGGCCGCCTTCGCGTACCTGGGCGTGTGGTTCCTGCTACTCGGCGGGGTACGGCCGGTCTTCGAGGTGCAGCGGCAGCGGCGGCGGGGGATGGCCCGCGCCTCGGACGCGGATCAGCTCGCCGGCCTGACCCGGATACCCGGCGTGGTATGGGTCGGGCTCTTCCTCGTGGTGGCGGTCGGCGCCGTCGCGGCGAGCGTGCTGGTGCTGGGCATCCAGCCCAATACCGCGTGGCTGAACTCCTGACTCACTCCCGCAGCAGTGCCGCACTCACTCCCGCAGCAGTGCCGCCGGATCGAGCTCGGTGTGGATCGGCTCGGTGAACCGGAGCACCTGGCCGGGCTTGGCCATCGCCTCCTCGGCGTACTCGCCGCCGTCGAGCCGGTACAGGAAGAGCGTGGGCTCGGCCGGCTCCACGATGAGGTACCACGGGATGCCGGCCTCGGCGTAGAAGCGCATCTTGTCGACCGTATCGGCCTTCTTGTTCGTCGAGGTGATCTCGCAGACCAGGCGGACCGGTGCGGATTCGGTGAGCCAGACATCGTCGAGTACCCGCGGGCGGATCATCAGGTCCGGGGCCGCGATCCGCCCAGCGCCCAGCCGGATGCTGGTATCGATGTAGATCCAGAGCCCGGCGGCCCGGGCCGCGTTCCAGAGGGCGTTGCGCAACTCGACCGCGAGATCCTGGTGGCGGTAGGTCGGCGTGGCCTGCTCCACCAGGTAGCCGTCGAAGAGTTCGGCTTTCGGCTTGGTCTCCGGAAGGGCGAGGTACTCCTCTTCCGTGCAGAGCCTTGTGAATGACGCCGTCACGATGCCTCCCCAGGTCGTTCAGACGTCTAGATTAGCACCTCACAGTGGGATGTTGCCGTGCTTCTTCGGTGGCAGCGTCTCGCGCTTGGTACGCAGCGCGCGCAGGCCCCGTACCACCTGGACCCGCGTCGCGGACGGCGCGATCACCGAGTCCACATACCCGCGCTCCGCCGCGATGTACGGGTTCGCCAGCGTGTCCTCGTACTCCGCGATCAACTCGGCGCGCAGCGCGACCGGGTCGGCCGCCTCCCGCAACTCCGAGCGGTACAGGATGTTCACCGCGCCCTGCGCCCCCATCACCGCGATCTGCGCCGTTGGCCAGGCGAAGTTCAGGTCGGCGCCGAGGTGCTTGGAGCCCATCACGTCGTACGCGCCGCCGTACGCCTTCCGCGTGATCACGGTGACCTTCGGTACGGTCGCCTCCGCGTACGCGTAGATGAGCTTGGCGCCGCGCCGGATGATCCCGTCCCACTCCTGGCCGGTACCGGGCAGGAACCCGGGTACGTCCACGAACGTCAGGATCGGCAGCCCGAACGCATCGCAGGTACGCACGAACCGGGCCGCCTTCTCCGACGCCGCGATGTCCAGGCAGCCGGCGAAGTGCATCGGCTGGTTGGCGACCACGCCCACCGGGCGCCCCTCGACCCGGCCGAAGCCGACCACGATGTTCTGCGCGTACAGCGCCTGTACCTCAAGGAAGTCGTCGACGACGTGCTCGATGACGCGGTGGATGTCGTACGGCTGGTTGGCGGAGTCCGGGATCAGCGAGTCGAGTTCGAGATCCTCGTCGCTCACCTCCAGCGAGGCCGGCTCCTCGACCGCGGGCGGCTCGTCGAGGTTGTTGGACGGCAGGTACGACAGCAGCCCCTTGACGTACTCGATCGCGTCCTCCTCGCCCGCCGCGAGGTAGTGGGCGTTGCCGGATTTGGTGTTGTGGGTACGGGCCCCACCCAGTTCCTCGAAGCCGACGTCCTCGCCGGTCACCGTCTTGATGACGTCCGGACCGGTGATGAACATGTGCGAGGTCTGGTCGACCATCACGGTGAAGTCCGTGACCGCCGGCGAGTAGACCGCGCCACCCGCGCACGGGCCCATGACGAGCGAGATCTGCGGGATCACGCCCGAAGCGCGCACGTTGCGGAAGAAGATCTCTCCGTACAGGCCGAGCGAGACCACGCCCTCCTGGATGCGCGCGCCGCCGGAGTCGTTGATGCCGATGACCGGGCAGCCGGTCTTCATGGCCAGATCCATGACCTTGACGATCTTCTCGCCGAAGACCTCGCCCAGCGAACCGCCGAAGATCGTGAAGTCCTGGGCGAAGACGCACACCGGCCGGCCGTCGACCGTCCCGTACCCGGTCACCACGCCGTCGCCGTACGGCCGGTTCTCCGGCATGTCGAAGGCGTTGGAGCGGTGCCGCGCCAACTCGTCCAGCTCCACGAACGAACCGGGGTCCAGCAGCAGATCGATGCGTTCGCGCGCGGTCTTCTTGCCACGCCCGTGCTGCTTGTCCACGGCCCGCGCGGAGCCTGCGTGTACCGCCTCGTCGATGCGTTCCCGCAGCCCGGCGAGCTTGCCCCCGGTCGTGTGGATGTCGATCTTGCCGCCCTGCGTCATGCCGTGATGTTAACGATCCGTAGCCTCGTGGACGATGAGATGGGTCATAGGCTCCTCTCGTGAGTCAGTCCCGCTACTCCGATCTGGATCGGCCGCCACTGCGCGGCACCGAGCTGCGCCGGGCGCTGGTCAGCTCGGACGGGCTGTGGAGCGCGGTGGAGGTGAAGGACGAGACTGGATCGACCAATGCCGATGTAGCCGAGGCCGCGCGGCAGGGGGCGGCGGAGGGCCTCGTGGTGATCGCCGAGCGGCAGACCGCGGGGCGCGGCCGGCAGGGCCGGCAGTGGTCCTCGCCGGCCCGCGCCGGGCTCGCGGTCAGCGTCCTGCTACGGCCCGCGGGCGTACCCGTCGGCCGGTACGGGTGGCTGCCGCTGCTCGCCGGCGTCGCGCTCGTCGAGACCGTACGCCGCCTCGGCGAGGTGGACGCCGTACTCAAGTGGCCCAATGATCTGCTGATCGACGAACGAAAATGCGCCGGGATCCTCGCCGAGTCGGTACCCGACGTGGGCGTGGTGCTCGGTTTCGGCGTGAACGTGACGCTGCGCCAGCACGAGTTGCCGGTACCGGAGGCCACCTCGCTCGCGCTGGTCGGATCCGCCTGTACCGACCGGGCTCCGCTCCTGCGCGCAGTGCTTCGCGAACTGGCTGCCTGGTACGTGCGCTGGCGCGACGCGGGGGGCGCTCCGGACAGCAGCGGCCTGCGCGCCGCGTACCGGCTGCACTGCGCAACGATCGGCCGCCCGGTGCGCGTCACGCTGCCCGGTGGTGCGGTACTCTCCGCTGACGCGTCCGATGTGGACGATGACGGTCGCCTGGTCGTAACGGCTCCGAACGGCGAGGTGACCGCGCTGTCGGCGGGCGATGTGCGTCATCTGAGAGCCGGTTAGGTGACCCCATTGGTGGCGCGATGCCGCTACCGTCTCGTCCAGCGAATACGAATGAGGAGGTTGTGGTGGGATTTCCGGAGAGTGTGCTCACCAAAGATGAGCACGTCGAGATCCACCTGCATCCACACTGGAAGGCGCTGGTGCGGCCGATCTTCTTCCTGGTCGTCATCGTCGCGGCGATCGTCGCCGCGGGCATCTTCCTCGCCGGCAAGGGCGGGACGCAGAACATCGGGTTCCTCGTCGTCGCCGCCGTGGGCCTGGTCCTGTTCCTCTGGCTTACCGTGTGGCCATACATGAAGTGGCGCACCACGCACTATGTGTTCACGAACGAGCGCGTCATCATGCGGGAGGGCGTCTTCTCCCGCGAGGGCCGGGACATCCCGCTCAACCGGATCAACGACGTGTCGTTCCAGCACACGTTCTTCGAGCGGCTGCTCGGCGCCGGCACCCTGACGATCGAGTCCGCGGGCGAGCGCGGTCAGGTCGTGCTGGACGACATCCCGCGGGTGGAGAAGATCCAGAGCCACCTGTACGAGCTGGTCGAGGCGGACCACGACTCGCACACGTTCGACGACGGCGACCGGGACGTGATCGCCGAGAAGGTGGCGAAGAGCCGCGCGCGCGACGACGACTGAGTTTGCCGCTTCCGGGGCCGGTCGCGGGCCGCGCTCACTCGCCTGCGCGCGCGAACCAGCCCCGGAAGCGCATCCGCAGCACGTCGTCCTCGGGCTCGTCGTCGGCGCCCAGCCGGGTCATCGTGCCGGCCAGTACCACCGTCCCGAACCCGGGCCGGGCGCGCGACAGGCCCCGGTCCATGACCTCCAGCCGTGAGGTGAGCCGGTCGCCGGCGTAGACCGGCGCGGTCCAGCGCAGCTCCTCCAGCCCGGGCGACATGGCCGCCGCGGCGCGGGACAGCACGTGGTCCACGTACGCGCGCATGAACAGGCTGGCCGTATAGAACCCGCTCGCGACGAGCGAGCCGTACGCGCTCTCCGCGGCGAGCGCCTCGTCGACGTGGTACCACTGTGGATCGAACCGGTGTGCGAACGCGAGCATCTCGGCGCCGTCCACGAGCGTGACGCCGAGATCGAAGAGCTTCCCGGGATCGAGGTCTTCGTAGAACAGGTCGGGGACGCGGCCAGTGCCGGAGACGGTCACGGTGCTTCGACGTCGCGCGTGGTGAACACGAACCGACGGTACGACCAGAACCGGAAGAGCGTGCCGAACGCCATACCGACCACGTTCTTCGCCACGTTGTACGAAAGCCGGGTGTGGAAGACGCCGGGCCAGTAGTGGCCGAGCAGACCCCACGACAGCCACACGCAGGCCAGGCCGATCACCAACCCGACCAGGTTGAACGCGAAGTACAGCAGGTATTCACGGCGCAAGCTGGACCGCTCGCGGTCGCGCCAGGTCCAGAACCGGTTGCCGATGAACGCGACGGTGGCCGCGATGGTCATCGACACCGTACCCGCGAGGAACGGGCCCATCGGCTTGAGTAGCAGGTTTGAGATGCCGAAGTCGACGGCGTAGGCGATGATGCCCACCAGGCCGAACTTGCTGACCTCGTGTACGAGGTGGCCGAAGCGGCTCCACAGCGTGCGTGCGAGCGTGGGCGGGGCGTCGGACTGGGCGGCCGGGCGCGTCGTCGGTATGGACACGCACGGAGCGTACCCCCCGGCCGGCAGGCGGAAGGCTCGTGCACAAAAGTGCTCCGTACCCGTGGAATTCGCGCTCGGATACGCACTTCTCAGGAGATTCTTAGGTCCTTGTGCATTTCTTCACAAGCAACCGCACTGCCTTACCTGACGTTCAGGCTTAGTCTGACCGTAACCCGTCGGCCCCGATGCGAAGTTCGGTCCCCTCGTGATCGAACGCGCGCCGACCTCCAGGAGATGCCCATGACCGCTGCGGCTGTTACCCCCGGATTGGACAATGTCCACATATCCCACCCGCGACTGCTCGCCTGGGCCCGCGAGGTAGCCGAGCTGACCACCCCCGACCGGGTGGTGTGGTGCGATGGCTCGGACCAGGAATGGCAACGGCTCACCGCTGAACTCGTCACGGCCGGCACGCTGGTGCCGCTGAACCCCGAGAAGAAGCCCAACTCCTTCTGGGCACGCACCGATCCCTCAGACGTCGCGCGCGTCGAGGAGCGCACCTTCATCTGCTCCGTCGACGAGGCAGACGCCGGCCCCACGAACAACTGGATGGCGCCGGCCGAGATGAAGCAGACCATGACGGAGCTGTACCGCGGCTGCATGCGCGGCCGCACCATGTACGTCATACCGTTCTGTATGGGTCCGCTCACCGCCGATCAGCCCATGTTCGGCGTGGAGATCACCGATTCCGCCTATGTCGTGGCGTCGATGCGCATCATGTCCCGCATGGGCACGGCCGTCCTCGACCGGATGGGTACCGACGCCGACTTCATCCACTGCCTGCACTCGGTCGGCGCGCCGCTGGACCCCGACGACAACGACGTGCCCTGGCCGTGCAACCAGACCAAGTACATCTCGCAGTTCCCCGAGACCCGGGAGATCTGGTCCTACGGATCGGGGTACGGCGGCAACTCGCTGCTCGGCAAGAAGTGCTACTCGCTGCGCATCGCCAGCGCGATGGCCCGGGACGAGGGCTGGCTCGCCGAGCACATGCTCATTCTCAAGCTGACCAGCCCGCAGGGCGAGACCCGCTACGTCGCGGCGGCGTTCCCGTCCGCGTGCGGCAAGACCAACCTGGCGATGCTGGAGCCGACCATCCCCGGCTGGACGGTGCAGACGCTCGGCGACGACATCGCGTGGATGCGGTTCGGGCCGGACGGGCGGCTGTACGCGATCAATCCGGAGTACGGGCTTTTCGGTGTGGCACCCGGTACCGACTGGAAGACCAACCCCAACGCGATGCGTACCATCGCGAAGGGCAACTCGATCTTCACCAACGTGGCGCTCACCGACGATGGAGACATCTGGTGGGAGGGCATGGGTGACCCACCGGCCCACCTCACCGACTGGCGCGGCAACGGCTGGACGCCCGAGTCCGGCGAGCTGTCCAGCCACCCGAACTCCCGGTTCTGCACGCCGATCACGCAGTGCCCGATCCTCGCCGACGAGTACGAGGACCCGAGGGGCGTACCGATCGACGCGATCCTCTTCGGTGGCCGGCGCAAGACGACCGTTCCGCTCGTGTGCCAGGCGCGCGACTGGGTGCACGGCGTGTACCTGGGCGCCACCCTGTCCTCGGAGACGACGGCGGCGGCGGCCGGTGCGGTGGGCGTGGTGCGCCGCGATCCCATGGCCATGTTGCCGTTCATCGGGTACAACGCCGGCGACTACTTCCGGCACTGGGTCGAGATGGGCAAGGGTGTCGACGGCGATCCGGCGAAGTTGCCCAAGATCTTCTACGTGAACTGGTTCCGCCGCGGCGCGGACGGCCGGTTCCTGTGGCCGGGCTTCGGGGAGAACTCGCGGGTGCTCAAGTGGGTCGTGGAGCGCATCGCAGGTACCGCCGGCGCGGTCGAGACCCCGGTCGGCTACGTACCCACCGCGGCCGACCTCGACCTGACCGGGCTGTCGACCCCCGAGGCCGACGTGGCGGAGGCGCTGCGGGTGGACCGCGACGAGTGGCGCGCGGAAATTCCTCAGGTTGTGGAGTGGTTCGAGAAGTTCGGCGACAAGCTGCCCGGCGTGCTGTGGGCGGAACTGGACGCGCTGAAGGCTCGGCTGGGCGTGGAGTGAACGCGGCGGTGGGTCCCGAAGGTCTACGCGTGCGGGATAGGCTGCGGGTGTGAGACTTCGGGACCTGCTGCTGTACCCGGTCTACGAACAGCGGCTCGCGGCCTCGCTGATCGGAAAGGCTCTCCCACGCCACATCGGCGTGATGCTCGACGGCAACCGGCGCTGGGCCAAGGCCAACGGTTTCGACGATCCGACCGTCGGGCACCGGGCGGGAGCCGCAAAGGTCGAGGAGCTGCTGCACTGGTGCGACGCGACCGGGGTCGGCCTGGTCACGCTCTGGCTTCTGTCCACGGACAACCTGACCCGCCCAGCGGCTGAGCTGGAGCCGCTCCTCGGCATCATCGAGGGGGTGGCCGAGGACCTCGCCGCCCCGGGCAAGCCGTGGCAGGTGCGCATGGTCGGCGCGCTGGACGTGCTGCCGGCGCATACGGCCGAGGTGCTCAAGGCGGCCGAGGAGCGCACCATCGGGCGTACCGGCGGGGCGCACGTCAACATCGCGGTCGGGTACGGCGGCCGGCGCGAGATCGCCGACGCGGTGCGCTCACTGCTTCAGGAGCACGCGAAGGCGGGCACCACGATCGAGGAGCTGGCCGAGATTCTCGATGTCGACCACATCGCGGAGCACCTGTACACCAGGGGCCAGCCCGACCCTGATCTCGTCATCCGTACGAGTGGCGAGCAACGGCTGTCGGGCTTCCTGCTCTGGCAGTCGGCGCACTCGGAGTTCTACTTCTGCGACGCGTACTGGCCCGGGTTCCGCCGGGTGGACTTCCTGCGGGCGTTGCGCTCGTACGCTAGCCGGCAGCGCCGGTACGGCACCTGAGAGCCCGGCTACCGCAGGCTCTCGCCGCCGCCGCGCCTGCTCAGGTGCGGGGAGATGGGCACGACCGAGGCCTCGTAGCCCTGGTTGAGCAGGTAGCCCTCGACAAATCCGGTGTTGTGGTCGCCGACCCGGCCCTCGAGGTTCTCCAGCCGGCCGACGACCTGATCCATCATCGCGTCGAGCTTCGTGCTGATCCGTTCATACACGTGTGCGGCGAACGCGATGCCGATGCCCGCCGCCGCCAGGCCTACCCCGAAGACGTTGACCACCGAGGGCACCCAGTACCGGGTCAACACGACGACGAGCACGTTGGCCAACGTCAGGAGCCCTATGGTGAGTGTGGCGGCCAAGACGCCTGCCCATTTAAAGGCCATCATTCGTTTCCCTCCGGTGACCGGGGGCCGCAACTAGCCGACCGAGCCTACGAACCTTCTTCCTGAGCGAAATGCAACGTGCAGAGGGACGGTAGCTCGATCGTGAGGCCTTCGTGACCAGATGTGGCCAGGCTCCCGGGCTTCTTTCGCTATTTGCGGATCTATCCAGTACGGCGTCCGTGTTGGCCGGCATCGTCCGGAATCGATGGTTTATAGGCTAGGTAGCGGATCGTCTCCCGGATGTGGTATTTCTCCGCGTCCGATACGGTCGGGTCCAGCAGCTTGTGCAGGAGGGCCGCGACGTCCGGGTCCATCGGCGGCGGCTGCGGATGCGGCCGGCTCGCCGCGGACCGGTCCCAGCCGAGGATGCCGAAGGCGACCGTGGGACTGATGCCGAGGCCCTCGCAGAACGCGACCACGCGCGCGGGCTCGGGATCGGTGGTCCAGTCGGCCCGGACCCATCGGTTGATGGTCTGGCGGGACAGCCCGGTCTTCGTGGCGACCGTCGTCCCGTTCCAGCCACGGGTCGCGCGCGCGTCGCTCAGCGACTTTCGGATGAAGGCCGCGAAGGCCTGCCGCCGGCTGTTGTCACGCACGCGGCCAACGTACGTCCCGCCACTGGGACGCTTCACGTAGCGCCGGCTGTTATCACGCTGGCGTGACAAGGTCAACCTGCCGATTTTGGCGACTTTGATGCGAGGTGTGAGGGGTGTCACCGGGGAAGACTAGGCCGAGCAAATTGAGGTCGGAAATCAGCCGAACGGATGATGCTGTCTCGTCCGTGTTACACCTTAGCGTGTGTCACGTGCGCGAGACATTATGTCACGACACTAGTCACCCCTGCGCGCCGAGAGAACGACCGCGAACGTGATCCCGACAGGTGGAGGGGTGCCCGATGACCGAGATCGGAACGCGTACCGAGGCCTTCGGCCTCGTGGCCGAGGGTGTGGCGGGTGGCCTCGCCGCGCCCTGGCGGCTGTACCTGGCCCGCGGTTGCCGATATCTGTCGTTAGGCGTTGGCAGCCGTGACGAGTGGGAGTCCTGGCGCACCCACCTCGGCTGCCCCGACCTCTCCGTACGGGTGTACGAGACCGACGGCCTCGTCCGTCGCTCGTCCGTCGCGGAGGTGGTCCGGGGTGGCTGCCGGATCGCGGTCGAACTCGTCGAAGACATCGACATGGGCGACCTGAGGCTGCTTACCCGCGGCGCCGAGAAGCCGCTGAACGAATTCCGCGATCCGGACTTTCCCGAATCCGAGGAGGCCACGTGAGCTTTGGGGTCGAACTGTTCATCCTGCTCCTGATCGGTTCCTGTACGTACGCGGTCGGCCGGGTACACGCCAAGGTGGGGTACCGCTTCGGCTACCGCTTCGGGTACCGGCAGGGGTACTTCGACGGGGACCGCGCGAGCTGGAACCGCCGCCGCCGGGACGCCCAGGTGGCGATCAGCTCGGTGTTGCACGGCAAGCAGGCGCGCAACACCAGGACCGAGACGTTCTCGCTCGTCCGTCAGGGAACCACCTACAGCAGCACGTCAGCGAATGGACGGCACTCGGTATCGGATTGACTGTCCCGCCGGTCAAGGAAAGGGCGCCCCGCGCGGGGGCGAACAGCCGCGAACTCTTCCTTGATCGGCGGGATTCCGCCCGTTAGCGTCTAGTCATGGCCTGGGGGCTTCCCGGCCAACCGGCAGGCCCGGAGAACGTATTCGGCCGCCAGTGGCTGGATGCGCGAGCAGTCGCGGGGATCGCACCCGACCCCGCGTCACCGGGGGACCGGCGGAGCCGGATCGCGGGCGACAGGGTGCCGCCCGCCGGAGCCAGCCTGTGACCACTCGCCGCAGCAAGACCCCTGCAAAGCCCCTTCGCACCTACGTTCTGGACACTTCTGTCCTCATCGCCGATCCGGCCGCGTTCCTGCGGTTCGCGGAGCACGAGGTGGTGTTGCCGCTGATCGTGATCTCGGAGCTCGAGGGCAAGCGCGCCCATCCCGAGTTGGGGTACTTCGCGCGGCAGTCGCTGCGCCTGCTCGACGACCTGCGTATCCAGCACGGCCGGCTGGACGCGCCGCTGCCGATCAACGACAGCGGCGGCACGCTGCGGGTCGAGCTCAACCACGCCGACCCAGCCGTACTGCCGCCGGGCTTCCGCAACGACACCAATGACTCGCGGATCCTGTCCGTCGCGCTGGCGCTGGCGGCCGAGGGCCGCGACGTCATCCTCATCACCAAGGACATGCCGCTGCGAGTCAAGGCGGCGGCGGTCGGTCTCGCCGCCGACGAGTACCGCCACGGGCAGGCCAGCGACCCCACCTGGACCGGTATGGCCGAACTGGAGCTGCGCGAGGACCAGGTGTCCGCGCTGTACGCGGGCGAGGCGCTGGAGGTCACCGACCTGGCTCCCGAGGCGACCGAACTGCCCTGCCACACGGGTCTGGTGCTGCACTCGTCGCGCGGCTCCGCGCTGGGGCGGGTACTGCCGGACAAGACCGTACGGCTGGTGCGTGGCGACCGGGAGGCGTTCGGCCTGCACGGGCGCTCGGCCGAGCAGCGCATCGCGCTCGACCTGCTGCTGGACGACTCGATCGGCATCGTGTCGCTGGGCGGTCGCGCGGGTACCGGAAAGTCGGCGCTCGCCTTGTGTGCCGGGCTGGAGCAGGTGATGGAGCGGCGCCGGCACAAGAAGGTCATCGTGTTCCGCCCGCTGTACGCCGTCGGCGGGCAGGAGCTCGGGTACCTGCCGGGTACCGAGGCCGAGAAGATGTCGCCCTGGGCGCAGGCCGTGTTCGACACGCTGGGCGCCCTCGTCCACGACAACGTGCTGGAGGAGGTCGCGGCGCGCGGCATGCTCGAGGTGCTGCCGCTGACCCACATCCGGGGGCGGAGCCTGCACGACGCGTTCGTGATCGTGGATGAGGCGCAGTCGCTCGAACGGGGCGTGCTGCTGACCGTGCTGTCCCGGATCGGTACGGGCTCCCGGGTCGTACTGACCCATGACGTGGCACAGCGGGACAACCTTCGGGTAGGGCGCCATGACGGGGTGGTAGCGGTCATAGAGGCGCTCAAGGGACATCCACTGTTCGCACACGTGACACTCACCCGTTCGGAGAGGTCGCCCATCGCCGAAGTGGTCACAGACCTCCTCGAGGACCTCCCGCAATAAATGGACATATCCAGACACGTCGCGTGTCATATTTCACAAAAGCGCGCGTCTCGACTGGCGTGATCGGGCACTGTGAGTAAGGGTGTTTGCCGGGTGCCTTGCGGATCGGCATCGATTGAGGCGGTGCGAAAACATCGCTGAATGTCGATACGAGCCGCACCCGCCGGGGGCTGGGCGGGTGGCACTCACGGTGTGCACATGGCCGTTCACCTGCTAGCGAACGGTACTGGTACGCCGTGATCTAGCCACCGACGAAGGGACCACTGCGTGAGTCGGCTGTGGAGCCGGTTCGGAATTCGAGCGCTGGCGATCGGGCTGTTAGTTCTTGGCTTGGTCGGTGGGGTAGCGCTCGGTATCGACCGACAGACCCAGCAGCGGATCACGCTCTCCGGCCAGGCCGCTGGCACGGAGGCGGACGATCTGCATCAGCTCAAGGTGGATCAGGCGGATGTCTGGCGGGCAACCGCTGGGCAGCGAGCGGCGCAGGCCGACGCGCAGGCGAAGGCGAACGCAGCCGCGGCGACGGCAGCGGCGACGGCCAAGGCGGCCGACGACGCGGCCCGGGCACAGGCCGCGAGCCGCTCGCAGAACCGCCCCACCACCACGACGCCTTCCGTACCGATACCCACCTCCTGCAAGCAGTACACGGGCAACCAGGCCATCGGGTGTGCCCTGCTGTCGCAGTACGGATTCGGGCTCGACCAGATGACGTGTCTGGTCAACCTGTGGAACAAGGAGAGCCACTGGCGGGTGAACGCGAGCAACGCGTCCTCCGGCGCCTACGGCATCCCGCAGGCGCTGCCGGGCAGCAAGATGGCCTCGGTCGCATCGGACTGGAAGACCAATCCCACCACCCAGATCAAGTGGGGCCTGGGATACATCAAGGGCCGGTGGAGCACGCCGTGTGGGGCGTGGTCGCACTCGCAGGCCACTGGTTGGTACTGACGCACTGAGACGTGGCCCCCTCCGCCACACTGTCCGCTAAGGACTGTGGAGGAGGGGGCGCGTGGTACCGGAGAGCGACGAGGCCGAGCGATTCGGCTCAGTAGCCTTCTATGCCGCACTCGGCCGGGCGTTCGTCGCGATGTGCGCCCTGATTCCGGTGCTCTTCGTCATCGAGCTGCTGGACCGGGCGAGTAACCACCGTCTGGACCAGATCGGCGGCATCCGGCCACACGAGATCGCGGGCCTCGACGGGATCGTGTTCGCGCCATTTCTGCACGCCAGCTTCGTGCACCTGTACAGCAACAGCATTCCCCTGATCATCACCGGAACTTTCGTGCTCGCCCGTGGCGTACGGCGGTTTCTGGTGGTCACGGCGTTCATCGCGGTGGCGAGCGGGCTCGGCGCGTGGCTGCTCGGCAGCGGCGGTACCGTGATCATCGGGGCGAGCGGAATCGTCTTCGGGTACCTCGGCTACCTACTAGCCCGCGGGATCGTCGAGCGCAGTCTGTGGGGAATCGCGGTGGGCCTCCTGGTCGGCCTGCTGTACGGCACGCAGATCTCCGGAGTCCTGCCCACGGATCGGCTCATCTCCTGGCAGGCGCACCTGTGCGGGTTTGCCGGAGGAGTACTCGCCGCGATCCTGTTCCGACGCTGGCGCGGCGGTGCCGGCGTCGGTAACCACCTCGATATTGCTCGTGACGCGACACTGCCCTTAGGGTCTGACGAGTAGCCTTAAACAGTAACTCTGGGTAAGCCTCCGATACAGGGCGGTGAACGCGAAGTGCGCGAGGTCGACGTGGCCATCGTGGGTGCGGGTCCGACCGGACTGTTCGCCGCGTACTATGCCGGATTCCGTGGACTGTCCACGGTCATCATCGACGCGCTGCCCGAGCCGGGCGGCCAGGTCACCGCGATGTACCCGGAGAAGCTCATCTACGACGTGGCCGGCTTCCCGGTGATCCGCGGCCGGGACCTTGTCGCCAACCTCGTCCAGCAGGCTGACACGTTCTCGCCCGAGTACCTGCTGGGCGTACGCGCCGAGTCACTGACCTATGTGGACGATAAGCCGCTGCTGGCGCTCAGTGACGGCACGTCCCTCCACTGTGGATCGATCCTCATCACCGGTGGGCTGGGCAGCTTCACCGCGCGGCCGTTGCCGGCGGCGAGCGCCTTCGCCGGCTCCGGCATCGTCTTCTTCGTACCGCACCTGGACGACCTCGCCGGGCACAACGTCGTCATCGTCGGTGGCGGCGACTCCGCGTTCGACTGGGCGCTGTCCCTGTCGCCGATCGCCAAGTCCGTGACGCTCATCCACCGGCGGGACAAGTTCCGGGCGCACGCCGCGACCGTGGCGCGGGTACAGGACCTGCCGGTCGAGATCATCGTCAACGCCGAGGTGGCGGCGATCCTGGGCGAGGAGAAAGTGACCGGCGCGATGGTGCACGCACGTGGCGAGGAGCCCCGGGAGTTGCCGGCCGACACGGTGGTGGCCGCGCTGGGCTTCACCGCCGACCTCGGGCCGCTGGCCCAGTGGGGCATGGAGCTCGATCGGCGCCACATCCTCGTCGACAGCCGCATGGCGACGAACCTGCCCCGCGTCTTCGCCGCCGGAGACATCACCGAATACCCAGGCAAGGTGCGGCTGATCGCGACCGGCTTCGGCGAGGCGGCGACCGCGGTCAACAACGCGGCGATCGTCATCGACCCCGCGGCCCACCTCTTCCCCGGGCACTCCTCCGACTCGGGCTGAGTGGCTGTCGCTACTCCGTTCCCAGCGGGTGGCCGTCGAAGTCGATGACCGCGTACAGGCTCAGCTTCTCCAGCTTGTGGTACGAGTCGACGACGCGGATCGTGCCGCTCTTCGAGCGCATGACGATCGACTGCGTGTACGCTCCGCCGGCCCGGTAGCGTACGCCCCGCAAGAGGTCCCCACTCGTGACGCCGGTGGCGGCGAAGAAGCAATTGTCGCCGGTGACGAGATCGTCGGTATGCAGCACGCGGTCGAGGTCGTGGCCGGCGGCGAGCGCCTTCTCTCGCTCGGCCT
>JBPYFB010000567.1:0-5078 GCA_051986465.1 Rugosimonospora sp.
GCTCCTCGGGGCTGAGCAGATCCCAGCTCCAGGCGATGACCGCGCGCAGCGTACGGTGCCGCGGGAGCGCGGTGCGGTTGCCGCCGGTCAGCAGCCGGAACCGATCGGAGAGCCCGGCCGCGAGCTCGGGCAGCGGCAGGGTACGCAGCCTGGCCGCCGCCAGTTCGAGCGCGAGCGGCAGGCCGTCGAGCCGGCGTACCACCTCGACGACGTCGCGTACGGTCGGGTCCGCCAGGGCGAAGTCGGGTGCCACGGCCGCCGCCCGCTCGGCGAACAGCCGTACCGCCGGGGCGCGTGCGGCCGCCTCCAGATCCGCGTCGGCCGGCGGAAGCGCAAGGGGAGCCAGCGGTACCAGTGCCTCGCCGTCGACCGCGATCGGCTCCCGGCTGGTCGCCAGGATCTGCAGCGGCGGGCAGCGGCGCAACAGGGTCGCGCAGACCTCGGCGACGGCCTCGATCAGGTGCTCGCAGTTGTCGATCACGAGCAGGTAGTCGCCCGACGCGAGGCGCTCAACCAGCAGCGCGAGCAGGCTGCGAACATCGGGCCGGCCGGTACCGGGCCGCTCGAACATGGCCCCGCCGCGCAGGTCGAAGGCGGACACGATCGCCACGGTCACCTCGGTCGGCTCGGTGACGGAGGCGAGGTCGACCAGCCACGAGCCGTCCCTATACCGTTGGCGCCGGCGCCGGGCCGTCTCGAGCGCCAGCCGGGTCTTGCCGGCTCCGCCCGGGCCGATCACCGTTACCAGCCGCCCGGCGTCGAGCAGCGAGTCCACCCGGGCGAGTTCGTCGATCCGCCCGACGAAGCTGGTGACCGGTGCGGGCAGATTGCCGGGTGGGTCCGTAGGCAGCCGGGGCGGCGCCGGTCGCTCCGCGTCCTGCAGCAGGCGCAGGTGGCGTTCGCGCAGTGCGGCGCCCGGGTCGATACCGAGTTCCTCGGCGAGGTCGCGGCGGATCCGCTCGTACAGGGCGAGCGCGTCGGCTTCCCGGCCCTGCCCGGCAAGCGCGTCCATGAACAGGCCGCCGAGGCGCTCGTCGAGCGGGTGCTCGGCGAGCAGCGCCGGCAGCCGGGCGCTGACTTCGGCGTACCGGCCCAGCATCAGGTCGGCCTCGGCGAGATCGGCGCACGCCTCGGTACGGGCGTGGGCGAGGCGTACCCCGGCGGCCGGCGCGACCGCCGCGACCTCGGGGGCCACCGCACCGGAACACAGCGCGACCGCCTGGCCGAGCAGCTCGCGGGCTGTCGCGGCCTCGCCCGCACGCAGCCTGGTACGGCCGGCCGCGGCGAGCCGTTCGAAGCGATGAATGTCGATGTTGTCCGGTGCCACCGCGAGGCGGTATCCGCTGGCCGTCTGCGTTACCACCTCGGCGACACCCAGCGCCCGGCGCAGTCGGGACACTAGCGACTGCAACGCGTTGGCCGGATCCGCCGGGAGTACCTCCGGCCACAGCGCACCGACCAGGACCGCCGGGTCGACCGGTCGGCCCGCGTTCAATGCCAGCAGGGCCAGCAGCCCGCGTAACCGGCTTCCCGGTACCTCCACCGGCACCCCGTCCCGGCGTATCCGCAACTCGCCCAGCAGCGCCACATCCATCCGGTGGTTGGCCCCGCCCTCATCCACGCCCCGATCCTGCCTCGTGACCAGCGGCCAGACCAAACTAAGGCGGCCAGACCAAACCGATTGGCAGTTATCCGAGGCGCTCGCGGGCGGCGTGCGCGAGATGGTTCAGCAGGGTGGTGGTGGCGGGCGGGTCGGGTGGCTGCCCGTACACCGCGGCCTCGATCTGCCGGTGCTGACCGGGCAGGCGTACGGCCCGTACCGCGGCGTGCCGCTGGGCGGCGAGTGCGAGGCCGGGCAGGGTGGTCACCCCGAGCCCGGCCGCGACGAGCGCTTGCACGGCCACGTAGTCGTCGGTGGTGTACGCGATGTCCGGCCGGAACCCAGCCTCGGCGCAGCTGTGCACCAGGTGTGCCCGGCAGCGTTCGCACCCGGCGATCCACCGGCGGGCCGCGTGGTCGGACAGCCGGTCACCGGCGAGCTCGGGGGGCGTGACGAGGTAGATCGGCTCGGTCAGCAGGCGGACGTGGCGCAGTCCGTCGTCTACGGCCGTGTCCGGATAGCTGAACAGCACGGCGACGTCGACCTCGCCCGCGCGCAGCAGCCGTACGGCGTCCGGTGGTTCGGCCTCCGTGAAGCGCAGCTCGACGCCGGGGTGCGCGGCGACGAACGCGGCCGCCGCCGCCGGTACGAACGTGCCCAGCGCAGACGGGAACGCGGCCAACCGGACGCGCCCGGCCCGCAGGCCGGTGTGCGCCGCGAGGTCGGCCTCTGCGGCGTCCAGCCGCCCGAGGATCTCCTCGGCCCGGTGCGCCAGCATGGTGCCGGCCTCGGTCAGCCGGATGCCCCGGCCCACGCGCTGTACCAGTTGGCTGCCGGTCTCGGCCTCCAGCCGGGCAAGGTGGTGACTCACCGATGCTTGGGCGTACTGCAGGGCACGGGCGGCCGCGGTGACCGAACCATGCCGGGCGACCGCGGCCAACACGCGGAGGCGGGTCACGTCGAGCACCCCAAGAACCTATCAATGGTACCGATGGATTGCGCCAACAACTGGCATTGGACCGATGGAACGCTGGACCACGACGATGTACGGGTGGAACCCGAACCGACCTTCGCTGACATCCTGGCGGCCCGCGAACTGCTGGCCGGATACCTGCCTACGACGCCGATGTGGTCGTACCCGGCGCTCGACGCCGAAGCCGGCGCGACCGTCTACGTCAAGCACGAGAACGTGCAACCGGTGGGCGCGTTCAAGGTACGCGGCGGCCTCACTCTGCTCGCCGGACTCCCCGACAGCCAACGATCGCGCGGGCTGGTGACGTACTCGACAGGCAACCATGCCCAGTCCATCGCGTACGCCTGCGCCACGTTCCAGGCGCGCTGCACCGTTGTCATGCCGGTCACCGCGAGCGCGGAGAAGGTACGGGCGCTGCGTGCGCTTGGCGCCACGGTCGTCCTGCACGGGGCCGACCTGACCGCCGCCGCGCACGAGGCGGAGCAGATCGCGGCGAGCTCCGGCGCGGTACTGGTCAGCCCCGGTGATACCCCGGCACTGCTGGCCGGCGTCGGCACCCTGTACCTGGAAATCCTCGAGGCCCGCCCGGACCTGGACGCGTTGGTGGTACCGGTCGGCAGCGGTACCGGCGCCGCCGCGGCCGGCCTGGTCGCCGCGAAGCTCGCACCGCGCTGCCGGGTCATCGCCGTACAGTCCTCGGCGGCACCGGCGGCGCACGACTCCTGGCGGGCCGGCGAGTGCCTGTCGCGGCCCAACCGGACACGCGTGGAGGGTCTGGCCACCGGGCGCGGATTCGCCTTGCCGCAACAGCTCATGCGCGCCAACCTCGCCGATTTCCACCTGGTGACCGACGCGCAGATCGCGGCGGCGCAGCGGCTGCTCGCCAGCCACGCGCACACTCTCGCCGAGGGCGCGGGGGCCGCCGCCCTCGCCGCGATCCTGGTCCGGCCGGACCAGTTCGCCGGCGAGCGGGTCGCCATCGTGTGTACCGGCGGCAACGCCTCTGCCGCGGAGCTCGCCGCCCTCGCCGGGTGACCGCGACGTGAGCCAACCGCTGCCCGCATCTGCCCTCCATGATTCGCAAGTCCCGTACGAGAGTCGTACGATACCGGTATGACTCGAACGATCGAACTGCCCGACGACCTGGCTGCCGCGCTGAAGGCCGTCGCCGCCTCTGAGCACCGGTCAGTCCAGCAGACCCTGGTGATCGCCGCTCAGGAGTATGTGGAGCGGCACAACATGCGGGCCAGGGTACGGGAGAGCGGCCGCCGGATCATCGAACAGGACCAGGAGTTGCTTGACCGGCTGGCCCAGTGACCAGCTATCTCGACCTGACATCGCTGCTCGACCTCGCCGAGCAAATCCTTGGGCAGCCACCGGCGGTGCGAGACATCGGCCTGCTGTCATCTGCCGCGGCTCGCCCGGCGACAGTCGCCTTTGGCGTTGAAGCGTACGAGGACGTGTGGTCAAAGGCCGCGGCGCTGTTGCAGTCCCTTGCCGGCAATCACGCGCTGCTCGACGGCAACAAGCGCCTCGCGTGGGTTGCGATGCGTGTATTCCTCGACCTCAACGGCGTCCCGCCAGTCCCAGTCGACGTCGACAAGGCCGAGGCGTTCGTCATCGCCGTGGTTACCCACGAGCTGGACGCGATCGAGGCAATCGCCCAGCATCTGGCCGATCTTTACGCGGCTCCCGCAGGCTAGTCTCGATGACCCGTGCGGGCCAGTACGTCGACGCGGCCCAGTGCGTCGGGTATCCGGTGCGCGCCGGCCATCGCGGCTACCAGACCGGCGGCACGGGTGGCTGGCAACCCGGCCGCGGTGATGAACAGCGGCCGGCTGGCCTGGCCCCGTCGGACCGCGAGCGCGTGCGTGGCGGTGTGGAAGGCGGTCTTGCCGACGCCGATGATCGGTATCTGAGCCTGCTGGTACAGGTACGCGCCCAGGCCAGCGGTACCCGACGGATCCAGATCCACGTATCCGTCGATGACGAGCAGGTCCAAAGCGCCGGTCAAGGCGAGGACCGCACGGATGGGTGGTAGCTCCCGCAGATAGAACCGGCCCGGTTGGTACGGCTCGACCGCCGGCAGCCATGCGGTCCGCTCCTCCACCACGTGGACGAACCGAGGATCGTCGGCCACGACCAGCGCGGCGTGTGCCCCGCCCGAGTCCGGGTAGTGCACGTCCACCGCGCCGAATCGCGGTACCGACTGGGCTGTCACGGCTTTAGGCGATCAGGTCCCGCGCGGCGCGGTCGTACCACTTCTTGAGTTCCCGATCCAACTGCTCGGACTCGGCCTCGGTGAGCACGATGCTGGGCGCGGTGTGGGGTCGTGAGTCGAGGAGCCGGGCGCGCAGGCCGATTGGCGGGTGGGAGGCGAACAGGGATGTCTCGTCGCGTACCGACAACTGGCGCAGCGGGCCGACGTGTTGCGCGGTGAGGGCGCGGTTGTTGTCGGCTGCGGCGCGCCACTCCGCGGCGCGCCCGCCGCGGCGGGCGGCGGCA
>JBPYFB010000568.1:0-17712 GCA_051986465.1 Rugosimonospora sp.
CCTCGCCGCGCCCGACCCGGGTCTTGGCGGTCTTGGCACCGGGCGCCGGGCGCAGGTGGTGAACCTTGATCGTCATTATTCGACCTCCTCGACCTTCACGAGGTGGTTCACCGTGAAGATCATGCCCCGAATCTCGGGGCGGTCCTCCTTGACCACCACGTCATTGATCCGCTTCAGGCCGAGCGTGCGCAGCGTCTCGCGCTGGTTGCGCTTGGACCCGATACCGGAACGGACCTGGGTCACCTTCAAGCGTGCCATCGTGCTCACGCCCCCGCCCCGGCGCGCGCCGCCGCCAGCATCGCAGCGGGTGCGACGTCCTCGACGGGCAGGCCACGACGTCCGGCGATGTGCTCCGGCGACTCGAGCGCCTTCAGGGCCGCCACGGCCGCGTGCACGATGTTGATCGGGTTGGACGAGCCGAGGCTCTTGGAGAGCACGTCGTGGATGCCGGCGCACTCCAGTACGGCGCGCACCGGGCCGCCGGCGATGACGCCCGTACCGGCGCTCGCCGGCTTGAGCAGCACCACGCCGGCCGCGTCCTCGCCCTGCACCGGGTGCGGGATCGTGGAGCCGATCCGAGGCACCTTGAAGAAGTGCTTCTTCGCCTCCTCGACACCCTTGGCGATCGCCGCGGGCACCTCCTTGGCCTTGCCGTACCCGACGCCCACGGTGCCGTCCCCGTCGCCCACCACGACGAGCGCGGTGAAGCTGAACCGGCGGCCGCCCTTGACGACCTTGGCGACGCGGTTGATGGTCACGACCCGCTCAAGGTGCGGAGTCTTCTCGGCGGGCGCGTTGCCGCGGCCACCCTCACGGCGGTTGTCCCGCCGGCCGCCACCTTCGCCGCCACCGGACCCGCCGCCTCTGCGCTGTTGACCTGGCATGAGAAACGGACTTCCCTTCTAGAACTCGAGTCCGGCTTCGCGGGCGGCCTGCGCGAGGGCCGCGATACGGCCCGCGTACTTGTTGCCGCCACGGTCGAAGACGACCTTGGTGATCCCCGCCGCCCTGGCCCGCTCGGCGAGCAGCGCTCCGACCTTGCCGGCGACCTCGCTCTTGGCGCCACCGGCGGTGCGCAGCGTGGCGTCCATCGACGACGCCGAGGCGAGCGTGCGGCCCTGGCTGTCGTCGACCAACTGGGCCACGATGTGGCGCAGCGAGCGGGTGACGACCAGGCGCGGGCGAATGGTGCTGCCGACGACCCGCCGGCGCACCCGGAAGTGACGGCGCGCCTTGCCGATCCGGCGCGTGCCGGCGACACCGCCGGCGTGGCGGCGCTTCAACAATGTTGCGGTCACTTCTTGCCTGCCTTTCCGGCCTTTCGGCGGATGACCTCGCCCTGGTACCGGACGCCCTTGCCCTTGTAGGGCTCCGGCGGCCGGATCTTGCGAATGTTCGCGGCGACTTCACCAACCTGCTGCTTGTTGATCCCCTCGATGGAGAAGATCGTCGGCCGCTCGACGCGGAACGTGATGCCGGGCGGCGCGGCGACCGTCACCGGGTGCGAGAAGCCGAGGGCGAACTCAAGGTCCTGCCCCTTGGCCTGCACGCGGTACCCGGTACCGGCGATCTCCAGGGTCTTCCGGTACCCCTCGGTCACGCCCACGATCATGTTGGCGACCAGGGTGCGGGACAGCCCGTGCAGCTCCTTGGCCCGGCGCTCGTCGTTGGGGCGCACCACGTTCAGCGTGCCGTCGTCGGCTCGCTCAGCGGTGATCGGCTCCGCCAGGACGTGCGACAGCTCGCCCTTGGGCCCCTTGACCCGGACGGTACGGCCGTCGATGGAAACATCGACGCCAGCCGGTACCGTGATCGGCTTACGTCCGATTCGCGACATGTCTGCCTTCCCTACCAGACCCAGGCGAGGACTTCCCCGCCCACATTCCGCTTGCGAGCCTGCCGGTCCGTGAGCAGCCCCTGCGACGTCGAGATGATGGCGACGCCCAGGCCGCCCAGTACTCGCGGCAGGTCCGGCGCCTTCGCGTACACCCGCAGGCCGGGCTTGGAGACCCGGCGGATTCCGGCGAGGCTGCGCTCCCGGCTGGGGCCGTACTTCAGGTCGATGCTGAGAGTCCTGCCGACGGTACCGTCGGGCGGCTCCTGCACCGACCAGGCCGCGATGTACCCCTCCGCCTTCAGCACCTCGGCGATGTTCGCCTTGAGCTTCGAGTACGGCATGGACACCCGGTCGTGGTACGCCTGGTTGGCGTTGCGCAGACGGGTCAGCATGTCTGCGATCGGGTCAGTCATGGTCATAGGTCGTCGTTAACCTTTCTCGCCCCGGTTCCCCGCGGCGCGGGGCCTCGAGCGAAGATTGATCTCTACCAGGAAGCCTTCGAGACGCCCGGAAGCTCGCCACGGTGGGCCATCTCCCGGATGCAGACGCGACAGAGCCCGAACTTGCGGTACACCGCCTTGGGCCGGCCGCAGCGCTGGCAGCGCGTGTAGGCGCGCACCGCGAACTTCGGCTTCGCTGCCGCCTTGTTGATCAGCGCCTTCTTCGCCATCGGTCAGTTCTCCTTGAACGGGAAGCCCAGGAGCTTGAGCAGCGCCCGGCCCTCGTCGTCGGTCTTGGCGGTGGTCACCACGGTGATGTCCATGCCGCGGGTACGGTCGATCCGGTCCTGGTCGATCTCGTGGAAGACCGACTGCTCGGTCAGACCGAACGTGTAGTTGCCGTTGCCGTCGAGCTTGCGGCCGTCCAGCCCGCGGAAGTCACGGATGCGGGGCAGCGCGATCGACAGCAGCCGGTCGAGGAACTCCCACATGCGGTCACCGCGCAGCGTCACCTTCGCGCCGATCGGCATGCCCTCGCGCAGCTTGAACTGCGCGATGGAGCGGGTCGCCCGGCGCAGTTGCGGCTTCTGGCCGGTAATCGCGGCCAGGTCGCGCATGGCGCCGTCGATCAGCTTCGCGTCGCGCGCGGCCTCGCCGACACCCATGTTCACCACGATCTTCACGAGCGTGGGTACCTGCATCGGGTTGGCGTACCCGAACTGCTCGCGCAGCCCGGACGCGACCTCGCTGCGGTACCGCTCCTTCAGGCGCGGCGTGACCTTCTCAGTGGTTGCGCTCGTCATGACAGGTCCTTACCGGAGCGGCGCGCGATGCGTACCTTGTTGCCGCTCTCGTCGATGCGGTACCCGACGCGGGTCGGCTTGCCGTCCTCGTCGACGATCGCCACGTTGGAGACGTGGATCGGTGCCTCCTGCGTGACGATGCCGCCGGTCTTCGCGCCGCGCTGGGTGGTCTGCACGCGGGTGTGCTTCTTGATGCGGTTCACGCCCTCGACCAGAACCTTGTCCAGCTTCGGGTAGGCCGCGATGACCTTGCCGGTGCGGTCCTTGTCCTTGCCGGCCAGGACGATAACCGTGTCACCCTTTTTGATTTTCACGGCTACAGCACCTCCGGAGCCAGGCTGATGATCTTCATGAACCGCTTGTCCCGCAGCTCCCGGCCGACGGGGCCGAAGATGCGGGTGCCGCGCGGGTCGCCGCCGTCCTTGATGATGACCGCGGCGTTCTCGTCGAACTTGATGTACGAGCCGTCTGGGCGGCGCCGCTCCTTCGCGGTACGCACGACAACCGCCTTGACCACGTCGCCCTTTTTCACGCCCGCACCCGGGATCGCGTCCTTGACGGTGGCCACGATGACATCGCCGATGCTCGCGTAGCGCCGGCCGGAGCCGCCGAGCACGCGGATGCACAGGATCTCCCGGGCTCCGGTGTTGTCGGCGACGCGCAACCGCGTCTCCTGCTGGATCACGTCAACTCCTATGTCTGCCAGTTCTCCGCGGCGCGGAGCTTGGCGGAACTCGTGTTACTTGGCCTTCTCGAGGATCTCCACGACCCGCCAGCGCTTCGTGGCCGACAGCGGACGGGTCTCCATCAACAGGACCCGGTCACCGATGCCACACGCGTTCTGCTCGTCGTGCGCCTTCAGCTTGCTGGTACGGCGCATGACCTTGCCGTACAGCGGGTGCTTGACCCGGTCCTCCACGGATACCACGACGGTCTTGTCCATCTTGTCGCTCACGACGTACCCCTCGCGCACCTTGCGCCGGGGCCGCTCGACGACGGAGCCTTGCTCGTCGCTCATTCCTCTTCACCCTCCAAGGCGTAGACCGGAGCGGTGGACAGGCCCAGCTCGCGCTCCCGCATGATCGTGTAGATACGGGCGATCTCCTTGCGGATGACCTGCAGCCGTCGGTTGTTGTCCAGCTGCCCGGTCGCGCCCTGCACGCGGAGGTTGAACAGCTCCGCCTTCGCCTCGCGCAGCCGGTCGACCAGATCATCCTCGGACAGCTCGCGCAGCTCTGCTGGCTTGGTGCCGGCTGCCATCAGCTCTCACCCACTTCGCGCGTGACGATGCGGCATTTCATCGGGAGCTTGTGGATCGCACGGCGCATCGCCTCCCGCGCGATCGACTCGCTCGGGAACGACATCTCGAACAGGATCCGGCCCGGCTTCACGTTGGAGACCCACCACTCGGGCGAGCCCTTACCGGAACCCATCCGGGTCTCCGCGGGCTTCTTGGTCAGAGCCTGGTCCGGGAAGACCGTGATCCAGACCTTTCCGCCACGGCGGATGTGCCGGGTCATCGCGATACGGGCCGCCTCGATCTGGCGGTTCGTCACGTACGCCGGCTCCAGCGCCTGGATGCCGTACTCGCCGAACACCACCCGGGTACCGCCCTTCGCCGCGCCCGAACGACCCGGGTGATGCGGCTTGCGGAAGCCCTTCGGGGGCTTACGCGGCATGAGCATTGTTCAGCCCTCCTGCGCTGTGCCTGTTGACGCCTGCTCGGTCGCGACCGCAGGCTCCGTACTCGTCGGGGTCTCGGCCGGCGCTGCCGAAGGGGCCGCTGCCGCGCCTGCCCGACCAGCCTCGCGGCCGGCCTCGGTACCGCCGGCGGTCGTGCCCGACGAACCCGAACGCAGCCGGCGCGGCCGCTCGGGACGGTCGCCACGCTCGCGGCGAGGACGCCCGGCCGGCTGCTCGGGCTGGGTCTCCCGGCCCGGTACGGCGTCGCCCTTGTAGATCCAGACCTTTACGCCGATGCGACCGAACGTGGTACGCGCCTCGAAGAACCCGTACTCGATGTTGGCTCGCAGCGTGTGCAGCGGTACCCGACCCTCGCGGTAGAACTCGCTGCGGGACATCTCCGCGCCGCCGAGGCGACCGGAGCACTGCACCCGGATGCCCTTGACGATCGTGTTCTTCATCGCCGACTGCATCGCCTTGCGCATGGCCCGGCGGAAGCTGACCCGGCTGGCCAGCTGCTCGGCGACGCCCTGGGCGACCAGCTGCGCGTCCGACTCGGGGCTCTTCACCTCGAGGATGTTCAGCTGTACCTGCTTGCCAGTGAGCTTCTCCAGCTCGCCACGGATACGGTCCGCTTCGGCGCCCTTGCGGCCGTTGACGATGCCCGGACGTGCGGTGTGGATGTCGATGCGTACCCGGTCCCGGGTGCGCTCGATGTCCACCTTGGAGATACCGGCGCGCTCAAGGCCGCGGGCCATCATCCGGCGGATCTTCACGTCCTCCGCGATGTAGTCCTTGTACAGCTTGTCGGCGTACCAGCGGCTCTTCCAGTCGGTCGAGATGCCGAGCCGGAACCCGTGCGGGTGAACCTTCTGACCCATTACTCGGTCTCCTCCTCGGCAGCCTTCGGGGCCGCCTTCTTCGCGGCCGCCTTCGCCGCCTTCTTGGTGGCCTTCTTCTTCGGGGCCGGCGCCTCGGTCGTCTCGGTCGCCTCCGGCTGCTCCGCCGCGGTCTCCTCGACCACGGGCTCCGGAGCCGGGGCGGCCTTCTTCGCCGGGCGGCCCGGGCGGATCGGCCGATCCGGCGCCGCAGCCTGTACCGACTCCACCGCGATCGTGATGTGGCACGTGCGCTTGCGGATGCGGTACGCGCGGCCCTGCGCCCGCGGCCGGAACCGCTTCAGCGTCGGTCCCTCGTCCACGTACGCCTCGCTGACCAGCAACGAGTCCGGGTCGAGCCGCTCGTTGTTCTCGGCGTTGGCGATTGCCGAGGCGAGCACCTTGTACACCGGCTCGCTCGCCGCCTGTGGCGCGAACTGCAGCACGGTGAGCGCCTCCTTCGCGGGCAGGCCGCGGACGAGGTTCACCACGCGGCGCGCCTTGGTCGGCGAGATGCGCACGTAGCGCGCGATCGCGCGCGCGCCCGGCAGCGCGACGTCCGTCTTCCCTGGCATCGGGTGTCCCTTACTCGTGTCCGTACCTGCGCCTACCGGCGCCGGCTCTTGCGGTCGTCCTTCTCGTGCCCCTTGAACGTGCGGGTCAGGGCGAACTCGCCCAGCTTGTGCCCGACCATCGACTCGGTCACGAAGACGGGTACGTGCTTGCGCCCGTCGTGCACCGCGATCGTGTGGCCGAGCATCTCGGGCACGATCGTGGAGCGCCGCGACCAGGTCTTGATGACGTTCTTAGAGTTCCTGTCGTTCTGGACTTCCACCTTCTTCATCAGGTGGTCGTCGACGAACGGGCCCTTCTTCAGGCTGCGCGGCATGCCTTATCCCCGCTTCCGGTTTGCGTAGCGACGGCGGACGATCAACTTGTCGCTGGGCTGGTTCTTGCGACGGGTACGCCCCTCCGGCTTGCCCTTCGGGTTCACCGGGTGGCGGCCGCCCGACGTCTTGCCCTCGCCGCCGCCGTGCGGGTGGTCGACCGGGTTCATCGCGACGCCACGCACCGTCGGGCGCTTGCCCTTCCAGCGCATCCGGCCCGCCTTACCCCAGTTGATGTTTGACTGCTCTGCGTTGCCGATCTCGCCGACGGTCGCCCGGCACAGCACCAGCACCCGCCGGATCTCGCCGGAGGGCATGCGCAGCGTGGCGTAGTTGCCCTCCCGGCCGAGCAGCTGGATGCCGACGCCGGCGGAGCGGGCCAGCTTGGCACCGCCGCCCGGGCGCAGCTCCACCGCGTGGATGGTGGTGCCGACGGGGATGTTGCGCAGCGGCAGGTTGTTGCCGGGCTTGATGTCGGCGCCTGGGCCGGACTCCACCCGGTCGCCCTGCTTGAGGTCCTTCGGCGCGAGGATGTAGCGCTTCTCGCCGTCGGCGTAGTGCAGCAGCGCGATGCGCGCGGTGCGGTTCGGGTCGTACTCGATGTGCGCGACCTTCGCCGGTACGCCGTCCTTGTCGACCCGCTTGAAGTCGACCAGGCGGTACTGGCGCTTGTGGCCGCCGCCCTGGTGGCGTGCGGTGACCCGGCCGTGCACATTGCGCCCGCCCTTGCTGGGCAGCGGGACCAGCAGAGACTTCTCCGGCGTGGACCGGGTGATCTCGGCGAAGTCGGCGACACTCGAGCCGCGGCGCCCCGGAGTCGTCGGCTTGTACTTACGGATAGCCATAGTCGATAACTCCTCAGCTCACCGGTCCGCCGAAGGCTTCGATCCGGTCACCGTCGGCGAGCTTCACGAGCGCGCGCTTGGTGTCCTTCCGCTTGCCGAAGCCGGTACGGGTGCGCTTGCGCTTGCCCTGGCGGTTCTGCGTATTCACGGTCTCCACGCGAACGTTGAAGATCTGCTGAATCGCGATCTTGATCTGCGTCTTGTTCGCCCGCGGGTCGACCAGGAACGTGTACCAGTTCTGGTTGAGCTGGACGTAGCTCTTCTCCGAGATGACCGGCGCGAAGATGATGTCGCGCGGGTCGGCGACATTGGTCACTGCTCCGTCTCCTCACTGGTCTGTTCGCGGGACTCGCCGCGGCCGAGGAACTCGTCCAGCGCGTCGGTCGTGAAGACGACCTCGTCGGCGACGAGCACGTCGTACGTGTTGAGCTGGCCCGCCTCGATCAGGTGCGCGGTCGGCAGGTTGCGCAGCGACAACCAGCTCATCTCGTCGTCGCCGGCGAGCACGATCAGGACCTTCTCGGACTCGGTCACCGCCCGCAGCGCCGTGAGCGCCGCCTTCGTCGAGGGCGTGTCACCATCCACAAAGGACTCGATGACGTGTACCCGCCCCTCGCGCGCCCGGTCGGACAGGGCGCCACGCAGCGCGGCCGCCTTCATCTTCTTGGGCGTGCGCTGGCTGTAGTCGCGCGGTACGGGGCCGTGCACCACGCCGCCGCCCGTGAACTGCGGTGCACGCAGCGAGCCCTGCCGAGCCCGGCCGGTGCCCTTCTGCTTGTACGGCTTCTTGCCGCCACCGCGCACCTCGCCACGGGTCTTCGTCTTGTGCGTACCCTGGCGTGCCGCCGCCAACTGGGCGACCACGACCTGGTGCATGAGCGGGATGTTCGCCTGCACGTCGAAGATCGCGTCGGGCAGTTCCCGGGTACCGGCCTTGCCACCCTCATGGGTGAACACGTCTACAGTCGTCATTTCTTGACCTCAAGCTTCTTGGCCGCGGTGCGTACCAGCACCAGCGCACCCGCCGGGCCCGGGATCGCACCCTTCACCAGGAGCAGGTTGTTCTCCGGGTCGACGGCCTGGATGGTCAGGTTCTGTACGGTGTAGCGCACGCCACCCATGCGGCCGGCCATCCGTACGCCCTTGAAGACGCGGCCCGGGGTCGCGCAGGCGCCGATGGAGCCGGGCGAGCGGTGCTTGCGCTCGACACCGTGGCTGGCCCGCAGACCGTGGAAGCCGTGCCGCTTCATGACGCCCGCGAAGCCCTTGCCCTTGGTCCGGCCCGTCACGTCGACCGGCTGGCCCGGCTCGAACGCCTCGACCGTGACCTCGGAGCCGAGCTCATACTCGCTCGCGTCGACGGTGCGCAGCTCGACGAGGTGGCGGCGGGGCGCCACGCCGGCCTTGGCGTAGTGCCCGCTGACCGGCTTGTTGGCTTTGCGGGGGTCGATCGCGCCGTACGCGAGCTGCACCGCGGCGTACCCGTCCTTGTCGGCGGTGCGCACCTGGGTCACGACGCACGGGCCGGCCTGCACCACGGTCACCGGGACAACCTTGTTGTTGTCCCAGACCTGGGTCATGCCGAGCTTGGCGCCCAGGATGCCCTTGACTTGCCTGTCCATAAGAGTGTCCGGTCCCTAGAGCTTGATCTCGATGTCGACGCCAGCCGGAAGGTCGAGCCGCATGAGCGAGTCGACCGTCTTCGGGGTCGGGTCGATGATGTCGATCAGACGCTTGTGCGTACGCATCTCGAAGTGCTCGCGCGAGTCCTTGTACTTGTGCGGCGAACGGATCACGCAGTAGCGGTTGATCTCTGTGGGCAGCGGCACCGGGCCCGCAACCTGCGCGCCGGTGCGCGTCACCGTCTCCACGATCTTTCGAGCCGAGGAGTCGACGACCTCGTGGTCGTAGGCCTTGAGCCGGATGCGGATCTTCTGTCCCGCCATGGTGGCTTCTGTTCCTTCTCTCCCACAGGGGCCTCCGCCCCTATGAACCCCCGGAGGGGCCACGTCTGCGCCTCGCTCGCGCGCGGCTTGAGCCCTTGCCTACCCCCGCGAAGGGGCCAAGTACCTGACGGCCGACCCCCGCGGTCGGGCGTGTCGGACCCGAGAACCAGGCTCCGCCCTTGGTGACGTGGGCGGCTCCGGCTTGTGCGGCGGTCGGAAGCACCCGGCACGCCGGGCGCTCGGTGGGGCAGCCGACTCAACCGAACCGGCCGCCCCACGACGCGCAACCTGACCAGTATGCCGCATTGGGGTACGGCACACGAAATCGGGGTTACCTACTTCACTTAATGATCTTAGTGACGCGACCCGCGCCAACCGTACGGCCGCCCTCCCGGATCGCGAACTTGAGGCCTTCCTCCATCGCGATGGGCTGGATCAGCTGGACGGTCATCGAGGTGTTGTCGCCCGGCATGACCATCTCGGTGCCCTCGGGCAGCGTGACGACGCCGGTAACGTCCGTGGTCCGGAAGTAGAACTGCGGACGGTAGTTCTGGAAGAACGGGGTGTGCCGGCCACCCTCCTCCTTGGAGAGGATGTAGACGGTCGCCTCGAACTCCGTGTGCGGCGTGTTCGTGCCGGGCTTGACCACGACCATGCCGCGCTCGACTTCTTCGCGCTTGATGCCGCGCAGCAGCAGGCCGACGTTCTCGCCAGCGCGCGCCTCATCGAGCAGCTTGCGGAACATCTCGATGCCGGTCACGACGGTCTTCATCGACTTCGGCTTGATGCCGACGATCTCGACCTCCTCGTTCGGCTTGAGCACACCGCGCTCGCACCGACCGGTCACGACCGTACCGCGACCCGTGATCGTGAAGACGTCCTCGATCGGCATCAGGAACGGCTTCTCGGTCTCGCGTACCGGCTGCGGGATCGCGGTGTCGACCGCGTTCATCAGCTCCATGAGCTTGTCGCCCCACTCCGCGTCGCCCTCCAGCGCCTTGAGCGCGGAGACGCGTACGACCGGGAGGTCGTCGCCGGGGTACTCCTGAGCGGACAGCAGCTCCCGCACCTCGAGCTCGACCAGCTCAAGCAGCTCCTCGTCGTCGACCATGTCGCTCTTGTTGAGCGCCACGACGATGTACGGGACGCCGACCTGGCGGGCCAGCAGCACGTGCTCGCGGGTCTGCGGCATCGGGCCGTCGGTGGCCGCCACGACAAGAATCGCGCCGTCCATCTGCGCCGCACCGGTGATCATGTTCTTGATGTAGTCGGCGTGGCCGGGGCAGTCGACGTGAGCGTAGTGCCGCGCCTCAGTCTGGTACTCGACGTGTGCGATCGAGATGGTGATGCCCCGGGCCTTCTCTTCCGGAGCCTTGTCGATCTCGTCGAACGGCGTGTACGGGTTGATGTTGGGCATCTTGTCGTGCAGGACCTTGGTGATGGCCGCGGTCAGCGTCGTCTTCCCGTGGTCGATGTGACCAATGGTGCCGATGTTGACGTGCGGCTTAGTCCGCTCGAACTTCGCCTTCGCCACTGGTGTCCTCCTGTGGACCTCTTGGTTCGTACGTCCGCCGCCGCTGGCGGCCGACCTTTGTCGGTGGGTCTTGCGGCCGTGTCAGCCTTCAGGCCCGGTGCCTGCAGCCCTCTCGCGGGGGCCGCCCGGGGATCACTCCCCGGTGGCCTTCGCGATGATCTCCTTCGCCACGTTTTGCGGAACCTCGGCGTAGGAGTCGAACTGCATTGAGTAGCTCGCCCGGCCCTGGGTCTTCGACCGCAGATTGCCGACGTAGCCGAACATCTCCGACAGCGGCACCAGCGCACGGACGACGCGGGCACCGCCCCGCTCCTCCATCTGCTGGATGATGCCGCGGCGGGAGTTGAGATCGCCGATGACGTCACCCATGTTCTCCTCGGGGGTGACGACCTCAACGGACATCATCGGTTCGAGCAGCGCCGGATCGGCCCTGCGGGCCGCCTCCTTCAGCACCATCGAACCGGCGATCTTGAACGCCATCTCAGACGAGTCGACCTCGTGGTACTGGCCGTCGACGAGCGTGAGCTTGAGGCCGACCAGCGGGTACCCGGCGAGCACGCCGTACTGCATGGCGTCCTGGGCGCCGGCGTCCACGGAGGGGATGAACTCCTTCGGGATGCGCCCACCGGTGACCGCGTTGACGAACTCGTACGTCGGGCCGTCCGAGGCCAGCGGCAGCGGCTCCAGGTTGATGAGAACCTTCGCGTACTGCCCCGAGCCACCCGTCTGCTTCTTGTGGGTGTAGTCGACCTTCTCGACCGCGCGGCGGATCGTCTCGCGGTAGGCGACCTGCGGCTTGCCGATGTTCGCCTCGACCTTGAACTCCCGCTTCATGCGGTCGACCAGGATCTCCAGGTGCAGCTCGCCCATACCGGAGATGACCGTCTGGCCGGTCTCCTCGTCGTTGCGTACCCGGAAGGTCGGGTCCTCTTCGGCCAGCTTCTGGATGGCCGTACCCAGCTTCTCCTGGTCCGCCTTTGACTTGGGCTCGATCGCCACGTCGATGACCGGCTCCGGGAAGGTCATCGACTCCAGGATGACCGCGTGAGCCGGGTCGCACAGCGTGTCGCCGGTCGTGGTCTGCTTCAGGCCCTGGATCGCGACGATGTCACCAGCCTGCGCCGACGGGCGGTCCTCCCGCTTGTTGGCGTGCATCTGGTAGATCTTGCCGATCCGCTCCTTGCGGTCCTTGGTCGAGTTGATGACCTGGGACCCGGAGTCCACCTTGCCGGAGTAGACCCGGAGGTAGGTGAGCTTGCCGAGGTGCGGGTCGGTCTGGATCTTGAAGGCCAGGCCGGCGAACGGCTCGGTCACGCTGGGCTGGCGCAGGATCGGCGTCTCGCCGTCCGTCGCCGTACCCTCGATCGCCGGGATGTCCAGCGGCGACGGCAGGAAGTCGACCACGGCGTCGAGCATGGGCTGTACGCCCTTGTTCTTGAACGCCGAGCCGCACACCACCGGGTTGAGCTTGCCCGCGATGGTCGCCCGCCGGATGCCCGCCTTGATCTCGTCGACCGAGAGCTCTTCGCCGTCCAGGTACTTCTCCAGGATGGAGTCGTCGGCCTCGGAGAGCGTCTCCAGCAGCTTCTCGCGGTACTCGGCGGCCTGGTCGGCCATCTCGGCCGGGATCTCCTCGACCGCGTAGTCCTCGCCCTTCTGGGTCTCGCCGCGCCAGGTCAGCGCGCGCATGCCCACGAGGTCCACCACGCCGATGAAGTCCGCCTCGTTACCGATCGGCAGCTGCAGCACCAGCGGGGTCGCGTTCAGTCGGGTGACCATCATGTCGACGCAGCGGAAGAAGTCGGCACCCGTGCGGTCGAGCTTGTTGACGAAGCACATCCGCGGGACGTGGTACTTCTCGGCCTGGCGCCAGACCTGCTCGGTCTGCGGTTCGACACCGGCCACGCCGTCGTAGACGGCAACGGCGCCGTCGAGTACCCGCAGCGACCGCTCGACCTCGACCGTGAAGTCGACGTGGCCGGGCGTGTCGATGATCTGGATGGTGTGACCCTTCCACTCGCACTTCGTGGCGGCGGAAGTGATGGTGATACCGCGCTCCTGCTCCTGCTCCATCCAGTCCATGACGGCCGCGCCCTCGTGGACCTCACCGATCTTGTACGTGATACCGGTGTAGAACAGGATCCGCTCGGTGGTTGTCGTTTTACCGGCGTCGATGTGCGCCATGATGCCAATGTTGCGGAGCTTGGCGAGCGCGTTGTCGGCGGCAGCCACGTCAGATCCCTACTTCTTCGTCTCGTCGATCTACCGGAGGCGATCTACCAGCGGTAGTGGGCGAAGGCCTTGTTGGACTCCGCCATCTTGTGGGTGTCCTCGCGCCGCTTCACGGCGGCACCGAGGCCGTTGCTTGCGTCGAGCAGCTCGTTCATCAGCCGCTCGATCATGGTCTTCTCGCGCCGGGCCTTCGAGTACGTCACCAGCCAGCGCAGGCCCAGCGTCGTGGCCCGCGGCGGGCGCACCTCCACCGGCACCTGGTACGTCGCGCCACCAACCCGGCGGCTGCGGACCTCCAGGGTCGGCTTCACGTTGTCCATTGCGCGCTTGAGCGTCACCACAGGGTCAGTACCCGTTTTATCGCGACATCCCTCCAGCGCGCCGTAAACGATGCGCTCGGCGAGCTGCCGCTTGCCCTTGCCCAGGATCTTGTTGATCAACTGGGTGACCAGCGGGGAGTTGTATACCGGATCCGGCACGAGCGGCTTGCGCGGAGCGGGGCCCTTACGCGGCATGTCAGCTCTTCTCCTTCTTCGCGCCGTACCGGCTGCGGGCCTGCTTGCGGTTACGCACGCCCTGGGTGTCCAGCGAACCACGGATGATCTTGTACCGCACGCCGGGCAGGTCCTTCACCCGGCCGCCGCGGACGAGCACGATCGAGTGCTCCTGCAGGTTGTGCCCGACGCCAGGGATGTACGCGGTGACCTCGATCTGGCTGGTCAGCCGGACACGCGCCACCTTGCGTAGCGCCGAGTTCGGCTTCTTCGGGGTGGTGGTGTACACGCGCGTGCACACGCCGCGCCGCTGCGGGCTTCCCTTGAGCGCCGGCGTCTTCGTCTTACTCGTCTTCGCCTGGCGGCCCTTGCGGACCAGCTGCTGGATGGTGGGCACCGGGTTCCTGTCTCCCTGTCGCTATCTGTCGGCGTCGCCTGCTTGACGCTTCTTGTCCGACCCCCGCGGTCGGGCGTGTCGCTCTCCGCGGTTCCCCGCCGCGCCTTTCGGAACGCCGGGCTTGCTTACCCCGGCCCCGGCGCACCGTCGGGACCGCCTCGCTCGTGCTCGCCGACCAGGACCGACGCACGCACAAGGAGCCCAGGCGAACCCGGGCACGAGGGAAAAGAGTACCCACCGTGGGCGCACAGGTCAAAACAAGGGGCACCGGTGATGGATTCCCGTGTCCTGAGTCACCCCATGCGGCGCTCGCGAGAACACTCCCGGCACTAGTCTACCTGGTCGATCTGCGTACCGGGCGGGGGTATTCACTGCCCCCGGTTCACGATCGCGACGGCGAGTACGAATGCCAGCGCTGTCAAGGCCACCCCGCTGGCGCCGCAGACGACTCCCGTGATCGCCAGTCCGCGGCCGCTGAGTTCGCCAGGCGCCCGGCGCACCTGCCGCATCGCGACGATCCCGGTGCCCACGGCGGCCGCGCCCACGAGCCCGGCCAGGATCGCGAAGGCCCCGGAGACGAGCGGACCCCAGCCGCCCGACGCGCCCGCGACGCCGAAGCAGAAGACCACGAGCGTCACCAGCACCGACCCGATGCCCGCCACCATGCTGCCGACGGCGAGCCCAGAGGCGGTCGGGTTGACGTTCAGGTACGCGATCCCGAACGGGGTGCCGGGCAGCGCGTCGACGCGTACCGGTCGGGGAGTCTGACCAGGTCGTGGCTGGCCCGCTCCGTGCCGGACCGCCGGCTGGCCGGCCCACTGCGCCTGCCCCGGCCAGTGTCCCTGCCCTTGCCCCTGCCCAGGCCAGTGCCCTTGCCCAGGCCAGTGTCCCTGCCCAGGCCACTGCCCCTGTACCTGCCCCTGGCCGGGCCACTGCCCTTGTCCTTGCCCTTGCCCCGGCCACTGCCCAGGCCAGGACGCCTGGCCGGGCGCCGGGCGGCCCGGCGCCGGCTGGCCGGGCCAGTGCTGACCCGGCGGTTGTTGCCCGGGTTGCCCGGTCCAGGGCTGGCTCGATGGGGCCGGCCCGGGTGCGGACCAGCCCGGCCCGCCGCTCTGGCCGGGCGTCCTGGTCTCGCCCGGCGCGGACCAGCCGGGGGTGCCAGTCTGGCCGGGCCAGGCCGGCGCCGCACCGCGCCCCGGCTCGGGCCTGCCGCTCGGCTCGGACTCACGACTCGGCTCGGGCCCACCGTTCGGCTCAGGCTCGGCGCCCGGCTCTGACCCCGCGTCGGGGCCAGCCTCCGGCTGCGGCCGGGTATCCGGCTCGGCGCCGGGCGGGGTCCACGCATCGGGCGCGGCCCACGGCTGCGCCGCTGGCCATCGCGGCGCACCGCCCTCCGGCTCCTCAGGACTCATCGTTCGCTCGCTGCGTCACGTTCCCCGCTCCCTGGGGTTCAGTTGACCGTCGGCGCATAGTCCCGCCCCGAACTCTGCGCCATGTGTAGCAGCCCGATGATTGTCGCGATCACGAGGGCGGTCGCGGCGAGGCAGATGCCCACCCAGGCGAGGGCCACACCGAGCCGCAGCGACCGCGCGCCGGTGAGGAAGCCGCGCCCGGCTACCAGTTCGGCGCGCCCCTGCCTGGCCAGTACCAGCGCGAGCGTGGCCGGTACCAGGCCGCCGACGAAGAACCCGGTCACCGCCGCGACGATGCCGAGCGCGAGTACCGCGCTGGCCTTGGTCGACCGTACCGAGTCAGGGTCGAGCGGGTGCCGTACCCGCTCTACCGCGTCCATCGCACCCCCATCAAACACACACCCCATCGAACCAGCCCGGCCCCGGGATGACGACCGGGGGCCCCGGGCAAAGCGCCCGGGGCCCCTCAGCGTTGCCGTGTCTCAGCGTTGCCGTGTATCAGCGTTGCCGGGTATCAGCGGAACGAACCCAGATCGAAGTCGTCCAGCGGTACCGCGTGGCCGCTGGCCGGCCCGAAGCCGTAGTCGGTCTCGGCGTACCCGGTCATCGAGTACACCTTGGCCTTGGCCTCCTCGGTCGGCTCCACCCGGATGTTGCGGTACTTGGAGATGCCCGTACCGGCCGGGATGAGCTTACCGATGATCACGTTCTCCTTCAGGCCGATCAGCGAGTCGCTGCGGGCGTGGATCGCCGCGTCCGTCAGCACCCGGGTCGTCTCCTGGAAGGAGGCCGCCGACAGCCACGACTCGGTGGCCAGCGACGCCTTCGTGATGCCCATGAGTACCGGCCGGCCGGCCGCGGGCTCGCCACCCTCGGCCACGATCCGGCGGTTCTCGGCCTCGAAGTGCGCCCGGTCCACCAGCACGCCCGGCAGGAACTCGGTCGCGCCCGAGTCGATGATCGTCACGCGCTTGAGCATCTGCCGGATGATGATCTCGATGTGCTTGTCGTGGATCTGTACGCCCTGCGACCGGTACACCTCCTGGACCTCCTGGGTCAGGTGCACCTGCACCGCCCGTGGACCCAGTACCCGCAGCAGCTCGTGCGGGTCGATGGTGCCTTCGGTGAGCTTCTCGCCGACGTTGACGTGATCGCCGTCGGCCACCCGCAGGCGTACCCGCTTCGAGATCTTGTCGTGCACGATCTCGTCGCTGCCGTCGTCGGGCACGATCACGATCTTCCGCGACCGGTCGCCGTCCTCGATGCGTACCCGCCCGGCGGTCTCCGCGATCGGCGCCTTGCCCTTGGGCACGCGCGCCTCGAAGATCTCCTGGACACGCGGCAGGCCCTGGGTGATGTCCTCACCCGCGACGCCACCGGTGTGGAAGGTACGCATCGTGAGCTGGGTGCCCGGCTCGCCGATGTACTGGGCCGCGATGATGCCGACCGCCTCGCCGACGTCCACGGTCTTGCCGGTCGGCAGCGAACGGCCGTAGCAGGCCGCGCAGACGCCCAGCTTCGACTCGCAGGTCAGCACGCTGCGCACCCGTACGGTCTCCACGTTCGCGGCGACCAGCCGGTCCACCAGGATCGAGTTCAGGTCGTCCCCGCGCTGGGCGACGATCCGACCGCTGCCGTCCTTGATGTCGTCGGCCAGGGTACGGGCGTGCACCCCGGTCTCCGCGTGCTCGTGCACCACGAGATCCCCGTCGAGCAGCTGGCCGGCCGCCATCGTGATGGCGCGGTCGGTACCGCAGTCCTCCTCGCGGATGATCACGTCCTGCGAGACGTCCACCAGGCGCCGGGTCAGGTACCCGGAGTCGGCGGTACGCAGCGCGGTGTCGGCGAGACCCTTGCGGGCACCGTGCGTGGCGATGAAGTACTCCAGCACGGTCAGGCCCTCACGGTACGAGGACTTGATCGGACGCGGGATGATCTCGCCCTTCGGGTTGGCCACCAGGCTCCGGATCGCGGCGATCTGTCGCAGCTGGAGCAGGTTACCGCGGGCACCCGAGTTGATCATCTTCCACAGCGGGTTCTCCTGCGGCAGCGCGGCCTCCATGTCCTTGGTCACCTCGCCGGCGGCCTTGGTCCACAGCTCGATGAGCTCGCCGCGGCGCTCCTCGGCGGTCATCAGGCCTCGCTGGTACTGCTTGTCGATCCGCTCGGCTTCCTTTTCGTACCGCTCCAGGATCGCCTTCTTGTTCGGCGGAGCGACCACGTCCTCGATGCCGATGGTCACGCCGGACCAGGTGGCCCAGTGGAAGCCGGCCTCCTTCAGAGCGTCCAGGGTCGCGGCGAGCGCCACCTTCGGGTACCGCTCG
>JBPYFB010000569.1:0-2854 GCA_051986465.1 Rugosimonospora sp.
ACCGCGTCCCCGTTGACCGCGGACGCGTCGCCCTCCCGCGCCTCGGCGGCGTCCACGTCCGTCCAGCCGGCACAGTTGATCACCACGTCGTGGCCGTGCACCGCCTCGGCGACGGCGGCCGGGTCGAGCAGGTCGAGGTCGGCCCGGGTGGCCGCGGTGAGCTTTTCGACCCGTCCGGCGTGCGCCAGCGCCTCGCACAGATCGGTACCGAGCATTCCGCCGGCACCGGTGACCAGCCAGCGCATCAGCCCTCCACGGCGGCGCGGGCCTTGAGCGGCTCCCACCAGGCCCGGTTCTCGGTGTACCAGCGGACGGTTGCCTCCAGCCCGGTGGCCAGGTCGACCTGCGGCGCGTATCCGAGCTCGTTGGAGATCTTCGTGATGTCCAGCGAGTACCGGCGGTCGTGGCCCTTGCGGTCGACGACCTGCTCGACGAAGCTCCAGTCCCGCCCGCAGGCGGCCAGCAGCCGCTCGGTCAGCTCCCGGTTGGTCAGTTCGGTGCCGCCGCCGATGTTGTACACCTCGCCGGACCGGCCCTTCTCCAGGGCGAGCTGGATGCCCAGGCAGTGGTCGTCGACGTGCAGCCAGTCGCGGATGTTGCCGCCGTCGCCGTACAGCGGGACGGTCAGGCCGTCGAGCAGGTTCGTCACGAACAGCGGGATGACCTTCTCCGGGAACTGGTAGTGCCCGTAGTTGTTGGAGCAGCGGGTGACCACCACGTCCAGGCCGTGGGTACGGTGGGCGGCCAGCGCCATGAGGTCGGAGCCGGCCTTGGAGGCCGAGTACGGCGAGTTGGGCGCGAGCGGCCACTCCTCGGTCCAGGAGCCGGACTCGATGGAGCCGTAGACCTCGTCGGTCGACACGTGCAGGAACCGGTCGATGCCCGCCCGGCGCGCCGAGTCCAGCAGCATCTGGGTGCCGACGACGTTGGTGGTGACGAACGGCGTGGCGCCCAGGATGGACCGGTCCACGTGCGACTCGGCGGCGAAGTGCACGACCAGTTGGTGGCCCGGCACCAGGTCGGCCAGCAGCTCCGGGTCGCAGATGTCACCCTGCACGAAGGTGAACCGCGGATTGTCCTGTACCGGGGCGAGATTGGCAATCGTCCCGGAATAGGTCAACTTGTCCAGAACGGTGACCTGAGCGTCTGCCAGGCTTGCGTATCGCCCGGCGAGCACCGCCCGGACGTAGTTCGATCCGATGAACCCGGCGCCGCCGGTCACAAGTACCCTCACGGTCGCCGGAGTCTAGTCCACCAAAGCGTCCGTGCCGGTCTTAGCCGGTAACTAGGCTCTGTCGGGCTTCGGCTACGCTACCCCCCGTGCGTGGCATTCTGCTGGCCGGAGGGACCGGTTCCCGGCTGTGGCCGATCACCCGTGCGGTGTCCAAACAGCTCATGCCGGTCTTCGACAAGCCGATGGTCTACTACCCGCTGAGCACCCTGGTGGTCGCCGGCATCCGCGAGATTCTGGTGGTCACCACACCGGAGGACCAGCCCCAGTTCCAGCGCCTGCTCGGCGACGGCAGCCAGTTCGGGCTGGACCTGCGCTACGCGGCACAGCCGGAGCCGAAGGGGATCGCCCAGGCGTTCGTGATCGGGGCCGACTTCATCGGCGACGAGTCGGTCGCGCTGATCCTGGGCGACAACATCTTCCACGGCGTCGGCCTGGGCCGGAAGCTGCGGGGGCACACCGACCTGGAGGGCGGCCGGATCTTCGCCTACCCGGTGGCCGACCCGCACGAGTACGGCGTCATCGAGTTCGACGACACCGGTCGGGCGATCTCGATCGAGGAGAAGCCGGCCCGGCCCAAGTCGCAGTACGTGGTGCCCGGCCTGTACTTCTACGACAACGACGTGGTGAGCATCGCCGCCAACCTGACGCCCAGTCCGCGCGGCGAACTGGAGATCACCTCGGTCAACGAGGAGTACCTGCGCCGTGGCCGGCTCCAGGTGATCCCGCTGGATCGGGGTACCGCCTGGCTGGACACCGGTACCTTCAGCTCGCTGGTACAGGCCGCGGAGTATGTCCGGGTCATCGAGGAGCGGCAGGGCATGAAGATCGGCTGCGTCGAGGAGACCGCGTGGCGGGCCGGCTTCATCGATGACGATCAGCTCAAGCGCCTGGCGGAGCCGCTGCTCAAGAGCGGCTACGGCAGCTACCTGGTCAACCTGCTCACGGCCGATCTCGGCCAGCCCTACCCGTAGGAGTCCAGTGAAGTTTCGGCAGTTGCGCATGGCGGGCGCGTTCGAGATCACCCCGGTACAGCACGGTGACCCGCGCGGGTTGTTCATGGAGTGGTTCCGCGTGGACCACCTGGCTGCTGAGCTCGGCCACCAGTTCCAGCTGGCACAGGGCAATATGTCCGTCTCCTCGCAGGGCGTGGTACGCGGCATCCACTTCGCCGACGTGCCGCCCAGCCAGGCCAAGTACGTCACCTGCGTGCGGGGCGCGCTGCTGGACGTCGTGGTGGACATCCGGGTGGGCTCACCGACCTTCGGGCAGTGGGACGCCGTGCGGCTGGACACCGAGGACCGCCGCGCCGTCTACGTCTCCGAGGGCCTCGGCCACGGGTTCTGCGCGCTCACCGACGACGCGACCCTGTTCTACCTGTGCTCCACCACGTACAGCCCGGAGCGGGAACACGCGATCAACCCGTTGGACCCGCGGCTGGGTATCGAGTGGCCCACCGACACGCCGATCGTGTCGCAGAAGGACGCCGACGCGCCCACGCTGGCGGAGGCCGCGGAGGCTGGCATGCTACCCGAGTACGAGAAATGCCTTTCATACGCCGAATCGCTCGCCGCACAGTGCCGAATTGAGCCCCGCTGAGGCTAGTGTTCGTTCATGGATCGG
>JBPYFB010000570.1:0-9287 GCA_051986465.1 Rugosimonospora sp.
AACATCTGGTCGACGTCAGCATTCATTACGACTCCCCGGGCTCGCGTGGGTGGCTTCGTTCTCGCCGGCCGAGTCGCGCGCAAGCCCCAACACGCCAGCCAGCGCGGCTCGGCCCCGGGACAACCAGGACTTGACGGTATTGACGTTCGTCGCGGTCTCGGCGGCGATATCCGCCACCGAACGGTCGAGCATGTAATGCAGAACCAGGGCCCGCCGCTGGAAGTCAGGTAGGGTCCGCAGCGCCGCCACGAGCATCACGGTGTTCTCGGACGGAGGTTCAGCGGCAGCGGGTGGGCGCTCCGCCCGGCTCGCGGCCCGGCGGACCCCGAGTCGCCGCCACCGGTCCGTGGCCAGGCGGGTCACCACCACCCGCAGCCAGGCCTCCGGGTCGTCGCAGGCGACCACCTTGCGCCAGTGTTGCCACGCCCGCGCGTAGGCCTCCTGGGTCAGGTCCTGGGCTTCGGACGCGTCGCCGGTCAGCCCGTACGCATAGCGGACGAGCCGGCGGGAGGTGCCTCGATAGAACGCATCGAATTCGTCTATATCGGCCATGCCCACCCTCAACCGCGCTCCGATGCCATCACTCTGGTAGACGGGATGACCCCGCACCAGGTTGCGGCGCGGTGACTCGCTACGCGAGGGCCACTTCGGTGACCGTGCCGAAGAGTGGGGTCAGCCGGTCGACGTCCAGGTACGTGGTGATACCGGCGATCAGCCCATCGACCACGTCGAGAATGACCAGCCCGAACGGCAGGTAGCCGCCATCGGGACCGGGCCGCAGTTGCCAGAACGCCGGCGAACCGTTCGCCGCGACCGGGACGAGCCGGGCATCGGCGCAGGAGCCCTGCGGATCCAGGAACGCCTGCCGGATCGGGTCGCGGCCGCGAAGCCACCAGGAGAAGGGAGGCATCGACATGGTGGCGTCCTCGTGGAGCAGTGCCACGAGCGCCGCCACGTCATGACGCTCGAACGCGGTGCAGTAGCGCGCGAGTAGCTCGCGCTGGGCGGCGTCGGACGGCCGCAACGGTTCGCCGGCGGTGAGATTGAGGGCCTGGAGTGTCGACCTGGCGCGCCCCAACGCACTGGTGACCGAGGCGACCGTGGTTTCCAGCAGCCGCGCGACCTCGTCGGCCTGCCAGCACAACACATCACGCAGGATCAGTACGGCCCGCTGCCGGGGCGGCAGGTGCTGCAATGCGGCGACGAACGCGAGGCGGATCGTCTCGCGCTGCACCACCAGCTCCTCGGGGCTGCTGTTCGGCGGAATCGCTCGACCGTCTGGTATCGGCCATATCCAGGCCTGCTCCGACATCAGTTCGCCGATGCTCTGCCCGGTACTGGCCGGCTGGGTCAGGTCCATCACCAGCACCCGCCGCTGCGAGCTGCGGAGCATGTCGACGCAGACGTTCGTCGCGATGCTGTAGAGCCACGTCCGCAGCGACGCCCGCTGCCCGTCGTAGCGGTCAAACGACCGCCAGGCGCGGGTCAGCGTTTCCTGTACCGCGTCTTCGGCCTCGGAGCCGGAGCCGAGCATCCGGTAGCAGTAGCCGATGAGTTCGGTCCGAAACGGCTCCAGTCGCGATACCTCAGGGGTCGACGTCTGCACCACCCGTCGACCATACGCGCCCGTACCGAGCGGGCGGCGCGGCGACCGATCAGTTTCCGGCGTTCGGCCCGTACCAATCCACAGAGCGTGCCTGGCGGCGCGCGAACAGAAGGGAATGCCATGAGCGAGGATCAGCTCCGAGCGGCGGTACTGGCGGAGCGCGCCGAACAGGTCGACCTGCTCGCCAGCCTCCGACCCGTACAGTGGGACGCGCCTACCCTGTGCGACGGCTGGCGCGTACGCGAAGTCGTCGCCCACACCACCATGCCGTTCCACCTCTCCCTCGGTGGGACACTGGCCGGATTGGCGAAGGCTCGCGGAGACTTCAACCGCATGGCCGACCGGTACGCACGGCGTACGGCGGCCACGCTCTCGGTCCAGGAACTGCTCGCGCGCCGGCGGGACACCATCGCCCACCCGTGGACCCCGCCGGGCGGAGGTATACACGGCGCGCTCTCGCACGACGTCATCCACGGACTCGACATCACGGTAGGACTGGGGCTCGCGCGCCAGGTTCCGCCCGAGCGGATCGCGATGGTACTGGCCGGCATGCGGCCGAAGAACATCGCGTTCTTCAACACCGACCTCACCGGGATCGCGCTGCAGGCGACCGACCTTGACTGGAGCCACGGCACGGGAACTCCGGTACGCGGGCTGGCGCAGGATCTGCTGCTTGTCCTCTGTGGACGCCGGCTGCCGCCCGGACGGCTCGACGGACAGCCCGCGGCCCGCTTCACGCCACCAAGATCCCCGCAACTTCATTGAAGTTGCGGGGTTAGGGCCGGCCCAACACCGCAACTTCAATGAAGTTGCGGCGCGCGGGCCAAGATCAGGGCGGCGGGGCAGCAGCCCGCCCTCGCCCGCCCGGTACTATGCCAATGCCTATGTGTGATCTGGTGTTGGTGCTGCGGTACCGCAAGGCCGTGACGTACGGCCTGCACGTACTGCTTGGCGCGCTGGAGACGCACGAGACCCCGACGGCGTACGACGTGCGGTTCGCGCAGACCGTCGACGCCGCCGTTGCCGAGATCCGGGCCGGGTTGGCGCGAGCGCGACGGGTACTGGTGCTGTGGTCGTTCTACTCGCCCGACGCTGCGGCGCTCGCCGAGGAGGTCGCCGCGATCAAAGCCGCGGCGCCCGGCGCGGTACACGTGGCCGGCGGGGTGCACGCGACGGCGGAGCCGGTACAGACACTGGACGCGGGGTGGGACGTCGCCGCCGTCGGCGAGGGCGAGACGACCCTGCTCGGCCTGGTCGACGCGGGCGGGGATCCGAGCGGCGTACCCGGCCTCGTGTACCGCGATCCGGCCGGCACAGTCGTCAAGACCGGCCGGGCGCAGCGGCGGGAGCTGGACGCCTTCCGCGGCTTTTCGTTGCGGTGGAACCGGTTCAACGCGCTGGAAATCACCCGCGGCTGCGTGTACGCGTGCCGCTTCTGCCAGACGCCGTTCATGTTCTCCGCGCGCTTCCGGCACCGCAGCGTCGCGAACGTCCGCTGGCACGTCGACGAGATGCGCGGGCGGGGCCTGCGCGACGTACGCTTCATCACCCCGACCGCGCTGTCCTACGGCAGCCAGGACGAGGAACCCAACCTCGCCGCCGTCGAGGAGCTCCTCGCCTCCTGCCGCGAGGGGATCGGTCCACAAGGGAGGGTGTTCTTCGGCTCCTTCCCCAGCGAAATCCGGCCCGAGCACGTCAGCCGCGAGGCGCTGCGGCTGGTGCGGCGATACTGCACCAATACCAACATCATCGTCGGCGCCCAGTCCGGCTCGGCACGCGTACTCGACGCGGCGAAGCGCGGCCACGGGGTCGAGGAGGTACGGCGCGCGGTCCGGCTCGGCGTCGAGGAGGGCTTCCAGATCAACGTCGACATGATCTTCGGAATGCCCGGCGAGGACGGTACGGACCTGGCCGCCTCGCTCGCGCTGGCCCGGGAGCTCGCGGAGCTGGGCGCGCGGATCCACGCGCACACGTTCATGCCGTTGCCGGGTACCCCGTGGCGCGACGCCCCGCCCGGTGACGTGGACCCGGAGACCATCCGCCAGGTCGACCAGCTCTCCCGGCGCGGCGCGCTGTACGGGCACTGGCAGCGCCAGCGCGACCACGCCTCCCGCCTGGCCGCGGCGGCGGAGGCGTACCCGCGCCCCGGCCGCAGCCGGACCCTCAGCTAACAGAAGGCGGGGCCCCGCGGTGAGCGGAGGCCCCGCCATCAGAGGCCATCACTGGCCATTCAGCGGACAGTGTCTACAGTGGTGGGTTGGCGTTCTGGATCAGTTGCAGCGCCTGCTGCGGGAACCACGAGCCGGCAGCCGGGTCCGTGATGCCCCACAGCGGGTCGAAGTGGCGCTGCGCGTCACCGGTCACGTTCCACGGGTTGTAGGCGGTGTAGTCCCACGCCCGCGCGCCGCCGGCGATGTCGCAGGAGCCGTCCGACTCGCCCGGGATCTTCGCCCACAGGTACGCGTCGATCAGCGGTACGCCCGTGTTCGCCGTGGGTCGCAGGCCGAGGCCGGCGCCGGGCGGGTTGCACCAGTTGCCACCCGCGAGCGAGGAGACCACGCTGGCGGGCTGGTTGTACGGGGCGGCGGCGAACGCCGACATGTTGTTGGGACCCGTGCCGTTGCGGCTCGTGTCGACCACGAAGTGGGTGGTCGGTACGGCGGTGCCGAGGTTGTCGGCGTACCACTGGTCGGTCAGGCCCCACGTGCTGAAGTCGTTGGGGTTGGCCGGGTAGTACTGGCTGCCGCAGTAGCTGTAGTGGCCGAGCCGCCAGCCGCCGTCGGCCGGGTTGTTGGCGAACGCGATGCAGCTGGAGATCCAGGTGCCGTACTTCTGGAGATGGTCGGTCGCCTGGTAGTTGGAGGCGTTGATGAAGAAGCCCTGCGCCCGCTGTACGCCCGCCTTGACGAGCCGGTCGGCGATGTCACCGACGCCGAGCCAGCCGCTGTGCGTACCGTCGAGGTACACGCTGACGTTCTGCTGCTGCTCCAGCCGGTCCACGGCGGCGTTCAGCGCGGTGTACCGCTCCTGCGCTGACGCGCCGGGCTGCGGGTTGCCGTTTGCGTCGGTGGGCTTGCACCACTCGGCGTTGCCGTTGATGTCGGTGTTGAACGGGATGATGCCGATGCTGTCGGGTTCGAGCAGGACGACGGCGGGCGCCTTGCCGAGACCGCGGGCGAACCCGTCGATCCAGGCCTCGTAGTCGGCGGTGCTCAGGGCGCCGCCGGACGAGTACTGCGCGCAGTCCCGGAACGGGATGTCGTAGGCGACCAGGATGGGAACCTTGTGCTGCCGGGCGGCGGCCGTCACGGTTTTGTGCACGTTGGCCTGGACGTCGGCGGGCGTACCGCTGGTGAACCAGACCGCTTGCGGGGTGGAGATCATCTGGGCGACCCGCGCCGCGTTCTTGAAGTCCCGAGCCTTCACGAGATCCTTGATCTGCGTGATGGCCCCGGCGTTGGGCGGCGGGGTGTAGAAGCGGGCGGTCGTTGCTAGCTGATGGGGCGCCGCGGACGCGCTGGAGCCCGTGCCGAGGGCGAGCACGCTGGCGGCGGCGATACCCAGTGCGAGCAGACCGCGGTGTAAGACGGTAGGTGGCATACCGGGCAGCGTTCGTGTACGCGAACGAGCATGTCAAGGGGGCGTTCGGCGATCGGAGCGTGCGCTTGCGATCGTGGTGTGAAAGTTACTTCGCCGCGGAAGTTACTGTCCGCGTTCGGTCGCAACCAGTTCGCGCGTTGCGGGAGCCACCTCGGCGGCGAACAGCTCCAGAGTGGGTGCGTCGTCGGCGGCCAGGATGAAGGCGCTGACCCCCTGCTCCAGCGCCATGCCGGCGAGCTCCTCGGCCCACTGCTCGGGCGGTCCGGACAGCGGACCGCGCCCGGTGCCGGTGAACTCTCCGGAGATGTTGAGTAGCCGGCGGACCTGCTCGGGGCGGCGACCGGCGGCGGCCGCCGCCTCGTCGATGACGGCGTTGCCCGCCGCGAGATCGGCAAGGCCGCCCGGCAGGTAGCCGAGCGTGGGCAGCCAGCCGTCGGCCGCGCGGCCGACCAGCCGCAACATCTTGGGCTTGTACGCACCCACCCACACCCCGATGTCGTGGGCCGGCGCCGGGCCGCGCTTGGCGCCGTCGACGTGGTGGTATGCGCCCTTGACGCGCAACGGTTCCGGGTTGCCCGCGTCCCAGACCCCGCGGATGATGCCGATCGCCTCGTCCAGCGCGGTGACGGCCTGCCCGGCGGCCAGCCGCTGGGCGCCCATCGCCTCGATCGCGTCCCAGAACCCGCCCGCGCCGATACCCAACTCGAACCGGCCGCCGCTGAGCAGGTCGAGGCTGGCCGCGGCGCGGGCGAGTACGGCCGGCTGGCGCAGCGGCAGGTTGAGCACGTTGCCGCTGACCCGTACCCGGTTCGTCCGCGCCGCGACGTACGTCAGCAGCGTCCACGTGTCGTGGAACCTCGACACGTACGGGTGGTCCTGGAAAGTGACGAGGTCCAGCCCGGCCCGGTCGGCGGCGATACCGAGCTCCACCGCGTGCACGGCGGGCTGCGCGAGCGGCGTGACGAACGCGCCGAACAGCAGGTCGTGGCCGTAGTCAGTCATGGTGAACCCTCCCGATACCCAAGTCGCCGGCAGGAAAACGGTATCTGGGTCAGGGTGTGGCGAGCGCTTCGGTCGGCGCGAGGCGGGCGGCGCGGACCGCCGGGTACAGGCCGGCGATGCCGCCGATGAGCAGCGTCGCGAGCGCGCCGCCCGCGCTCGCCCAGCCCGGTACCACGGCGGGCCAGGCCTGGGTCGCCGCGTAGAGCGCGGTGACCGCGACGCCGGTGAGCACGCCACCGATGCCGCCCAGCGCGGACAGCAGCAGCGACTCGGCCAGGAACTGCAGCCGGATCTGCCCCCGGGTGGCACCAAGCGAGCGGCGCAGGCCGATCTCGGCGCGGCGTTCGAGCACCGAGATGACCATCGTGTTCGCCACGCCGACGCCGCCGACGATCAGCGCGACCGCGCCGAGCCCGAGCAGCAGGCCGGTGAAGGCGCGCCCGGTCGCCTGCCGCGCGGCGAGCGCGTCGGAGGGGCGGGATACCAGTACCTCATTGGGTGCCTGCGGATTGGCGGTCGCGGCGAGCACCGCCTGTACCTGCGGCACCGAATCGTCGTCGCAGCGCGTGTAGATGGTGGTCGGGTGCCCGTCGAAGTCCAAATAGGACTCCGCGGCGGCCCAGCCGACCAACGCCTCCCCGTCGAGCTCCGGCGCGAGCGGCACCGGGTCGAGGATGCCGATGACGGTGAACCAGCGCCCGCCGATGTACACCTGGATCCCCGCACCCGCGCTGCCGATCCCCAGCCGGCTCGCGGCGGCGGCACCCAGTACCACCGCGGGGTAGCGCGCGGTCGCCGCGTTGAGCCAGGCACCATTGGCGAGCGTGGCGCCGACCGTGCGGGGCAGGTCGAGATGGGCCGCCTGTACCGTCATGGCGCCGGTCTGTGCCGCCGGGATGCGGTCCGAGCGGTACACGTGGACATCGGGTATCTTGCCCGTCGCGGCGACCCGGGTCACCGGGCCGATCCTGGAAATCATCGCGACGGACTCGGTGGGCAGCGTGGCCTGTTTGCCGAACATGGTGTTGCCCGGCGCCGCGGTCAGCAGGTTCGTGCCGAGCGCGGCGAGCTGGCGGTCCAGTTGCGCCCGGCTCGACGACGAGATGCCCACCACCGCGACCATCGCCGCGATGCCGATCGCGATGCCCAGCGCGGACAGGAACGCCCGCAGCGGCCGGGTACGCAGGCCCGCGCCGCCGACCCGGAGCACGTCGCCCGGGCGCAGCCGGGCCGGGGACAGCGCCGCGGTCATCCGGCCACCACCGCTCCGTCGCGCATGGCCACCTGCCGGGGCAGGCTCGCGGCGATGTCGCGGTCGTGCGTGATTATCAGGACGGTGGTACCGCTGGCGTGCAGCTCGCGCAGCACCGCGAGGACGCCGGTACCCGAGGTGGTGTCGAGGTTGCCGGTCGGCTCGTCGGCGAGCAGCAGCGCCGGCTGCCCGACCACCGCCCGTGCGATGGCGACCCGCTGGCGCTCGCCACCGGACAGCTCGTGCGGCAGGTGGTCCAGCCGGTCGCCCAGGCCGACCCGTACCAGCGCCGCCCGGGCCCGGCGCCGGCGTTCGCCCACCGGTACGCCCGCGTAGAGCAGGCCGTCGGCCACATTGTCCACAGCGGACTGTCCACCTGCGAGGTGGAACTGCTGGAACACGAAGCCGATGCGGCGCGCCCGCAGCGCGGAGAGCTGCCGGTCGGAAAGCGCGGCCACGTCGTACCCGTCGATGCGCACCACGCCCGACGACGGCCGGTCGAGGGTACCGATCAGGTGCAGCATCGTGGACTTGCCCGAGCCGGACGGCCCGACGATCGCGAGCATCTCGCCCCGCGCGACCGCGAGCGTGACGCCGCGCAGCGCACTCACCCCGCCGGGATACGCCTTGGCGACCTCAGTCAACTCGATGACAGGACTCATGACGGCATCCCCACCGTCATGCCCTCGGCGAGCCCGGCACCCGACACCTCGACCCGGCCGCTGGCGAACATCCCGGTCTGTACGGGGACGATCCGCGTTGCCGAGCCGTCGACCACCTGCACCCCGTACCCGCCCTCGGCGAGCGCGAGCAGCGCCGCCACCGGTACCGTCAACACGTTCTCCCGTTGCGACGCGGTGAAGCCGACGTCCACTGTGGACTCGTCGAGCCCGGCCAGCGCCTTGACGTCGTCGATGGCGACGGTCACCTCGATCTTCGTGGCCGCCGGGTTCTGCCCCTCGGCCGGCTTGATGATCGTCTTCGTCGCGGCGATCCGCCCCGTGGTCGTGTTGCCGTTCGGCAGCGTCACCGCTACGGCTGCGCCGGTATGCGCCAGCCGCTGGTCGGCCACGTCCAGCTCCACCGTGACCACGCGGGCGGTACCGGTGTAGTGCAGCACGTCGCCGCCTGGCCCCACCGCCGCGCCAACCGCGGCGTCCTGCGCGCTGATCCGTACCGACCCCGGCGCGTACACCACGCGACCCAGGTCAACGCTTCCGGTCTTCGGCAGGCCGAGGTCCTTCTGCCACTTGGCAACGGCGGTCGCGGTCGAGGCCGAGTACGTGTCGTCGACGGTGAAGCCCCGGTACCCGAGTGCGTACAGGTTCTGCTCGAACAGCTTCACGTCCGGCCCCTTGGTACCGGTGGCGAGCGCCCGGTACGCCGGCAGCGCGCCGTACAGGAGCACCACCGGCGCGTTGTCGATCCGGTACAGGACCTGCCCGCGACGGATGACGGTACCGGTCGCCGGCAGCGCGGTGACGGTACCCGCGAGCCGGCTGCCGAGCGTCGTCGCGTCCCCGTACCCGAGCGCGCCCGACTCCTTCTGCGAGTCGACGAGGGTCTGCCGGGTCACCTTCCCGGTCGCCGGCGGCAGGCCGGTACCGGACCCGTGTCCCTGGCCGCCGGTGCGACCCGCGCCGAAGCCGAACCCGGTCGCGGCGGCGGTGGCGGTACCGACGGCGAGCAGTGCGGCGGCGACCCCCGCCACCCGCCCGGCCCGGCCCCGGCGGCTCATCCGTTGTTCCCGGAGAACCGCTGGCCCGCCGCGCCCGAGGGCGGCACCGGCTGGTACTTCTCGCACGCCTTCTGGGCGGCCTGGAACTT
>JBPYFB010000571.1:0-6655 GCA_051986465.1 Rugosimonospora sp.
CTCCGCGACCGGGCTCTCCGCGACCGGGCTCTCCGCGACCGGGCTCTCCGCGACCGGGGCGGGGGCCACCAAGGGGAGCCGGATGCGTACCAGGCGGACGGTGACCGACCTTGCCCCCGGTACCGTGGAACTGAATGTGATCTTCACACCGCCCCCGGGCCAGAAGCTGGACGACTCGTTCGGCGACCCGACCTGGCTGGAAGTCTCGGCGTCGCCGCCGTCGCTTCTGAGCAGGGGCGCCGGCCGCGGCACGGAGCTGCGCCGCCGGCTGGTGCTCGGCGAGGGTGAAGGGGTGCTGCAGGTCACCGCGCAGGCGGCCACCTGCGACGCCGAGGCCGAGCACGCGGCGTGCCACCTCACCCGCCAGGACTGGGGGGTACCGGTCCAGGTGACGCCCGACGGCGCGACCCGCCTCTCGCTCGACCTCCTCGCCGCCCAATTGGACTGACCCGCCCAATTGGGCTGATGGGTCAGCGAGCGAACGGCAGCACCGGCACGCCCGCCCGGCTCAGGGCGTCGCGAACCGCCCGGGCCAGGCTCGCCGCGCCGGGCGTGTCCCCGTGTACGCACAGCGACTCGACCCCGGCCGCGACGACGGTACCGTCGACCGCGACCACCTCGCCGCCGGTCGCCATCCGTACCGCCCGCGCCACGACCTCGTCCGGGTCGGTGACGAGCGCGCCCGGCGACGAGCGGGGCACCAGCGCTCCGGTGGGCAGGTACCCGCGATCGGCGAAGCCCTCCGGTACCGTCCGCAGCCCGGCCCGCTCGGCCAGGCGCAGCAGTGCCGAGCCGGGCAGCCCGAGCATCGCGAGCGTCAGGTCGTACTCGACGGTCGCGGCGACCACCGCCCGCGCCTGCGCCTCGTCGGTGACGGTCGCGTTGTACAGGGCGCCGTGCGGCTTGACGTACTTGACCCGGGTACCGGCGACGCGGGCGAACCCGTCCAGCGCGGCGATCTGGTACAGCACGTCGTCGCGCAGGTCCTCCGGGTCGTAATCGATCCGGCGCCGGCCGAACCCGGCGAGGTCGCGGTAGGCCACCTGCGCCCCGAGGGTCACCCCGCGAGCGACGGAGGTACCACAGACCCGGCGCATCGTCCGCGGGTCCCCGGCATGGAAGCCGCAGGCCACGTTGGCGCTGGTGATCGTGCCCAGCAGGGCATCGTCGTCACCGAGCCGCCACGCGCCAAAGCCCTCACCCAGGTCAGCGTTGAGGTCCACAGAACCGAACGGTAGCGCCCGGACGGGCCTGCGCGAGGCGGGACACGTCAGCCGGATGGACCACGGCGATCACCGGGTACCCACCGGTGACCGGGTGGTCGGCGAGGAAGACCAGCGGCTGGCCGTCCGCGGGTACCTGCACGGCACCGAGCACGATGCCCTCCGGGGGCAGTTCCTCGGCGACCGCGCGGGTCAGGGCCACGCCGGAGAGCCGGGCCGCGATCCGGTTGCTCACCGGCGAGATCGTGTACGGGTGGCCGCAGAGCTGATCCCGCGCCCCGTCGGTGAACCAGTCCTCGCGCGGCCCGAAGCGCACCCGGAGCTCTACTGTGGACGGTGGCGCCTCCCACGGCGAGGAGTCCACTGTGGAGGGCGTTGGCCGGGGCGGGCCGAGTGGCAGCAGCATGCCGTCCCGCAGCCGGGGCGGCCCGAGCCCGGAGAGCAGGTCGGTGCTGCGGCTGCCCAGTACCGGCGGCACCGCGATACCGCCGTCGACGGCCAGGTACGCGCGCACCCCGTACCGGGCCGGCCCGACCCGTACCGTCTCGCCCGCGGGTACGGGTACCGGCGCGCCGAACGGGGCCGGCCGCCCGGCGACGCGCAGTTCGGCGGCGGCCCCGGTGAGGGCCACGGTCGCCGGGCGGTGCGGGCGTAGGGTGCAGCCGGTCACGGTCAGCTCCAGCGCGGCGGCGCTCTCCTCGTTGCCCACCAACCGGTTGGCGAGGCGCAGCGCGGGCTGGTCCAGCGCACCGGAGCGGGGGACGCCCAGGTGTGCGTACCCGGGGCGGCCCAGATCCTGCACCGTGGTCAGCGCGCCCGCCGCCAGCACTTCGAGGACTTGCCTCATGGCTTGAACCGAACGCGGGTGCCGGGGCTGAGCAGGGCGGGCGGCTGTCTGTCCACATCGAACAGGGTGGCGTCGGTGCGCCCGATGAGCTGCCAACCGCCGGGCGATGCGGTCGGGTACACGCCCGTGTACGGTCCGGCGAGCCCGACGCTGCCGGCCGGTACCTTGGGGCGCGGGGCGGGCAGCCGGGGTACCGTGCGCGCCAGGCCGGTCAGGTACCCGAAGCCGGGCGCGAACCCGCAGAACGCGACCCGGAACTCGGTACCCGCGTGCAGGGCCACGACCTCAGCCGGGGATACGCCCCAGTGTTCGGCGACGCGCGGCAGGTCTTCCCCGTCGTACACGATGGGTATCTCCACCAGGCCGCCCGCGCCGGTGTCCACAGTGGCCGGTGGTGGCCAGCCACCGATGCGACCGGCCAGTTCCTCGGGGTCGGTGACGCCGTCGACGAGCACGCTGCGCGCCCCCGGCACGATCTCGGTGGCGGCCAGTTCGCCGCGTTCCCGGCGGCGCCACAGCTCAGCGCGCCAGGCCTGCGCCTCCTCCGCCGAGGCGCAGTCGAGCAGGAGTCCCGTAAAGCCGGCGATCCGTATCCGCACACCGACATCCTGACATCGTCATCCAGGCGTGGCGCAGATCCTACGGACTAGTAACCTACGGTGCCGTAACCTAACGTCGTGACGACGACAAGTACCGGCCCCGCCCGGCTGCGCCCGTCCGACTGGGGCAAGCCCCGGATGCGCGGGCTGCTGCACGCCTACGCGTTCTTCGTGGCGCTCGCCTGCGGTGGCGTGCTCATCACGCTCGCCGCCACCGTCCCGGACCGGGCCCGCGCGTCCGCAACCGCCAGTTGCGCGATCTACGCCCTCACCATCTGCGGCCTGTTCGGGATCAGCGCCCTGTACCACCGCCGCGACTGGTCATCGCGGGCCCGCCCGATCATGCGCCGGCTGGACCACTCCATGATCTTCCTGTTCATCGCCGGCACGTACACGCCGTTCTCGGTGTTGCTGCTGTCGCGCACGAAGGCGATCGTGATCCTCGCGATCGTCTGGGGCGGCGCGCTGCTCGGCGTCATCATGAAGATGATCTATCCGCACGCGCCCCGCTGGGCCTCCGCGCCGCTGTACATCGCGCTCGGCTGGGTGGCGATCGGCGTGCTCCCCGACATCCTGCACCGCGGCGGGGTGACCGCGTTCGTACTGGTCCTCGCGGGCGGCGTGGCGTACACGGCGGGCGCGATCTGCTACGCGCTGCGCCGGCCCAACCCGTGGCCCGCCACCTTCGGCCACCACGAGATCTTCCACGCCTGTACCCTCATCGCCGCCCTCTGCCACCACGTCGCCATCTACTTCGCGGTCTTTCGCTAAGCGGTCACCGACCAAAGTCCTCCATCAGAAACGGCGGCGCTGCACCGTGTCGTCCTCGTGGAGGGCACGCTCGCGCTCCACTGGATCGGGCGTGACCGCGCGGCGTCGACGATTGCTCCAGAACCACACGGTCAGGATGAGGCCGAGGAAGCCGGCCGCCATGAGGATCCAACCGACCACGCGCAGGTCCAGCCAGCCCACGTGGATGTGCACAGCCCACACCAAGATCGCGCCGAGTGCGAGCATGAAGATGCTTGCGCTTATGCCCACGGTGCCCCTCCTCTTGGTTACAATGCGGGACCTCTTCGCGGCTCTACCCGGCACTCTGAAGCGATAATCCGGCAGGCTAGGCGCATGGCTGTGGCAGACGGCGCGGGCCGGCGGAGGTTAATCATCGTCCGGCATGCGAAGGCGGACCGTCCCGGCGGAGTCCTCGACCTCGACCGGCCACTCAGCGAGCGCGGCCATACCGATACCGGGGCGGCGGGCGCCTGGCTCGCCAAGCACGGATACCGGCCCGACCTGGTCATCTGCTCGCCGGCCAGGCGCACGCGACAGACCTGGCACGGTATCGCGGTCTCGCTCGCCACCGGTACCGACGGCACCGCTCCGGACGTCCGGTACGAAGGGGCGCTCTACGACTCCAACGTCGACGACATACTGCCGCTGGTACAGGCGATCGAACCCGCGTTCACGACCGCGCTGCTGGTCGGGCACAACCCGAGCGTCTCGCAACTGTCGGCGTTGCTCGACCCGGACGGCACCCGCGACTCGGACGGCCTGCGTACCTGCGCTCTCGCGGTGCACGAGTGGGCGGGGGCGTGGGCGACGTGCGGCCCGGGTACCGCCCCGCTGGTGGCCGGGCACACCGCACGTACGGACTAGGAAACCGTACGGACCAGGAACCGTCAGACGGTCGGGGGCTGAGGCGGGGGCGGCGGAGGCAGCCGCAGCTCGTCGTTGGGGCTGGTCGGGATCTTGCCGTGCTGGCCCTCGATCTGACTCTGTTCCACAAGCGTTAACCTCTGTCTTCGACGGCGGCTGTTCCAGAACCACATCGTGATCCAGAGCACAGAGATGCCGGCGAGCATGAGGACCCAGCCGACCACGTGCAGGTCGAGCCATCGGATGTTGGCGTGTACAGCGAAGGCCACGATCGCGCCGACAGCGATCAGGAAGATGCCGCCACCTATACCCATAAAGGCTCCCTTTGTCCTACTTAGGGTAAGGCCTTCTGGGTCGGATCTTGGGGGCAACGGCATCACATGTGATGCCGTTGCCCCCAAGATCTCAGAAACTCTCCTCGGGCAGGTCCATGAGGTCGAGGTCGGTGGACTCGATGATCCGGCGGTCGGCGCCGATGCGGGGCAGCACCTCGTGGGCGAAGAACCGCGCCGAGGCGACCTTGCCCTCGTAGAACGCCCGGTCCGCGGCGGACACCTCGCCGCCGAGCGCGCGCAGCGCCACGTCCGCCTGGCGCTGGAGCAGCCAGGCCACGACGAGGTCGCCGAGGGCGAGCAGCAGGCGCCGCGAGTTCAACCCGATCTTGTACAGTTCCCGCTGCTCACCGCCTTGCGCGGCAGCCAGCCAGCCGGTGAACACGCCGAGGATCTGCTGTACCTCGCCGAGCGCCTTGCCCAGCGCGAGCCGCTCCTGCTTGAGCCGGCCGTTGCCGGACTCCGCCTCGATGAAGGACTGGATCTCGGCGGCCACCGTCAGCAGCGCCTGGCCCTGATCCTTGACGATCTTGCGGAACACCAGGTCGAGGCTCTGGATCGCGGTCGTCCCCTCGTACAGGGTGTCGATCTTCGAGTCGCGGACGTACTGCTCCAGCGGATAGTCCTGCAGGAAGCCGGAGCCGCCGAAGGTCTGCAGCGACTCGTGGCCGAGCAGCTCGTACGCGCGCTCCGACCCGCAGCCCTTGACGAGCGGTAGCAGCAGGTCGTTGACGCGCCGTGCCGATTCGGCGCCCGCCGCGTCACCGGCGGCCTCGGCGATCATGACCCGGTCCTGCCACGTGCCCGTGTACGTGACCAGCGCGCGCAGCCCCTCCGCGTACGACTTCTGCAGCATCAGCGAGCGCCGCACGTCGGGGTGATGGGTGATGGTGACCCGGGGGGCGGACTTCGAGGACGCGGTCAGGTCGGCACCCTGTACCCGCTGCTTCGCGTACTCGAGCGCGTTGAGGTACCCGGTGGACAGCGCGGCGATCGCCTTGGTACCGACCATCATCCGGGCGTACTCGATGATCAGGAACATCTGCCGGATGCCGTCGTGTACGTCGCCCATCAGCCACCCCTGGGCCGGGGTGCCGTGCTCGCCGAAGGTGACCTCGCAGGTCGACGAGACCTTGAGCCCCATCTTGTGCTCGACGTTGGTGACGTAGACGCCGTTGCGGTCGCGCAGCTCGCCCGTCTCGGGGTCGAAGTGGTACTTCGGCACCACGAACAGCGACAGGCCCTTGGTACCGGGGCCGCCGGCACCGGGCGTGTCGACCGGGCGCGCCAGTACGTAGTGGATGATGTTGCCGGTCAGGTCGTGCTCGCCGCTGGTGATGAAGCGCTTGACGCCCTCGATGTGCCAGGAGCCGTCCGGCTGCGGGATGGCCCGGGTGCGCCCGGCGCCCACGTCCGAGCCGGCGTCCGGCTCGGTGAGCACCATCGTCGCGCCCCACTGCTTGTCGGCGAAGAGCCTGGCCCAGCGCTTCTGCTCGGCGGTGCCCTCCCGGAACAGGGTGTGCGCGAACGAAGGCCCGGAGGCGTACATCCACACGGCCGGGTTGCTGCCGAGGATCAGCTCGGCCATGGTCCACCAGAGGCTGCGCGGCGCGGGCATCCCATCGAGCTCCGCGGGCAGGTCCATGCGGTAGAAGCCGCTGTCCATGAAGGTCTGGTACGAGCGGCGGAAGGCCGCGGGGATCGTCACGCTGTGCGTGGCGGGGTCGAAGACCGGCGGGTTGCGGTCGCCCTCGGTGTAGCTGGTCGCGAGGTCCTCGCGCGCCATCCGGTCGATCTCCGCCAGGATGCTGCGCGCGGTATCCGCGTCCAGCTCGGCGAAGGGTGCAGCGCCGAGGGCCTTGTCCACGCCGAAGACTTCGAACAGGTTGAACTCGAGGTCACGAAGGTTGCTCTTGTAGTGCGTCATCGGCGCTTGCCCCCCGTGGTACGGCGACTTGAGCTAAGTTACTGAGCAGTAACACCAGGATACTACTCAAC
>JBPYFB010000572.1:0-8164 GCA_051986465.1 Rugosimonospora sp.
AGACGCGGCTGTCGGACCACCGCTAAACTGCCAACCAATGCCGCTTGCCCGCCAACCTTCCGCACGCACGAGCCACCTCTGGCCGTCCGGCGGGGTCCACCTGTGGCCATCGGGTGGGGTCAGCCGATCGCAGTCCCACCGGCGCGGGCACCTCGTCTACGCCGCACGCGGTGTGCTCACCGTCGATACCGGCGCAGGCAAGTCGATCGTCCCCACCAATCGGATCGCGTGGACGCCGGCCGGGATCACCCATCAGCATCGCGCCCACGGCGACACCGACATGCGGATCCTCTTTGTTCCGGATGGGCTGGCCGTGCACCTACCAGGCCATCCCGCGGTCCTCACCGTCGACGATCTCGCCCGGGAGGCGATTCTCACGCTCACCGGTCCGCGAAGCTACGACCCTCAACTGCGCTCTCGGCACAGGCCCGCACAAGCCCGCCTGCAGCGGGTACTCGTCGACGAGCTCCAGTTGGCCGATGAGCAGCCCCTGCAACTTCCGAGCCCGCAGGATTTCCGGCTGAGGGCGCTGGCTCGCGAGTTGACGATCGATCCTGCCTGCAACTTGTCACTGGACGACCTCGGTCGAACGATCGGAGCCAGTTCCCGGACGCTCAGCCGCCTGCTGCAGGTCGAGTTCGGCATGACGTACTACGAGTGGCGCACACAGATCCGGATCTATCGCGCACTCGTCCTGCTCGCCGACGGCCACGACGTTACCTACACGGCGCATGCCTGCGGATGGTCGAACCCGAGCAGCTTCATCGCCGCCTTCACGAACGTCCTCGGCACATCACCCGGCCGCTACCGATCCGCGCACCGCGACGCGGCGGGTCTCAGCGGCTCGACTGTCCACAGTGGGCAGTAGTGTGATCAAGGGTCTAGGTCGCAGCGATCGCGGGGCGTACAGTTCGCGGGATGCGGTTGACGGTATTGGGAGCCTGTGGTGCCTGGCCGGAGGCCGGCCGGGCGTGCAGCGGGTACCTGGTGGAGCACGACGGGTTCCGGCTTCTCGTGGACGTGGGTTACGCGACGGTACCGAGGTTGTTCGAACTCGTCGGAGCAGGCGAGGTCGACGCGGTGTTCGTCAGCCACGGGCACCCCGACCACTGTGCCGACCTGAACCCGCTGCTGCGAGCCCGCACGCTACTGCTCGACGGGCCGCCCTGCCCGCCGCTACCGGTGTACTCGCCGCCCGGCGCCCTGGACGCGGTACTCGCCTTGGACCGGGCCGCAATGCTGGCCGAGGCGTACCGGCTGAGCACCTTCACCATCGGCGACGAGCTGGCCATCGGCCCGTTCCGGGCGCAGACCGCGCTCCTGCCGCACTGGCTGCCCGATGCCGGGGTGCGCCTGACCGCGGGCGGGCGGACACTGGTCTACACCGGCGACGCCGGCCCGGCGCCCGAGGTGGTGGCGCTGGCCCACGACGCCGACCTGCTGCTGGCCGAGGCGACGTTCGTGGACGAGGTACCCGAGGACTCCCGGGGATACCTGTGCAGCGCCACGGAGGCGGGGCGGCAGGCCAGTCAGGCCGGGGTCGGGCGCTTGGTACTGACTCACCTGCAGCCGGGGACCGACCGGCGCGCCGCGCGGGCCGCGGCTGCGCGGGAGTATCGCGGTCCGATCGATGTTGCCGACGGCGGACTCGCCATAGACCTTTGCTGAGCGACCCAAAGCTGTAGGTTATCGACCAGGCAAGAGCCAAAAGTTGCAGACGGGAGACCACACTGAGCACCGTTCGTGGCGTCATCGACGTCGACCTGCCCGGGCCGTCCATCAGCCGGCACATCTACGGCCACTTCGCCGAGCACCTGGGCCGCTGCATCTACGGCGGCTTCTTCGTGGGCGAGGACTCAGATATCCCGAATGAGCGGGGCATCCGGCTCGATGTCGTCGAGGCGCTGCGGGCGCTCGCCATCCCCAACCTGCGCTGGCCGGGTGGCTGTTTCGCCGACGAGTACCACTGGCGGGACGGGATCGGGCCGCGCGAGCAGCGGCCGCGGATGGTCAACAGCCACTGGGGCGACATCGTGGAGGACAACAGTTTCGGCACGCACGAGTTCATGGACCTGTGCGAGATGCTCGGCGCCGAACCGTACATCTGCGTGAATGTCGGCAGTGGGAGCGTCCGGGAAGCAAGCGAGTGGGCGGCCTATCTCACGCGCAGGGACGACAGCCCGATGGCCGCGCTGCGCCGGGCCAACGGGCGCGACGAGCCGTGGCCGGTCCGGTTCTGGGGGTTGGGCAACGAGCCGTGGGGCTGCGGCGGCGGCATGCGACCCGAGCGGTACGCCGACCTCGCCCGCACGTTCGGCACGTACTGCCGTGACTACGACGGCAACCGGCTGTACCGGGTGGCGGCCGGGGCAGCGGGCGACGACTACCACTGGACCGAGGTGCTGATGAAAGCCCTTGGCCGTACCCTCGGCAGCGGTGTGGCCGGCGGCGGGGGCGGCGACACCTTCCAGGCCATCTCCGTCCACCACTACACCGTTCCCGGCACCTGGGAGCACAAGGGCAGCGCCACCGGATTCGACCTGGAGGAGTACTACTGGACGATGGCCAAGGCCGCCCGGATCGAGGAAATCCTCGCCGGACACGCCAGGGTCATGGACGCCTACGACCCGGACAAGCAGATCGGCCTGGTCCTGGACGAGTGGGGCACCTGGTTCGACGTCGAGCCGGGCACCCATCCCGGGTTCCTGTTCCAGCAGAACACGCTGCGCGACGCGCTGGTGGCGGGCGTGCACTTCGACGCCTTCCATCGCCACGCCGACCGCCTGGCCATGGCCAACATCGCCCAGACCGTCAACGTGCTGCAAGCCATGTTGCTCACTGACGGCAAAGCACTGGTGCGCACCCCCAGCTACCACGTGTTCGCCATGAACAAGGACCACCAGGACGCCGAGTCCCTAGCCGTGCGGCTCACGACACCCGGGCCGACCCGGCGGGTCGCGCATACCGACCTGAACACCCTGTCCGTCACGGCAAGCCGCAAGAACGGGCAGGTCCTGATCTCGCTGACCAACCTGCACGCCGAGGACCGCGCCGACGTCGAGCTCGATCTGCGCGGCGCGCGCGTCGAGCGGCCCATCGCGAGGGTGCTGACCGCACCCAACCTGCAAGCGCACAACACACCGGACGATCCGGACGCGGTACAACCGAAACCGCTCGACGGGGCTCAACTCCGCGGGAACCTCCTGCGAATCGAGCTGCCACCGCACGCGTTCGTGACGGTTGCTCTGTCCATGGCCGAGTGACCATTCCGGGGACGGTTATGCCTACGCGCGCGCCGCGCCGCTCCGCCGGGCGGCCCGTTCCCGTGAGCGGCAGGAGATTGAGGGCACGACGTGAGGCACGCTCTGGCGGAACTGATTCGGTCGAGCGAGTGGATGGTACGGGTCTTGGCGACGGTGCGGGATGCGACAGGTCCCCGACGCATGGGTCGGCGCGGGCGTGCTTCGTGACCTCGTGTGGGGTGAGCGGTACGGACAAGTTCGGTGGTGGCCCCGTTGAGCCGCTGATGTCTATTGCCGATGCGGTGGCGACCTGGCCTGAAACCGCAACCGCTGTGGCGGTACGCCTGTCCGACGACGGTGAGGTCGAGATTTGCGCCCCGCTCGGGTGGTGATCGACTGGCATCTGTTCGGCTGGTGACAGGATGATTGCCTGACGCAATCCTGGCTTCGTACCGTGCAGGCCGGATTCGGTGACCGGCGGAGAGGAGATCGGCGTGTCGAGCGTGGGCCCGTCGGAGAGCCGTATCGGGATCTCGGTCTTCCTGAGCTACCGGCCAGAGGATGCGGAATCCGCCCGCGGGCTCGGCCTGCGTCTTGAACGGGTCCTCGGCGCGACCGTGTTCACCGGGCCACCCGGCCGGCGCAAACAGGAGATCCGCGCAGCCCTTGAATCGGTCGACGTCCTCCTGCTGCTTCTGGGGTCGCCAACGTCGCGTGACAAGTCGTCGGTCACCCAAGAGGCGGGCGACGAGTTGTCTGATAGCCAGACTTTCGAGCTCGCCTCGGCGCTGTCCAGGGGCCGCCCGGTAATTCCGGTCCTGTTGGAGCGCTCGGCCGGTATCGACCTTCACGCCGTACTCGGCGAGGAGACCAGGCGCCGGGCCGTGTACATCGAGGATGTCGATCAGCTCGTTGACCACCTCCGCAGCTTGTGGGTCGAGCGCCGCCCGAGTACCGCCCGGCGTACCGTCTCGATGCTGCCGCCGTCGCAGGTACGCGCTTTCCTCGACCGCGTCCGGGAGTTGCAGACCATCCTCGACTACCTCGCGCCTGTCGGCGAACCGGCGAAGGACGATCGGGCCAGGGTTCTACAGATCGTAGGTCCGGGCGGGGTCGGCAAGTCGGCGCTGGCAGTACGGGCCGCACATGAGGCCGCCGAGTTGTTCCCGGACGGTCAGCTCTACGCCCGCCTCGGCGAGCCGGGCAGCGAGGCGGAGGCCCTCAGAGGCTTCCTTACTGCCCTGGGGTTCGACCGGAGGGACCTGCCTGAGTCGGTGTACGGCATGGCCGCGTTGTACCACGCCGCGCTTTCGGATCGGCGGGTGCTGGTCTTCCTGGACGATGTGGAGTCGGTCGAGGCCGTCATGCCGCTCCTGCCGCGGGTGTCCACGTGCGCGGCGCTGCTCACCGGCCGGGTACCTCTGTCCATACCGGACAGTGCCGACGCTTACGTGCTCAGCATGCAGGACGGCCTGCCGATGGAGCACGCATTGGCGTTGCTGCGGGCGAGCGCGGGTCGCGAGTTCGCCGACGAGAACCCGGAATTGGCCACGGAGCTGGTCGAAGCGGTGGGTGGCATGCCGCTGGCTCTGCAGCTCGTCGCCGCTCAGGTACGGACGGCCGGCGTGCAGTCGTGGTCCTCGTTGGGGGCTGGACTCAAAACCCTCAACGACGACAACGTGCGCCAGGTGCTACTCAAGCGGGTGTACCAGGGCCTGCCCGAAGCGCAGCAACGACTCTTCCGGTTGCTCGCGGCCTTGCCGATGTCAGAGTTCGAGCCTGGCCTCGTCGCGGCCCTGGCTGGCACGGATGAGGATTCGACCGGCGCGGCGTTGCGTGACCTGGTGGACCTGGTGCTCCTGGAACTTGGCGCGGACGGCCGGTTCCGCCTCGGTGACGCCGTGGCGAAATTCGCCGCCGATCGGCTTGCCGTGGACGAGCCGGAGGAGCAGCGGCAGGCGGCGATCGGGCGGGCCATCCGCTGGATCGCTGTGCAGACCGCGTTCCAGCCCGAAACGCCACTGGCGCGGGACTTCTGGACTGCCGACGACAACCTCGGGTACGGAAAGTACGCGGACGCGATCGTCGCGTTCATCCGCCACCGCGGCACCCTGCCGCCACTCACGATCGGCGTCAAAGGCCCATGGGGAGCGGGCAAGACGTCGCTCATGCGGATGGTTCAGGAACGCCTGGATCCCCGGGCGGACCGGGCCCGCTGGACGCCGATGTCGCTTCAACTGAGCGATGACACCCGCGAGGTTCTCGCCCCGGGCCTCGGTACGCATGCGGCGCGCCGACGGATGACCAACCGTGAGTTGCTGCAGCGATCCGCTCGGCCGCCGGAAGACGTGGACTCCCGGTCCCTGGACGTGCAACCACCAACCACGCCGCGCCTCGCCGCCGATGACGAGTGGCGCCCCACGGTGTGGTTCAACCCTTGGATGTACCAGAACGGCGAGCAGATCTGGGCCGGGCTGGCGTACGAGATCATCACGCAGATCACCGACCGGCTCGCACCGGGCGACCGGGAACGCTTCTGGCTCGCACTGAACCTGCGCCGCGTCGACGGACAGGCCCTGCGCCGTCGCGTGTACCGGCAACTGCTGGAGAGATTTCTGCCCTGGCTGCTGGGCCTGGGACTGGCGGCGGTCCTGGCTATCGCCGGTCTGCTCGTGTCGCTGGTTATCCCCCCAGCGGCCGCCGCGCTGCGGCTGGCAGCCGCGGTCCTGTTGTCTGGTAGCGGAACCGCGTTCGGTGTCGGCGCAATCGTGTCAACCGCGCGCTTTCTCCGTGCCAAGGCGGCGAGTTCCTTCGCCCCCTTGCTGCGCATGCCCGACCCGGTCAAGGTGCCGGCCGGTATGCAGCAGGAGACCAAAGGCGCGCTGGACGACGTGATGCCCGATCCCGGGTACAAGAGCCGGCTGGGCTTCCTCCACCTCGTCCATACCGACATGCGGCGGGTGCTCGACCTCGTGGCCACCGAGCGCCGGCCGCTGGTGGTGTTCGTGGACGACCTGGACCGCTGCGCTCCCGGCGCTGTCGTCCAGGTCATCGAGGCGCTCAACCTGTTCCTAGCGGGGGAGTTCCCGAACTGCATCTTCATCCTGGCAATGGAGCCCGCAGTCGTGGCCGCGCACGTGGAGACCGTCTACAAGGATCTGGCGAGCCACTCCCGGCCGGGGCGCCCGGCCAAGGACTGGTCCACACTCGGGTGGCGCTTTCTCGAGAAGATCGTGCAGCTGCCACTCAGCCTCCCACCGCCGGACTCACCCGCGCACCTCACCTATCTCAACTCGCTGCTGGACCAGCCGCCATCCGTTGCACGGCAACGAGGCGACGAGTCCGGCCACCCGCAAGACAGCGCCGTACGGAACCCGGCGGCAGCCACGGATCCGAGCGTGCCGGCCAACGACACGAACGGCACCGGGGGCCAGCGCGCGGACGGCACCGACGCCGTCGCCGACCAGAGCGGTGACGCAGCCCGCGCCAACCGCGTCCGCGAGCTCGAAGCGGCGATCCGGCGCCGCTCGCCCACTGCGCAGACGGTGTCGACCGCGGCACTGCAGGCGCAGGCGGAGGTACTCGACACGACCGCCAGCCAGCTCCTGCCGGAGGCAGCGGAGGCGGCCAACCGAGTCTTCGTCGAGCTGTACAGCGACAACGAGGCCCGAGCAGCGATCCTCGCCGGCGTACCCGGACTCGCGTCGGACAACCCGCGCGAGATCAAACGCTTCGTGAACCTGTTCCGCTTCTACAGCTTCATTTCCCAGCAGCACCAGCTGCAGGGGCGGCCACCGACAAGCGCGGCCCAGATCGCCAAGCTCGCGGTCCTTGCCATCCGCTGGCCGAGCCTGCTCGCCGTCATCGGGCTACGCGACGCAGACAATCGCGCGACCGCTCTCGGCTACCTGGAGGAGAGCCTGCGCGCCGAACTGGCGGGCGACACTGAGTTCGACGACGCCTGGTACAAGGCGCTGTGTCGGGTCGGGCTGATGCCGGACGGCGACGATCGCCAGCTCTATCAGGCTTGGGCCCAACAGTTCCGCGGATTCCTCGCGACCGAACCCAGCATCGCCGCGGCCGCCGAGCGGATGCTGTAGCAGAAGCCGTCGAGCCTCGGTCAGGAACGGCGGCAGTGTCACCTGCCGGGCCGAGTCCGGGGTTCTCGCGGCCGGCATGGCGCCTAGTCGGGACCTTACGCGTACCTGCAAGGCATCGCAAGTATGGCAATGGATTGCGAAGGTGACACCGACCAGGCCTCGGATCGGCCCAGGCCGTACTGAAACATGTTGAAAACTGTGAAAGAACTTGCGAGTGATCGTTGACGATCGCTGTCTGCTGGCGCACTCTTCTCGGCACACCGCCTGGGTCTGCTCCCGCCCGGGCGGGCCTGCCCCTCCGCCTTCCGTCCTCGGAGGTATCCCATGGGTCTGTCCCTGCGTCTTTCCCGACCCGGACGCACCATCACCGGCCTGGCCGTCGCACTGGTGGCCGGCGCGGCGCTGGCCTACCCGATCGTCCGAGTGGCCGCGCCGGCCCGCGCCGCGACGGCCGGGCCGAACGACGTCATCGCCAACCTGTTCATGTGGCCATGGCCCTCGGTCGCCAGCGAGTGCACCAATGTGCTCGGCCCTAAGGGGTACGGCGCGGTGCAGGTCGCCCCACCGGAGGACTCCATCGAGGTCAGCGGGCACCCGTGGTGGGAGATCTACCAGCCGGCCGCGTACGACCTGACCAGCCGGATGGGCAACCGCAGCCAGTTCGCCGCGATGGTGGGCGCATGCCACGCGGCCGGCGTGAAGGTGTACTCCGACGTGGTCGTCAACCACATGACCGGGGTGGATCAGACCAGCACCACGTCGTACGGTGGCGCAGTCTTCAACAACCAGTACAGCTACCCCACCGCCGGGTACGGGTTCAAC
>JBPYFB010000573.1:0-12312 GCA_051986465.1 Rugosimonospora sp.
GGCTGGACGCAGCCACAGCACGCCCAGCGGCGGCAACCGCAGCACCGCCGAGGCCGGCAAGCCGTCCCACGGTACGGGTTCGGCCGTTACCGCGCCGAGGTTGCCGACGCCCGAGCCGCCGTACACCTCCGCATCGGTGTTGATGGCCTCGTGCCAGGTTCCGGCTGACGGCAGGCCGACCCGGTACCCGTCGTGCGGGTGGCCGGCGAAGTTCACCAGGCAGGCGAGCACCTCGCCGCCGATACCCCAGCGCAGGAACGACAGCACGTTGTGCGCGGCATCGTCGGCGTTGATCCAGCGGAAGGCTTCCGGATCGGTGTCGCGCGACCACAGTGCCGGCTCCGCGCGGTAGGCGGCGTTGAGGTCGCGCAGCAGCCGCCCGACGCCCGCGCGCGCCGGATCCTCGCGCAGGCCCCAGTCAAGGCCGCGCTGCTCGCTCCACTCCCGGTCATCGGCGAGCTCGCAACCCATGAACAGCAACTGCTTTCCGGGGTGTGCCCACATGTACGCGAGCAGCGTGCGCAGGTTGGCGAGGCGCTGCCACGCGTCGCCCGGCATCTTCCCGGCGAGCGAACCCTTGCCGTGTACCACTTCGTCGTGGCTGATCGGCAGCAGGTAGTTCTCGCTCCACGCGTACACCGCGGAGAACGTGATCTGCTGGTGGTGCCACTGGCGGTAGATGGGGTCCTTGCTGAGATACGTCAGGGTGTCGTGCATCCAGCCCATGTTCCATTTGAAGCCGAAGCCCAGTCCCTGCTGGCTCGTCGGCCGGGTCACGCCCGACCACGCGGTGGATTCCTCCGCGACCGTCACGATGCCCGGGTGGTGCTTGTAGGCTGTCGCATTCATCTCCTGCAGGAACGCGATGGCTTCGAGGTTTTCCCGGCCGCCGAAGCGGTTGGGCTCCCACTCGCCTTCCTTGCGCGAATAGTCCATGTAGAGCATCGACGCGACCGCGTCCACCCGCAGGCCGTCGGCGTGGAACTCGTCAAGCCAGTACAGGGCGTTGGCGACCAGGAAGTTGCGCACCTCCGGCCGGCCGAAGTCGAAGATGTACGTGCCCCAGTCCGGGTGCTCGCCGCGCCTCGGGTCGGCGTGCTCGTACAGCGGGGTGCCGTCGAAGCGCGCCAATGCCCATTCGTCCCGCGGGAAGTGCGCGGGTACCCCGTCCAGGATCACGCCGATGCCGGCCTGGTGCAGCCGGTCGATGAGGTACCGCAGCCCGTCCGGGTCGCCGAAGCGCGCGGTGGGCGCGTAGTACCCGGTGACCTGGTAGCCCCACGAGCCGCCGAACGGATGCTCCATGACGGGTAGGAACTCGACGTGCGTGAAGCCCATCTCGGTGACGTATCCGGTGAGCTGGTCGGCAAGCTCCACATAGGACAGTCCGGGACGCCACGAGCCGAGATGCACCTCGTACACGCTCATCGGCTCCTGGTACGCCGCGCGCTGGGCCCGCCGCTCCAGCCAATCGGCGTCCTTCCAGTCGTATGTGGACTGATAGACCACCGAGGCGGTCTGCGGCGGGGTCTCGGCCCAGGCCGCCATCGGGTCGGCCTTCTCCTGCCAGGTGCCGTCCGGCCCGAGGATCCGGTACTTGTACCGGTGCCCGGGTTTGGCGTCCGGTACGAACAGCTCCCACACCCCGCTCGCGCCCAGCGATCGCATCGGCCAGCCGTCGTGCGGTCCCCACCCGGTGAAGTCGCCGAAGACCCGTACGCCGCGCGCATTAGGCGCCCAGACCGCGAACGCGACGCCATCGCCCTCGGAACCTGGGCCGGGACGGGCACCCAGGACGGTCCACAGCCGCTCGTGCCGCCCCTCCCGGATCAGGTGCAGGTCCAGCTCGCCGAGGGTAGGCGGGTACCGGTACGGGTCATCGCAGAGCGAGCCGTCCACGTCGACCCGGTACTCGCTGACGGTTCCCGGTACCGTCGCCTCGAAGATGCCCTCCGGATGCACCTGCGCCGCCGGGTACCGCTGCCCGTCGACCACCACCGCGACCTCGCCGGCGCCCCGGCGCAGGGTACGGATGACAGAGCCGCCATCCGCGGGATGGGCGCCGAGCACCGCGTGCGGGTCGTGCTCGTCCCCGACGATCAACCGGTCCATGCATTGTCCTTCGACCCCTGTAGCAGCCGGCCGATCGCCCGCAACGGAATGGGCAACCAGCTCGGCCGGTGCCTCGCCTCGTACGCGGCCTCGTACACGGCCTTGTCCAACTCGTACGCGCAGAGTAGTGCGGAGTACTCCCGCGGGTCGAATCCGGCGGCCTCGGCGTATCCGTCGCAGAACGCCGAACGGTTGCGCGCCACCCACTCGTCGGCCCGGTACGCGAGCTGCTCGTCCTGCGCCCCGGCGCCGAGCAGCTGCTGCGCCGCGTACTCGTAGGAGCGCAGCATGGCGGCGACGTCCCGCAGCGGCGAGTCGGGCCGGCGCCGCTCCGCCAGCGGCTGCCCGGGCTCGCCCTCGAAGTCGATCAGCAGCCAGGTCTCCGGCGTGCGCAGCACCTGCCCGAGGTGCAGGTCGCCGTGGATGCGCTGGATCGGCCCCACCCGGTGGTCGGCCGCCTCGAACACGGCGTGCAGCTCGTCGGCGTACTCAGAAAGTTGGGGAACCGTCCGCACCGCGGCGGCCAGCCGCGCAGACATCGCCCCGGCCGGCGGCGGCCCGGTCGCCACGCCCAGCTCCCGCCCGAGGGTCCGGTGCACGACGGCGACCGCCTCGCCCAGCCGGGATGACTCGGCCGCGAAGTCGCCGCCGACCTCGTCGGCGTGCAGGTCCGCCTCGGCGAACAGGTCGCGAACGCTCGCCGCGGCGGTGGCCCACCCCTCGGCCGAGTTCTCCGCGTAGGCGGTCACCATGCCGAGCGTGACCGGCCGCCCCTGGCCGTCGACGCTCTCGATCGCGCCGAGCAGCTTCGCCACGTGCGGGCACTCCGCCCGTCCGAGCACGCGGTTGAGTTCCAGGTCAGGGTTGATGCCGCTACGTACCCGCCGGAAGACCTTGAGGATCGCTGCCGTGTCGAAGACCACGCTGGTATTGCTCTGCTCGCCCTCCAGCACGCGGGCGGGCGCGTCGGCGGGCAGCTCCGCGCCCGGCTCGGGGACGAACCGCAGCGCGCCGATGTTGCGGCCCTCGTCGATGAATTCCAGCAGGCGCCGCGCGCAGCCCTCCGCGAACAGTGCGTCGTACCCGGTGCGGTCGCCGTCCGCGCCGATCGCCCCGGTCACCATGAACTCGTCCGCGATCTGCGAGTCCCAGCAGACAAAGGTCTGATACCGCTCCTGGCCGCCGTCGGCGTACCGGGCGGCGAGCAGTACGTGCTCCAGGTCGTCGGCGAGCTGCGTCACCCCCGCCGGCTCGACCGTCTCGATGGTCCGGGAGCGCCCGGCGTACCAACGCTGGTGTGGCAGCCACTCGGCGTAGGGAAGAGTCATGCCTCCTCCGTATTGCACAGCTGGAGCCAGTAGAAGCCGTGCCCGGGCAGAGTCAACAGGTACGGCAGCTGCCCGATGTGCGGGAACGGCACCCGGCCGGTCAGCTCGATCGGCTGGTACCCGGCCCAGCTCTGCAGGTTGAGTTCGATGGGTTGGGGAAAGCGGGACAGGTTGTGTACGCACAGCACGGTGTCGTCGCCGTGCTCGCGCAGGAACGCCAGCACCGACGGGTTCGAGCCACCGAGGTCCCGGAAGGTGCCGAGCCCGAACGACTCGTGCCGCCGGCGTACCGCGAGCATCGTGCGCGTCCACGACAGCAGCGATGCCGAGTTGTCCCGCTGCGCCTCCACGTTCACCGACTGGAAGCCGTAGAGCGGATCCGAGTTGACCGGAACATACAGGCGTCCGGGGGTGGCGGTGGAGAAGCCGGCGTTGCGGTCCGGGGTCCACTGCATGGGGGTACGGACGCCGTCGCGGTCACCGAGCCAGATGTTGTCGCCCATGCCGATCTCGTCGCCGTAGTACAGCACCGGGGAGCCGGGCAGGGACAGCAGCAGCGCGGTGAACAGCTCGATCTGGTTGCGGTCGTTCTCCAGCAAGGAGGAGAGCCGGCGGCGGATCCCGACGTTCGCGCGCATCCGCGGGTCCTTGGCGTACTCCGCGTACATGTAGTCGCGCTCCTCGTCGGTGACCATCTCCAGGGTCAGCTCGTCGTGGTTGCGCAGGAAGATGCCCCACTGGCAGTTGAGCGGAATCTGCGGTGTCTGCCCGAGAATCTCGGATACCGGGAAGCGCGACTCCCGGCGTACCGCCATGAAGATGCGCGGCATCAGCGGGAAGTGGAACGCCATATGGCACTCGTCGCCCGCGTCCGTATCGCCGAAGTACTCGACCACGTCGGCCGGCCACTGGTTCGCCTCGGCGAGCAGCACCCGGCCCGGGAACTCGTCGTCGATGACCTTGCGGCAGTGCTTGAGGAACTCGTGCGTCTCGGGCAGGTTCTCGCAGTTCGTACCCTCCCGCTCGAACAGGTACGGGACCGCGTCCAGCCGGAAGCCGTCGATACCCAGGTCGAGCCAGAACCGCAGCACGTCGAGCATGTCCTCGCGTACTGCGGGGTTGGCGTAGTTCAGGTCGGGCTGGTGGCCGAAGAAGCGGTGCCAGTAGAACTGCCGCCGTACCGGGTCGAAGCTCCAGTTCGACTCCTCGGTATCCACGAAGATGACGCGGGCGTCCGGGTACCGGTCGTCGGTGTCGCTCCACACGTAGTAGTCGCCGTACGGCCCCTCCGGGTCGCGCCGCGACTCCTGGAACCACGGGTGCTGGTCGGAGGTGTGGTTCATGACGAGATCGGTGATGACCCGGATGCCACGCCGGTGCGCCGCGTCCAGCAGCGCGACGAAGTCCCCGACGCTGCCGTACTCGGGCAGCACCTTGTAGAAGTCGCGGATGTCGTACCCGCCGTCGCGCAGCGGGGAGTCGTAGAACGGGGGTAACCACAGACAGTCGACGCCAAGCCACTGCAAGTAGTCGAGCCGGTCGATCAGCCCGCGCAGGTCGCCGGAGCCGTCCGCGTTGGAGTCGTAGAAGGCGCGTACCAGTACCTCGTAGAAGACCGCCCGCTGGAACCAGGTACGGTCCGCGGGCAGCACCCGGGCGTGCGCGTAGTCCTCTGCGGTCGGATGCTCGACCACGCCATCTACGGCGACATGACTGCCTTCGACCGCTTCCGGCATCTGGTCAAGGAGCACCATCGTGTCTATGTGCCCGGCCGTTCTCCCGCGCTAAACCTGCTTCTCCCGGCCCGATTCTTGGGACCGTTGACATCGGAAGCGATGTGCTTTCCCCCAAGATCCCGAGTTATCCACAGAGGATCCCGCACGCGGCAGGGTCACAGCACAATGAGACGGATGCGGAGCCTGCCCGGACGAGAGGCCAGCGACACGACACCACCGCGTACCCACATCGCTCGCTCGATCGTGGACGCCGCGGCCTGGGCGCATACCGACGCGGACGCACGCGCCATCGTGGCGAGCGCGTTTCAACAGCGGCGGGTGACCGTGGCGGAGGTGGGGGCGGTACTTCGGCAGCTACGCCGGATCCGACGGCGCTCGCTTATCGTCGAGACCGCCGGATACGCGGCGCGGGGTGCTCACTCGGTGTCGGAGGTGGAGTTCGTCAAGCTCTGCCACCGAAACCGGCTGCCACCGCCGCGAAGCCAGACCATGCGGCGTGACTGGTGGGCGGACATGCAGCGGCAGAACGCGCTGTGGGTGGCGGGCGACCGCGTGTTGCGATTTCCGGCCTGGGCGATCCGCCACGACCCCGAATCGGTTATTGCCCAGCTACGTGCTGCCTTGACCGCCGGCGGTTGGGTCGGCTGACCGATTCTTGGGGGAAAAGACAGTGCTTCCGATGTCGTTGCTCCCAAGATTGCGGCGGGCAGCGGCGGGGCGCTGGTGCAGCACGAGGATGTGCGCGGGTTCCAGGTACGGGTCGAGCTTTACCGGGTTGTGCTGGCCCCACTCGAAGCTCGCGCCGGTGAGCTGGTCGGTGACCGTGAACCGCTCGTGCCAGTCGTACCCGAGCGCCGGCATGTCCAGCGTCGTGTTGCCCCACTGCACGTTTGTCGCGTCGAAGGAGCAGATCACCAGCACCGTGTTGCCGGTCTCCGGGTCCCGCTTCGACCAGCAGAGCAACTCCGGATTGTCGATCTCGTGGAAGTGCAGGTTGCGCAGCCAGTGCAGGGCCGGGTTCTCGCGGCGTACCGCGTTGAGCCGGGTCAGGAACGGCGCCAGCGACTCGCCGGCCCGTTCGGCCTCGGCGAAGGGGCGCGGGCGCAACTCGTACTTCTCGTTGTCCACGTACTCCTCGGCACCGGCGCGGGCCACGTGCTCGTACAGCTCGTACCCGGCGTAGAGGCCCCACGACGGGGAGAGCAGGCTGGCCAGTACCGCCCGGATCTTGAACATCGGCGGCCCGCCGTGCTGCAGCGTCTCGTGCAGGATGTCGGGCGTGTTGGGCCAGAAGTTGGGGCGCATGTGGTCCGCGCTGGCGACCAGTTCCTCGCAGTACGCCCGCATCTCGGCCGCCGTGGTGCGCCAGGTGAAGTATGTGTACGACTGGGTGAAGCCGGCCCGGCCGAGGCCGTGCATCATCGACGGCTTGGTGAACGCCTCGGCGAGGAAGATGACGTCGGGGTGTTCCTCCTTGATCCGCGAGATCAGCCAATACCAGAAGCTCACGGGTTTGGTGTGTGGGTTGTCGACCCGGAACGCCTTGACGCCCTCGCCGATCCAGTGCAGCACGATCCGCAGGATCTCGGCGCGGATGCCTTCCGGGTCGTTGTCGAAGTTGAGCGGGTAGATGTCCTGGTACTTCTTGGGCGGGTTCTCGGCGTACGCGATCGTCCCGTCCGGCCGGGTGGTGAACCACTCGGGGTGCTCGGTGACCCAGGGGTGGTCGGGCGCGCACTGCAGCGCGAGGTCCATCGCGACCTCCAGCCCGACCTCACCGGCGGTCTTGAGGAAGGCGCGGAAGTCGTCGGCGGTGCCGAGCTCGGGGTGGATGGCGTCGTGGCCGCCCTCGGCGGCGCCGATCGCCCACGGCGAGCCGATGTCGTCGGGGCCGGCGACGAGCGCGGCGTTGCGGCCCTTGCGGCTGACCCGACCGATCGGATGTATCGGCGGTATGTACAGGATGTCGAAGCCCATCTCCGCGACGGCGGGCAGGCGGCGGGCCGCGCCGGCGAACGTGCCGTGCCGCCAGGTGCCGCTCTCCCGCACCGCGCCCTCGGAGCGGGGGAAGAACTCGTACCAGGCGGAGAAGAGGGCGCGCTTGCGATCCACCCACAACGGGTAGCTGTCGCTCGCGGTCACGTGCTCGCGTACCGGGTGCTCCCACAGCACGTCCGCCAGGTCGAGCGCGGCGGAGACCCGGGCGAACAGCGGCCGGCCGGTGTCGCGCAGTGCCGCGGCGGCGGAGCGTACCCACGACTTGTACCGCTCCGGCACGCCCTCGATCGCGGCGTCCAGCACCAGCGCGCCCTCGGCGAGGTCGTTCGCCAGGTCCTCGGCGCCCTGGCCGGCGGCGAGCTTCTTCTCCACCGCGTCGCGCCAGGTCAGGTACGGGTCGCCGAACGCCTCAACGGTGAAGCTCCACTCGCCGACCGCGTCCGGCCGGATGATCGCCTGCCAGAGGTCCGTACCCGGGTCGCCCGGGCGCATGCGGGTGAACGGGTGCTGCTTACCGTCCGGGTCGCGCAACACCACGTTGCAGCCGAGCGCCGCGTGCCCCTCCCGGTAGGAGCGGGCCGAGACCGGTACCCACTCGCCGACGACCGCCTTGGCCGAGTAGCGCCCACACGCGAGTACCGGCGACACGTCCTCGATCGGAAATCGACCAGTCATGCGCCCTACGCTACCGACTCGTACACCGCCATGGTCTGCCGAGCGACCGAGTCCCAGGAGAAGTGCCGCACCGCACGCTCCCGCCCGGCCCGCCCGTACTCGGCGGCGAGCTGCGGGTCGGAGACGACCGCGACCAGCGCGGCGGCGAGGTCGGCGACGAACCGATCCGGGTCGAGGGGGGTACCGGTGCCGTCGCTCGCCTGTTCGATCGGTACCAGCCGGCCGGTCTCGCCGTCCGCCACCACCTCGGGGATGCCACCGGTCGCGGTCGCCACGACCGCCGTGGCGCACGCCATCGCCTCCAGGTTCACGATGCCCATCGGCTCGTACACGGAGGGGCACACGAAGACGGTCGCGTGCGAGAGGACCTGGATGACCTCGGGCTTGGCGAGCATCGCCGGTATCCAGACCACGCCCTCCCGGCTCGCGCGCAGCTCCGCCACGAGCCCCTCGACCTCCGCGCCGATCTCCGGGGTGTCCGGCGCCCCGGCCAGCAGTACGAGCTGTACCCCGGGCGGCAGCTCGCGGGCGGCGCGCAGCAGGTACGGCAGCCCCTTCTGCCTGGTCACCCGCCCCACGTACACCACGCTGGGGCGGCCCGGGTCCACGCCCAGCCGGTCCAGTACCGCCGTGCCCAGGTCCGGCTGGTACTCCTCGGTGTCGATTCCATTGTGGACAACCCGGACCCGGGCGGGATCGACCGCCGGGTACGCGGCGAGCACGTCGCGGCGCATCCCGGCGGATACCGCGATGACCGCGTCGGCCGCCTCCACCGCGACCCGCTCGCACCATGAGGAGAGCGCGTACCCGCCGCCGAGCTGTTCGGCCTTCCACGGCCGCAGCGGCTCCAGGCTGTGCGTGGTCACCACGTGCGGCACCCCGTGCAGCAGCTTCGCGACGTGCCCGGCGAGATTGGCGTACCAGGTGTGGCTGTGCACAACCTGGGTACCGGCACATCCGGCGGCCATGGCCAGGTCCACGCCCATGGTGCGCAGGGCGGCGTTGGCGCCGGCCAGGTCGGCCGGGTCCGGGTAGGCGAGCACGCCCGGCTCCGGGCGCGGCGCGCCGAAGCAGTGCACCCGCACGTCGGCCAGGGCGCGCAGGTGCCTTGCCAGGTACTCGACGTGTACGCCGGCGCCGCCGTACACCTCCGGTGGGTACTCGCGGGTGAGCAGGTCGACACGGGTCACCCGGAGAATCTAACGCCCCCGTGTGGCGGTGGCCCTTCGAACCGTTGGGCACTAGCGTCTCGGGTATGGCTCCGAAGGTGCTCGCGATCGTCCTCGCCGGCGGTGAGGGCAAGCGTCTGATGCCGTTGACGGCCGACCGCGCCAAGCCGGCCGTCCCCTTTGGAGGGATCTACCGGATCATCGACTTCGTGCTCTCCAACCTCGCCAATGGCGGGTTCCTGAAGATGGTCGTACTGACCCAGTACAAGTCGCACTCGCTCGACCGGCACATCACCAAGACGTGGCGGATGTCCAACCTGCTCGGCAATTACGTCACCCCGGTACCGGCACAGCAGCGGCTGGGCCCGTACTGGTTCGCCGGCTCCGCCGACGCGATCTACCAGAGCCTGAACCTCATCAACGACGAGAACCCCGACTACGTCTTCGTGTTCGGCGCCGACCACATCTACCGGATGGATCCCCGGCAGATGCTGACCCAGCACATCGACTCCGGAGCCGGGGTCACCGTCGCCGGCATCCGGCAGCCGCTGTCCATGGCCGACCAGTTCGGCGTCATCGAGGTGGGCGAGCACGACCACCAGATCCGGGCGTTCCGGGAGAAGCCGACCGACGCGGTGGGGTTGCCCGACGCCCCTGACCAGATCTACGCCTCGATGGGCAACTACATGTTCACCACCGAGGTGCTGCTCGAGGCGCTGGACCTGGACGCCAAGGACCCGACGAGCCGGCACGACATGGGCGGCAACATCGTGCCGCTGCTGGTGGAGCGCGGCCAGGCCGCCGTCTACGACTTCCGGGACAACGACGTACCGGGGAGTACGGAGCGGGACTGCGGGTACTGGCGCGACGTGGGGTCGCTCGACTCGTTCTACGACGCCCACATGGATCTCATCTCGATCCATCCGGTCTTCAACCTGTACAACTTCGACTGGCCCATCTACACCGACTACGCGCCCTGGCCGCCGGCGAAGTTCGTGCACGGCTGGCAGGAGCGGGTGGGGCGGGCGGTCGGCTCGATGATCTCGCCCGGCGTGGTGATCTCGGGCGCGCTCGTGGAGAACTCGGTCGTCTCGCCCAACGTGACGGTGCACTCCTGGGCGCACGTCGAGGGCTCGGTCCTGATGGACGGCGTCGACATCGGCCGGCACGCCGTGGTGCGCAACGCGATCCTGGACAAGAACGTGGTGGTACCCGAGGGCGCCGAGATCGGCGTCGACCTGGAGCGCGACCGCCAGCGGTACACGGTTACCGGTAACGGCATCGTGGTGATCGGCAAGAACCAGCACATCGAGATGTAAACGTCGGATCGGGCGACACCCCCCGGTGTAACACTCCGGAGCCGATCGACGCCTTTATCGCCATGCAGGTTGACGATGACGTCGTGGACGAGGTGGTCAAGCGGCTGCGCCGGGCCGAGGGCCAGATCCGTGGCGTGATCGCGATGTTGGAGGCAGGCCGCGACTACGCCGATGTTGTGACGCAGTTGGCGGCGGTATCCCGGGCGCTCGACCGCGCGGGCTTCAAGGTCATCGCGAGCGGGCTACGGCAGTGCGTAACCGCGCAGAACGGCGGTAAGGATCAGCGAGCCGAGTTGGAGCGCATCGAGAAGCTGTTCCTGTCGCTGGCCTGATCCCTCCCCGGGCGGTCGAGGACCGGGGCGTCGGGCATCATGGGGCCATGGAGCACGAGTCACCCGAGGTGATCCGCGGCGCGCGGCTGCGACTGGCCGGACAGGCGTTGCCGGTGATCAGCCCGGCGCGGATGTACGTGTGCGGCATCACCCCGTACGACGTCACCCACCTGGGCCACGCCGCCACCTTCATCTGGGCCGACCTCGCCGCCTCGGTGCTGCGGATGACCGGCGTGGAGGTCGCGGCGTGCCGCAACGTCACCGACGTGGACGACGTGCTCACCCTCGCGGCCGGCGCCCGCGGGCGCAGCTACGACCAGTTCGCGCTGTACCAGGAGTACCTGTTCGACAAGGACATGGCGGCGCTGCGGGTGGCCCGCCCCGCGCACGAGCCCCGCGCCCGGCACCACATACCGCACGTCCAGCAACTCGCCGCGGCGCTGCTCGCCGGCGGCCACGCGTACGAGCGGGAAGGGCACGTGTACTTCAAGGGCGCCGCCGCGGTGGCAAGCTCCGGCCTGCCCCGGGAGCAGGCGCTCGGGCTGTCCGCCGAGTACGGCGACAACCCGGACGACCCGCTGCGCGACGACCCGTTCGACGTACCCGTGTGGCGCCCGTCGAGCGCGGGTGACCCGGCCTGGCCCAGCCCGTGGGGCAATGGCCGGCCGGGCTGGCACGCGGAGTGCGCGGCGATGGCCGTGTCCGTGCTCGGCGCCGGGGTCGACATCCTCGCCGGCGGCGCGGACCTGCGCTTCCCGCACCACGTGTACCAGGCGGCAATGGCGGAGGCGGCGACCTCGGTGGGCCCGTTCGCCCGTGCCCGCCTGCACGTCGGCACCGTGCACCAGGACGGCAAGAAGATGGCGAAGACCACCGGGAACCTGACGCTCGTAGCGGACCTGCTGAGCGACTACCCGCCGGCCGCGATCCGGCTGCTCCTCCTCGACCGGGCGTGGGACGAGCCGTGGGAGTACGTGCCGAACGCGCCGCTACAGGCCGCGGCCCGCCTCGACGACCTGTACGCGGCCGCCGCCCGTACCGGCAACTCCCCCGCCGCCACCGAGGCGGTGGTCGCCGCCCTGCTGGACAACCTCGACGTGCCACGGGCGCTGGCGACCGCTCGGGAGGCCGGCGGGGAGACCGCCCGGTTCCTCATGCGCGTGCTGTCCCTCACCTGACCCGCTGTGACTGTCAGGCGGCCGTGGTGACGGGTACGGCGGCCTCGCGGAACACGTCGTCGATGCACAGGTGCTCGTCGAGCATGGTCGACCGGTGCGCGTCGGCGAGGCGGACGATCCGGTCGACCACGGCGCGGGGTGTCGCACGTACGGTCGCCACGAGCAGTTCGTACGCGCCCTCGTCGAGCACCCGCCGCGCGGTACCCTCCACGGACTCGATCTGCGACCGGCTCGCCAACTCCTCCAGCTCCGCCAGGCACATCTCCAGCCGGGGCACCTCGGGCGCGGTCACCGGTACCGCGTCGACCGCCGGGCTCGCCGCCGGCTCGACCCGTCCCGCCTCCATCGCGTTCATCAACGGGCTGACGTCCCCGGCCACCAACGGGTCGTACAGCCCCGGGTACGGCCGCTCCTCGTACCCGGGATCGTGCCCCGCCACGTACAGCGGCACCAGGATGTCCTCCC
>JBPYFB010000574.1:0-7018 GCA_051986465.1 Rugosimonospora sp.
CCGGCCCGCCCGGCCAGCCGGCCGAACAGTTCCAGCTCGCTGCGCACGTCAAGGTGGGCGGTCGGCTCGTCGAGTACCAGCACCCGCGCGCCGGTGCCCACCGCGTACAGCGCCCGGGCCAGTACGATCTGCTGCCACTGCCCGCCGGACAGGTCCACCCCGCCGGTACGGTCCCGGGCCAGCGGGGTGGCCAGCCCGTCCGGCAGGCGGTCGATGACGGCCGACAGGCCCGCCTCGCGTACGGCCTCGGCCAGCGCCGCCTCGTCGACGGGCCGGGACGCCCGCCCGAGCGTGATGTTGTCCCGGGCCGGCAGGTGGTACCGCACGAAGTCCTGGAACACGACCGAGATGCGGTCCCGCCACGCATCCGGCCCGAGCGCCCAGATGTCCTCGCCGTCGGCGGTGACCGTACCGGAATCCGGGCGGTACAGGCCGGCGAGAAGCTTGATGAGAGTGGACTTGCCCGCGCCGTTGAGGCCGACGAGGGCGAGCAGCTCACCGGGGCGTACCGCGAGATTGAGGTTGTCCAGCACGAGCCGGTCGGTGCCCGGATAGCGGAACCGGACCTCGCGCAGCTCCACCAGCGGCGGTGCGCCGGTTGTGGCGGTTGCGGCACCGCCGGCCAACGCCGCACCCGGCTCGTCGAGCCTGGCGCGCACCGCGGGCAGCGCCTTGACCACCGGGAGCCCGCCCTCGATCTCCATCGCGTCGTTGACGCCGCCGGTCGCGGTGTAGACCGCGAACGCGGCGGTGAACACCGCGGTCTGCAGTGCGATACCGGTGTGGCCCGCGGCCACCCCGGTCGCCACCACGGCGTAGGCGAGGCCGAGCGGGATCACCATCAGCGCCACGGCGCGTGGCCAAAGCATCGTCCAACTCCGGTGCCGTAGCGTCCACAGTGGATCGAACATGCTCCGGATGCTCTGTATCTGGCGCTGCACGGCCCACTCGCCAAAGCCGTACACCCGCTGCTCCTTGCCTTCGGCCGGGGACATGACGCGGTCCTTCCAGTCCCCGAAGCGGCGCGACTCGCGGGCGCCCTCCCCCCACATCCGGCTGAACCTCAGGAAGCTACGCCGCTCGAACCCGCGCTCGACCATCGCCGGCACCACCAGCACCGGCAACAGCCACCAGGCGTAGCTGGCCACGATCGCGCCGGCGCCCAGCGCGCCGACCCAGCGGGCCATCAGATTCACCTGGCCCAGCGCGCCGTCGCCCGGGGTCCTTTCGATCCAGAACATCGGGTCGGCGCTGGCCAGCCGCACCTCATCCTGCACCTGCGGGTCCTCCAAGGCGCCGATGGTCGGGCTGGCGGTGGTCAGCCTGGCCAGTTCCGCCCGATGCGCGCCGTCGATACGCGACTTGACCAGGCTGTACACCGGTACGAGAAAGGCGTCGGCGAGCTGGCCGGCGAGCACCACCGCGGCGAACGCGGCCAGCTCGGGCAGGAAGCCGCGACCGTGCTGAACCTGGCCGATCAGCAGCGCCATCGTCACCGCGACCGCGGCCGGCACCAGCGCCTGCCCGACCTTCAGGACAACCAGGGCCGTTACCGGACCCGCGCCGGCCGCGCGCAGCCCGCGCAGCAGCAACAGGCGGTCTCGCAGCAGGCGCACTCAGCCTCCCAGGGACGGCGCGTTGAAGCGCTTCGATTGCCGCGCGGATGACGATCATGGAATTCACCAGAGATGTCAAGCACTTTCGGCGGCATGCGGGGAGATCTACCCGCGCCATCTGGAAGCGGATTGACGCGCATAACTCGACCATGAACGATGATTCCGGTCGCGATGCCCGCCAACCTTCCACCGAAGTCGAAATCGACCTGCCAGCGCCAGTACGGCTGTATCCATTTCGGTAACCCGTGAAGACCCGCTACAGGGAGGTACGTGATGGCCAACTCCGGATTCCCGACGGTCAAGCTCGGCGACACCGGCGACGCGGTATCGCAGGCCCAGCGCGCGCTGCGCCGCACCCCCAACCTGCTCGTCGAGGTCAACGGCACGTTCGGTCCGACCGCCGAGGCCGCGACCAAGGAATTCCAGTACCAGGAGGGATTGGTACCGACGGGTGTGGTGGACGACCCGACCTGGAAGGCGCTGCCGAACGGCTACCCGATGCCCACGTTGCAGCACGGCGCCAAGGGCGACGCGGTGCGCAGCCTCCAGCAGATCCTCACCAGCGGAGCCCCTGGCCTGTGGGAGACAACGCCGCAGGGCGTGGATGGCGACTTCGGCTCGAACACCGAGGCGTCGGTACGCGCGTTCCAACAGTGGGCCGGGATCAAGGTCGACGGCATCGTGGGACCGCAGACCTGGGGAGTACCACTCGCACTGGAGTTCGTGGTGGGCGTCCAGCACGCGGTCGGCGTCCAACCCGTGTGAGCGCATCGCAGCCGCTGCGGCGGGTGTCAGGGCGGAAATGGGTTGGCTTCGCCGGTGGAATCGTCGGTAATGGTGTCGTGAGAGCCGATGATGTGACACAGGCGGTGGCGCTTGCGATCGACCGTCTGGCGAGCGCCGCCGAGCTCGACTGGACCGTACCGGCAGGTGGGCTGGACTGGACCTGTTGGGAGACGGTCGAGCACATGAGCGACGACCTGTTCACCTACGCCGTACAGCTCGGCCCCGCCGCACCCTCGATGACCACACACGTGCCGTTCGGCTGGCAGCGTCGCCACGCCGACGGCCCCCCGTTGACAGTCTTCGTGGACCCGGCCGAGGGACCGCGCGGTCTGCTGCAGGTCTTCGAGGCCTGCGGGGCGCTGCTGTCCGCCATGGTGACGGTGGTACCGGCGCAGCGGCGCTCGTTCCATTCGTACGGCCCATCCGACGCGAGCGGCTTCGCCGCCATGGGCGTCGTCGAGGTGCTCGTGCATACCCACGATGTCGCTCTGGGTCTGGGCCTGGACTGGACGCCGCCGGCTGACCTGTGCGCCGCGGCACTGCGGCGGCTCTTCCCCGACGCGCCGGCCGGCGCGCAGCCGTGGCCGACCCTGCTGTGGGCCTGCGGCCGAGCCGATCTGCCCGGCCACCCGGCCCGGACGGAGTGGACCTGGGACGGTTCCCCGCGATGAGCGGGGCGCCGGTGGTCAGCGCACCTCCAGGGCGCCGGACACCGCGCCGAGCTTGGCGGGACTGGCCACTAGGAAGATCCGCCGGATCGCGCCCGCGTCCACGTCGAGCACCAGCAGGTGCCGCGACTGCGGGTACGCGATCAGCACGGCCGGTCCGGCGTTGACCTCCACCGGCAGCGCACGCAGCGCTCGCGGGCGCGAGTAGATCGCCGCAAAGAACCGGGCCACCTTGGCCGCCGAGCGGATCGGGCGCCGGGCGGCCCGAACCTGGCCGCCGCCATCGGACCAGCCGACCACGTCCGCGTGCAGCAGGCCGTGCAGCCGGGTCACGTCTCCCTCGCGGGCGGCGGCGACGAAGTCGGCGAGCAGCCGCCGATGCTCGGCCGGCGTTGGCGCAAACCTGGCCCGCCCGTCGCGCAGCGCCAACTCGGCCCGGTGGTAGAGCTGCCGGCAGTCCTCGACGGTACGCTCGACGATCCCGGCCACCTCCTCGTACGGCAGGTCGAAAGCGCTGCGCAGCACGAACACGGCCCGCTGCGGCGGGGTCAGCTGCTCCATGAGGTGCAGTACGGCGATCGAGAGGTCCGAGGTGTCCACCGCGCCGAACGGGGACGGCTCGGTGGCGATCGGCTCCGGCAGCCACTCACCGACGTAGCTCTCCCGGCGCACCCGGCGTACCCGTAGCTGGTCGATGGACAGCCGCGCCACCACCCTGGTCAGGTAGCGGCGCGGCTGTGCCACCGCCGTCCGGTCGGTACCGGCCCAGCGCAGGTACGCCTCCTGCAGGACGTCGTCGGCGTCGTGCGCGCTGCCCAGCAGCCGGTACGCGAGCCCGAACAGCATGGGCCGGTGCCGCACGAACTCGTCCACGTCCGGCGCGGTCATCGGCGATGCCTCAGTCAGGCCAGGGGCGGCGGCTGCCGTCGAGTGGCGATGACGATCCGGTTCCACACGTTGATGGTGCCAATCGCGAGAATGAGGTTGGCGACCCCCTCCTGCGACCAGTGTTTGACGGCCTCGTCCCATACATCGTCCGGTACCCCGTGGTCCCCGAGCCGGGTCACCGCGTCCGTCAGCGCGAGCGCGGCCTGCTCCCGCTCGTCGAAGAACGGCGCCTCCCGCCAGGCCGCCACCGCGGTCAGCCGCCGCTGGTGCTCACCGTCGGCGAGGGCCTCCCGTGTGTGCATGTCGAGGCAGAACGCGCACCCGTTGAGCACCGAGGCGCGTACCTTGATCAAGTGCAGTACCATCGGCTCGACCGTCGAGCGCGTGTACTTCTCCAACTGCGACACGGCGGCGTAGCCCGCTGGTACCAGGTCCATCAAAGACATCCGTTGACTCATACCGCAACGACGGATCCCGCCGGCCCTGGCGTGACAACCCGGCCTGTGACACCCGCCATAGCCCATGCGTCGGGTCAGTACTCGCTGAGGGGTACCTCAACGCATACGTCGGTAAGCCCGGCCGCCGGCCAGGCAACCATCAGGTCGAGGACGCCGCCGCCGGGGTTGCGCAACGCGAACTCGAACGTGGCGTGGAAGGCGCGACTCCCCCCGCTCGACGTTCCGCTGCCCGGCCGGGCCCAGACGACGTCGCGGTCGTGTACCACCGCGATGGACGCGCCTGGACCGCGGGCTCGCACGAACTCGGGATCGTCGAAGTTACCGGGCGATCGGTGTGGCCGGCCGCGTACCGTCTCGGCTACGGTACGGGCCCGTTCCCCGTTAGCCACGCTAAGGATTTCGACCGACAGGTTCTCGCCGACCGCGGTCAGCCGGGTCAGCACGACCGCGGCATCCTCGCCGCGGCTCAGTACCCGCGGCCCGGCGACCACCCGCCCCGTTTCGATGGCCAACTCCTCCAAGAGATAGGCCGCGACGCGATGATTCGCCGAATTCGGTACCTGCCGCACATTCAGCGGGGCGTCCCAGATCGAGACGGTCTCGCGCTCGACGGTCGCCCGGTCCGGCAGCGACAGGTTCACCACCGTCTCCGGAAACCCGATCTCCGGCCACGCCAGCACCACCGACGCGTGGTCGAACAGCGGTGGCAAGCGAAGTACGGTGTGCAGGCTCGGACCGTTGGTGCCCTCGAAGTGGTCGCCACTACTCGACGAGTACGACCCGAACTCCCAGTGCGCGCGCCCATCCTGATCGAGCCAGCCGACCCGCAGGTCGATGCCCTCGTCGAACGGTGGCAGAAGCATGCGCGGCGCCGGCGACGGTACCCCGCGCCCGGCCCGGATGTCGGCCTGCCGCTCGGAGCCGGTACGCCGGTCCAGCGGGCGGCGCGCGAGCAGCTCAAGCTCCAACCCATCGGGTCGGCAGACCGCGCGGACGATACCAACGCTCAGCTCGGGTCTCTCGACCACCAAGCCGCCGCGATGCGCCAGCACGCCCAACGTCTCAGCCATAGACATGCGTCAGCCTAGCGCCTCCGTCACACCGGGGCGGCGTGTCGCGGGGGTCGCGCCCGAGGGCCGTACGGCAGAGTAGGTCGAGTGCGCCGTGGCTCCTGGGAATCGCAGTTTCGGTGGCTGTGGGGCGCGTTTGCGATCAGCACGGCCGGCACCTGGCTCGCGTTCGACGCGTTTCCGATCGTCGCGGTCCTGGCATTGCACGCTCGGCCGTTCGAGGTGTCGCTACTGGCGGCCGCCGGGGTAGCCGTGAGCGCGGTTGTCGCGATTGCGCTCGGTCCGTGGGTGGAGCGCCGCCGCAAGCGCCGGGTGATGATCGCCATGGACTGCATACGGTTCGTCGTGCTGGCGAGCGTCCCTGCCGCGTACGCATTGGGGTGGCTGCGCTTCGGCCAACTGCTTGTGGTGGCGACCGTCGTGGGTTGCGCAGACATCTGCTACCGGGCGGCGAGCGGGGCGTGTCTGAAGGGCCTCGTCCCGAACGAGCACCTGCTGAAGGCGAATGCCCGGTTCGAGTCCACGACCTGGACCACCGCGATGGTCGGACCGCCACTGGGCGGAGCGCTGATCGGCATCTTCGGCCCGGTCACGACCGTCATCGCCGACGCCGTCAGCTACCTGCTGTCGGCGCTGGGCATCGGTGCCATCGCCGGGCAGGAGCCACGGCCGGCACCGGTTGGCCCGGCTCGGGTACGCCGTGCCGAGGTGCTCGAAGGATGGCGGTACATTCTGCGCCACCCCCCGCTCCGGGCACTGCTCGCGAACACCGCGCTCGTCAACGGGCTCATCATGGCGCCCGCCCCGCTGATCGCCGTACTGATGCTCGGCCAACTGCACATCCCGCCGTGGCAGTACGGACTCGCCTTCGCCGCACCGTGCCTCGGCGGACTCGCCGGTGCCCGGCTGGCGCGGCGCCTCACCGCCCGGTACGGCCAGCACACCGTGCTGCGCCGGGCCGGAGCGCTGCGGGCGTGCTGGTCGGTCGGACTCGCGTTCATTCCCGGCGGCTGGGCCGGCGTCGCGCTCGTCGCGGTGATCGAGTTCGGGCTCATCGCCTGCTGCGGAGTCTTCAACCCCGTCTGCGCCACCTACCGGCTCGAACACACCCCCACCGATCGGCTGGCCCGCAGCCTCGCGGCCTGGACGATCACCACGAAGTTGACGGTCGCCGCGCTCACCGCGTGCTTCGGCGTCTTCGCCAGCATCGCCGGGGTACGGATTGCCATCGCGGTCGCGGGCGTCATCCTGCTCGCCACCCCGCTGTTGCTGCCCACGAGGAACCGCCTCGACAGCACCGAGCGTGAACCGGCACTCGCAACCGCCTGACTCGCACCCGGGACGCGCGTCAGTCCGTGGACACCTTGTCCTTGACGTCGTCGTATCCGACCTTCGCCGGTGCCTCGGTCGGCTCGTAGATGACCCGGATCACGCCCGTGGGAAACGCCTCCGTCGCCGCCACTCTCAGGTGGTACGGCGCGTCGCCCTCGTCGAAGAGCTTGCGACCCTTGCGCGCCGCCACCGGATGTACC
>JBPYFB010000575.1:0-35218 GCA_051986465.1 Rugosimonospora sp.
GGTCGCGTAGACGCTATTCCGATCCCACTGCACGAAGAGCACCCTGACCGGCGGCACCCCGACCCCCTTGTCGTAGTACGCCAAAGCATATCATGTATTACGGGCTCAGGCGCCCCAAGCGCGTACCTGGGCGAGCAGCGCCTCGCGAATGGCCGGGCGGGAGCCGAACACGAGCAGGAACATCGCCTCCCGTACCAGCCGCTGCGCGTGTTCGCCGGCGAGTACCGAGCGCGCGCCGGTACCGACCGACAGCAGCGTCGCGGCCCGCATCGCCAGCGCGGACGCCTGCGCCCGGGCCTGTGGCATCGCAGACGGCGGCCCGGCAAGCGACGCGTCCAGCGCGTCCCGTACCCGGTCGACCGCGGTCGAGAGGTCCACATCGGACAGTAGCCGGGCACATCGCGCGGCCACGCCGAGGGCCAGGGAACCGTTGGCGCGCAACGATTCCGGCCCGCTCGGCTGACCGCCCTCGAACGGTACCGTGCTCACCAGCCGCGACTCGGGTACGAAGTGGTCGGCGAAGCGCACCAGTACCGTCCGGCTCGCGTCGACGGCCACCAGGTGCAGCGGCTCGACCGCGAGAGTCGGCCCGGCCACCGCGTCGACCAGCAGCCAGGTGACGGTATCGGTCGAATCCCGGGCGGCCGTGTAGAGCACGTCGACCATGTCCCAACCGGTGACCCACTGCGCCGAACCGGACAGCAGGTACCCGCCATCGACGGGACGCAGCCGCACGGCCGGGGGCCCGGGGCGCAGCGCGGCTTGGACGACACCGGCGCGCCGCTCGCCCCGGCAGAGCGGTTCGAGCCAGCCGGCGCGCAGCCCGGGTGTCGTACTCACGCCGACCGCGCGCAGCGCGCCGTGGTGCTGGAGCCAGACGAAGGTGGTGGCGAGGCAGCCGGAGGCGAGTGCCTCGACGACCCGGGCCACCTCGGGTACGCCGGTGACACCCAGGCCGCCGATCTCGGGCGGGGCGCCGAGGCCGTAGAAGCCCTCCGCCGCGAGCAGGTCGAGGTGGGATGCGGGTACCCGGTCGGCACCGTCCACCGCCATGGCCGCGGGGAAGAGCACCTCCTCGGCGATCTCCCCCGCGCGGTCGAGAACGGTCACACCCTTGCCCTTACCCGCCTGCCGGGTAACGACGCGTGTGGGCTCACCGCCAGCCGACGTCGATGCGCTGGCCGCGGTCGTCGAAGAAGTGCAGCGCGTCCATGCGTACCGACACCGCGAGCGGGTGCCCGTTGGTGATCGCCGGGTAGGGCGCGAGGCGGACCGCCAGTTCGGCTGGGCGCCGGTGGTGGCGGCCGCCGTCGGTGAACACGCCCTGCGAGTTGCGGCCGTTCGGGCTGGGCCTGCTGTGGCCGTGGCCGTTGGCGCCGTTCACCGGTACCAGATCGTCGCCGGAGCGGCCGGCGACGCGCTTGACGAGGCTGCCGAAACGCCGCAGGCCACGCGGGCCCTCGATCTCCGGCGGGGTACCGCCGATGTCGTCGACGACGACCGCGTACGCGCCGATGTCGAGGAAGGCGAGCGACTCGTGGCCGTGGTGCTCCAGGTACCTGATGCGGCCGCGCAGCACGTCGCCCTCGGTGTCGATGGGTACCGGCATGAGCGCCTCCGCCCGCATACCGACGACGATCCGCTCACCGTGGTAGTGCGCGACGGCACGGGCGCGGATGTCGTTCCACGGCAGGTAGAGGGTCTGCTCACCCATGTGCAGCGCGATGTGCCGGTCCAGGTGTACGTAGACCTGCGCCTCGAGCAGGTTCATCCGGGGCGCACCGAGGAACGCCGCGACGTACAGCGTGGCCGGGCGGCCGTACACCTGCGTGGGGGTACCGACGTCCTGCAGCACGCCGCGGCGCAGGATCGCGACCCGGTCGGCCATGGTCAGCGCCTCGGCCTGGTCGTGGGTGACGTAGATGGTGGTGACGCCGAGCTCCCGGGTCAGTGCCGAGATCTCCGCGCGCAGCTCGGCGCGCAGCCCACTGTCCAGATTGGACAATGGCTCGTCCATGAGGAACAACCCCGGACGGCGGATGATCGCGCGACCCATGGCGACCCGCTGGCGCTGGCCACCGGAGAGCTGGTTGGGCTTGCGGGCGAGTACGTCGCCGATGCCCAGCGCACTCGCCACGTCGGCGACCCGCTCAGAGCGCGGCGAGGGCTCCACACCCGAAAGCCGCAGCGGGAAGCCGATGTTGTCACCGACGGACATGTGAGGGTACAACGCGAAGTCCTGGAAGACCATAGCGATCTTCCGGTCCCGCGGCGCGAGGTCGTTGGCGAGTTCCCCATTGAGCAAGATCGCACCAGCCGTAGGATCCTCCAGCCCTGCGATCATCCGCAGTACCGTTGACTTCCCGCAACCAGACGGTCCCAACAGGACCATGAACTCGCCGTCGCCGACCTCAAGACTGATGTTGTCGACGGCCACCGTACCGTCGGCGAACACCTTAGTAACGTCTTTGAGCGCGACGGTCGCCACCCCGTCACCTCCCAGGAAAAAAATGGATCAACAGGCCAGGAACCCGCCTCCCGAGTCCTGTACTGTTGCGAACCCGGTCGGCCTTGCCCATCGGGTAAACGTTCCATGTTGGCTTCGTGTTGGCCCTATTACATACTTTGGCCTCCGTGCCCGCAACCAGCCACTTCGCCGTTACCTGAACAGGACGGTTTCGGCGGAATTTACTGCTACGCAAGGTCCGAGACTCCTGACGCTACGCAGTCGGTAATCAATGACGGTGATCGCAGTACTTGATCTCTATATAGTCCAATAACACATTGTGGAGATCCTCTCCACGGAGCGCGAAATCGAATAGTACGTGCGCTCGCGCACCATTTCGACCCACAGTGGACAATGCTGTGCGGTGCGGCCGATCAGGGTCGGCCCCGCTCCGGCATGCGGGTGTAGTCGGTGAAGCCGAGCACGTTGCCCCAGGGATCGGCGACCTCGACCGTCCAGCCGGTGGCGACCTGAAACGGCTCACCGAGCGCGGCGACCCCGGCGTCCGCGATACCTGTCGCGGTGGCACGCGCGTCGCGTACTTCCAGCCACAGGCGCGGCGCGCCAGCGGTGGCCCCGGCCGAGCCCCGGCGCACCAGCAGGCCGGGCGTCTCGCCGCCGAGACTGAACAGCGCGACCCCGGGCTCATCGAGGCGGAAGACCAGCGGCAGGCACAGCCGGCCCGCGTAGAAATCGATCGCCTCGTCGAGGTCGCCGACGGTGAACAACACGTTGTCGATGCCCAGGACGGGCCCGATGGCGGTGCTCATGTATCCGTCCCGGGGCGTCAGGGGTTGGCGACCACGACGGTAATCGTCGTGTATCCCAGCGACCGCAGCATCCCCTCGAGCATCTTCTTGGTGTTGTCGGCCGCCCGTTGTGCCAGGTCGCTCTGCAGCGCCGCCTCGTTGATCTTCTGCACGCCGTATTGGTAGAGCTCCTGCATCCTGTTCGGGTTGTCGCTGAACACGCTGGTGATGCGGTTCCACAGGCCGCGCTGCTCCGCGTAGATGTAGCTCTTGTTCTGGTCGAGCCGGGCCGATTCGAGAGCGGGCGCCGGCAGGTGTATCTCGACCGTCTTGCGGTCGGCCGACTCCTTGATCGCGCCCGAGCCGATCGTGCTGAAGTCGACGTAGGCGTCGACGGAGCCGGCGGCGACGAACAGCGTGCGGTCGCTGAAGACAACGTCGGGGATGTACTTGCGATCCTTCTGCACGTCGATGATGACCTGGAAATTGCCGCTGGCCGCCTCGAACCGGCTCAGGTCCTGAATCGACAGCAGCAGCGTCGGCTGGCTGCGGTCGGTGGTCTTGGACCCGAACGGATTGTGCAGGCTCGGCCAGAGCCCAGCCAGTTTGAGCCCGAAGCCCAGGACGATCAGCACGGCGAGCAGACCGGCAAGGTAGAAAAGGCAGCCGCCGCGCCGGGCGCGCTCGGCCGGCCGGTCGTAGAAGTCCTCCTGGTCGTCGAGCTTCTTCGGCCGGGTCAGCACCGCGCCCCGGCCCACCGCCTTCGTCTCGTCGTCCGGCCAGCCTGTTCCGGTATCCACCTCTGGCAGCTCGGCGGTCGGGTGTGGATCTGGCGTGCTGTCGGCAATGGGCGCGCGGCCCGCCTCGAACGACTCGCTCTTCTCCGGCATCCGGCACCGTCCTCATCCGGGGGTTCGTGCCACTCACGGTACGGGTACCCTGCGACACTCCCCGGCGAAACCACGGCGATGGATATCAGGAGAAGGCGGACAACCCGGTCAGCTTCTGTCCGATGATCAACTGATGGATCTCGGAGGTGCCCTCGTACGTCAGCACGCTCTCCAGGTTGGCGGCGTGCCGCATCACCGGGTACTCGCCGGAGATGCCGTTGGCGCCCAGGATCGTGCGGCACTGCCGGGCGATCGCGAGCGACTCGCGCACGTTGTTGAGCTTGCCGACGCTCACCTGCTCGGGCGCGAGCCGGCCGCGCTCCGCGAGCCGGCCCAGGTGCACGGCGAGCAGGTAGCCCTTCTGCCACTCCACGGCCATGTCGGCGAGCTTGGCCTGGGTGAGCTGGAACGCGCCGATCGGCCGGCCGAACTGCGCCCGGGAGGTCGCGTACGCAAGCGCGCTGGAAAGGCAGTCCCGGGCGGCACCGAGCGAACCCCAGATGATCCCGAACCGCGCCTCGGTCAGGCAGGACAGCGGCGCCCGCAATCCGCTCGCCTCGGGCAGCCGGGCCGAGTCCGGCAGCCGTACGCCGTCGAGCACGATCTCGCCGGTCGACGAGGCGCGCAGCGACAGCTTGTGCTTGATCTCGCGGGCGCTGAAGCCGGGCGTGCCGGTGGGTACGACGAAGCCGTTGACGCCCTCGGGGGTCCGCGCCCACACGACGGCGACATCGGCGACCGGCGCGTTGGTGATCCACATCTTGCCGCCGTCGAGCACCCAGTCGGTACCGTCGCGACGCGCCCTTGTGGACATCGAACCGGGGTCGGAGCCGTGGTCGGGCTCGGTCAGGCCGAAGCAGCCGATCGCGTCGCCGGCCGCCATCCGCGGCAGCCACTCCTGCTTGTGCTCCTCGGAGCCGTACCGCCAGATCGCATACATGGCGAGGGATCCCTGCACGCTGACGAGGCTGCGTACGCCGGAGTCGCCGGCCTCCAGTTCCAGGCAGGCCAGCCCGTACGCGACGGCCGAGGCGCCGGCGCACCCGTACCCGGTCAGGTGCATCCCGAGCAGACCCAGCGCACCGAACTCCTTCGCGAGCTCCCGGACCGGTACCTGCCCCACCTCGTACCAGTCGGCCACGTGCGGCCGTACCCGCTCGTCGACGACGCGGCGCACCACGTCCCGGATCTGGCGCTCCTCAGCCGAGTGCAGCGAATCGAGGTCGAGCAGATCCATAACTACAACTCCGGTTCGCTCCGCGGGCCGCTTCGGTGCGACCTCTTCCCTCGTCCGCTCCTCGCTTCGCTGCGGTGCTCCTCAGTCCAGAGGCCGCCGCGGCCCGCTGCGCTCATAAATTAGGAGGCTTCCGCGCGCGGCAGGGTCAGTACCCGGGTGTGGATCGAGGTGCGATGCTGCAACGCGGCGCGCAGCGCCCGGTGCAGCCCGTCCTCCAGATAGAGCCCGCCCTCCCACTGCACGACGTGTGGGAAAAGATCGCCGTAGAACGTCGAGTCCTCGGCGAGCAGGCGGTCCAGCGCGAGCTCGCGCTTGGTGGTGATGAGTTGGTCCAGGCGCACGGGGCGCGGCGGAATCTCCGCCCACTCCTTCATGCTCAGACCGTGCGCGGGATAGGGCGCACCGTCCCGGACCCCCCTGAAGATCACCGGTCGCTCCCCTCCCACCTCGCTGCCCGGGCCTGTCGGGCACGTGTCAAGTCGCTGCCAGCCTAGCGACCAGGTGCGACAAGGAGGTATCAACCCGGCTACCCGCTTTGCGTGTTAGGCCCGCCAGCGCCCCCGGTGCACCACCTCATCGACCGTACGCCGTCCCCGCTTGAGCGACGGTGACCTGCGATCGGCCACCGGATAGCCGAGCGAGATGGCGCCGATCGCCGTGTACGACTCTGGGACGTCGAAGGCGGCCCGATAGGTTGCCATCCGTTCCGGCGGTATCCCGAAGAAGCAGGCGCCCAACTCCGAGTCGACCGCGCCGAGCAGGATCAGCATGCTGGCGAAGCCCGCGTCGATGTCCCAGTACGGCACCGGCCAGCGCGCCTCGTCGCGGTCGGTCCAGCCCTTGTCCGCGGCCGCGTACCGGTCGAGGTAGATGTCCTTGTTGGAGTGGACGACCACGATCGCGGGCGCGTGCCGCATACCGGACAGCCACGAGTCCGGTACCTCGTCGGGATCGGTCGTGGCCGACCAGAACCGCTCCCGGTCGGCCGCGTCGGTGAGCACCAGGAAGCCCCAGCCCTGCGAGAAGCCGGCCGAGGGCGCCCGGATCGCGAAATCGAGCAGCCGCTCCAACACCTCAGGCGGTACCGGCCGGTCGGGGTCGTAGTCGCGGATCATGCGGCGCCGGCGCACCACGGTTTCGAACTCCATGCCTCACCCGCCCAGCTTCGCGGTGATGCCCCAGGTGCCCTGCCACGTCTCGCCCGGGGCGAGGGCGACCAGGTCGCGCCCGGAGGCGAACGCGTCCGGCGGGCAGGTCATCGGCTCCACGGCGACAGACCTGCGGGTACGGGGTGCCGGCAGCGTGTCTCCCGTGTACACCTGCCACCAGCGGAACGCCTCGTCCGCCCAGACCGAGACCGAATCGCCGCCGTCCACAGTGGACAGCGTGACCGTACTTCCCGAGGACGGTACGTCACCGAAGGCGGTGTCCAGCAGGGTGTCGCCGATCTCGCGCGCCTCGGTGAAGTCGTACTCGCTGCCGGCGACCCGGGCCGCGCCGATCGGCAGTCGCCGGGCGTCGGTCAGCAGGCGGCTGCGCCCGGGTACCGAAAGGCGCAGCGCGTCGACCGGTACCCCGGGCAGCCGCAGGTACGGGTGCAGGCCCAGCCCGAACGGAGCCACATCGGCGGATAGGTTGGTCGCGGTGTGCCGTCCGCGCAGTCCGTCCGAGCCGATCGACCAGGTCGTCGTGAGGTGCAGGCTCCACGGGTACCCGGGCTGCGCGGCGAGCAGGCAGGCGAGCGTCACCTCGCTGGGCGCCACCGATACCGCCTGCCACGGTACCCACCGCACCAGCCCGTGCGACGCGTTGTGCAGCGCCGGCTCGGACTGGGGCAGCTGGTACGCCTCCCCCTCGAACGTGTACCGCCCGTCCCGGATCCGGTTCGGCCACGGCGCCAGTACCTGCCCCGCCGCCCCGGGGCAGACCTCCCCCGCCTCGTACCCGTCGAGAATGTCCTGGCCGGCGACGCGGTACGTGCGCAATCCGCCGCCCACCTCGACCACGACGGCCTCGTGGCCATCGGATTCGATCTTCCACTGAGTACCCGAGGGCGGGCTGGTCTGCTGCATGACCGCGACCCTAACCGCCCGCACCGGGCATCACCGCACCCGGTATCGCGAAAGGGTCGGAAAGAACACCGCCAGCAGCACCGCGACCGCGGCGGCCGCCAGGCCGCCCACCACCCAGGCGCTGCCCGCGCCGAGCGCCGCGCCCATCGCGCCGGCACGCAGGTCGCCCAGGCGCGGGCCGCCCGCGACCACGGCCGAGAAGACTCCCTGCATCCGGCCGCGCAGCTCATCCGGCGCCGAGGTCTGCAGGATCGTCTGCCGATACACCGAGCTGACCAGGTCGGCGGCGCCGCCGATGGCGAGGAACAGGACGCACAGCCAGAGCTTCCCCGCGACGCCGGCCGCGGCCACCGCGAGCCCCCACAGCACCACGGCACCGACGAGAGCGGCGCCCTGCCGGCGCACCCGGCCGATCCAGCCGGAGGTGAGCCCGGCGACGAGCGAGCCGATCCCGATCGCCGCATATAGCCAGCCGGCCGAGCCCAGGCCGCCGAACCGGTCGGTCGCCACCTCCGGGAACAGGGCGCGCGGCAGGGCGAGGACCATCGCGGCGATGTCCACCGCGAAGGAGAGCAGGAGCAGCGGGGTGCCGAACAGGTACCGCAGGCCGTCAAGCACATCGGCGAGGCCGCCGGGGCGCCCGTTCGCGCCCGCGCCGCGCGCGACCGGCAGCGGGGGCATGCGCAGCGCGGCCCACAGCGCCAGCGTGAAGGTCACCGAGTCGACCCCGTACGCCCAGGCCACGTTGTACTGGATCAGCACGCCCGCGGCGAGCGGCCCGACCACCGAGGCGGCCATGCTCGCCGTGAAGTTGAGCGTGTTGGCCTGGGGCACCTCCTCCCGCGGTACGAGCCGGGGGACGATCGCACCGCGGGTCGGCATGGTCACCGCGACCCCGGCGGACTGCAGCGCCACGAGTCCCAGCAACAGCGCCGGGCTGTCCACGCGGATCAGCGCCTGGACGAGCAGCGCGAGCGTGCCCGTCCACATCAGCAGGGAGCTGGTCAGCAGCAGCCGGCGCCGGTCGTACGCGTCGGCCATCGCGCCGCCCCACAGGGCGAACACCAGCAGCGGCACCAGACCCGCGATGCCCACGTACCCGACCCACAGGCTGGAGTGGGTCAGCGCGAACATCTGCACCGGTACCGCGACCGCGGTGAACTGGGTGCCGAAGAACGACGCCGCGTTGCCGATGAACACACGCCGGTACGCGGTGTGGCGCAGCGGCCTCGTATCGATCGCGACGCGGCGCAGCCGTTCCTGGGTCCCCGTCACGCCGTTGCCGCTCCTTCAATGCACCCCTGGTATTACGGGGCCAACCGCTCCACCGTCCATCCGCCCTCGGTGCGCCGGTAGCGGAGCCGGTCGTGTAAGCGCCCGGTACGGCCCTGCCAGAACTCGACCGTCTCGGGTACCACCCGCAGACCACCCCAGTGCGGCGGTACCGGTACGGGCTGGCCCTCGGGGTAGCGCTCGGCTATGAGCCGCCACTGCTGGTCGAGGACTTCCCGGTCGGGTACCCGCCGCGACTGCGGACTGGCCCACGCACCCCACTGAGACTCTCGTGGCCGGGTCGCCCAGTACTCGGCGGTCTGCTCGCGGGTGACCTGCTCCACACTGCCGCACACCACTACCTGCCGGCGGATCGCGAACCAGGGGAAGACGATGCTCGCGTACGGGTTGGCGGCCAGCTCCGTACCCTTGCGCGACTCGTAGTTCGTATAGAACACGAAGCCCCGCCTGTCATACGCCTTGATCAGCACCGTACGGGAGCTCGGCCGGCCACTCGGTTCGGCGCTCGCGACGATCATCGCGTTCGGCTCGGGCAACTGCGCCGCGATCGCGTCGGCGAGCCACCGGCCGAACTGCGTCTCCCAATCCGGCGCCAGGCTTTCCTCACTCAACTCGGCGTCGCCGTAGTCGCGACGCATCTCGGCCAGATCGGGCCGAACCTTCTCTGAGGTCACGGCGCTATCCTGCCAGCCGGTACGGCGCGCAAGCAGCCCACTGCCGCCCGAACCGGGCAGCGGACGGCGTCCGGAGTTGGCCCGATCGAGCGCCACATACACTGTTGTGCGCGAAGACGTGAACTAGCGGACACATTCGCGCACGGTTTCTAATGAGGAGGCAGCCGCGAGCCCAAGGGGAAGATGTCACCTTTAGCACATCCCCGACGCCTCGCACCAGCCAGTTACCGCAGGCAAGATGACAGCGAAGTTACGCCGGTATCGCTTTCGGGCCAGCCGACCAGACCGGTCGGAGTCGCCCCGCCAGCGAGGACATGAAGATCCAGGAGAGCGAGATGTCCGATTTTGTGCCGGGGCTTGAGGGCGTAGTCGCCTTCGAGACCGAGATCGCCGAGCCTGACAAGCAAGGCGGTTCCCTGCGATACCGCGGCGTTGACATCGAGGACCTGATAGGCAAGGTCTCCTTCGGGAACGTCTGGGCACTGCTGGTGGACGGCAAGTTCGGCCCGGGCCTGCCCCCGGCCGAGCCCTTCCCGGTACCGGTCCACTCCGGCGACATCCGCGTCGACGTGCAGTCCGCGGTCGCCATGCTCGCCCCGTACTGGGGCCTGGGTCAGCTCCTGGACATCTCCGACGAGCAGGCGCGGGAGGACCTCGCGCGGGTCTCGGTGACCGCGCTCTCCTTCGTGGCGCAGTCCGCGCGCGGGCTGGGCCTCCCGGCCGTACCGCAGAAGGAGATCGACAAGGCCACCACGATCGTCGAGAGGTTCATGAAGCGCTGGCGGGGCGAGCCGGACCCGCGCCACGTCAAGGCGGTCGACGCGTACTTCATCTCCGCCGCCGAGCACGGCATGAACGCCTCCACCTTCACCGCGCGCGTGGTCGCCTCGACCGGCGCCGACGCCGCCGCCTGCATCTCCTCCGGCATCGGCGCGCTGTCCGGGCCGCTACACGGCGGCGCGCCCTCGCGCGTCCTGTACATGATCGAAGAGGTGGAGAAGTCCGGCGACGCCGAGGGGTACGTGAAGAGCGTGCTCGACCGCGGCGAGCGGCTGATGGGCTTCGGCCACCGCGTCTACCGCGCCGAGGACCCGCGCGCCCGGGTGCTCCGCCGCACCGCGCGCGAGCTGGGTGCGCCGCGCTTCGCGGTGGCCGAGGCGCTGGAGAAGGCGGCCCTCGAAGAGCTGCACTCCCGCCGGCCCGACCGGGTACTCGCGACCAACGTGGAGTTCTGGTCCGCCGTCGTGCTCGACTTCGCCGAGGTACCCGCGCACATGTTCACCTCGATGTTCACCTGTGCCCGGGTGGCCGGCTGGAGCGCGCACATCCTGGAGCAGAAGGGCCTTGGCCGGCTGGTACGCCCGTCCGCGACGTACGTCGGTCCCGGTGCCCGCCGGCCTGAAGAGGTCGATGGCTGGGATAACATCCCGCACGGCGTCTAATACGCACGGCGTCCAATAACAAGCACGGTTTCGAGCCAGAGGAGCAACCGTGATCCGGATCCCGGACCACCTCAAGCCCGCCGACGGTCGGTTCGGCTGCGGCCCCAGCAAGGTACGCCCCGCGGCGGTCGACGCGCTCTCCGCCGTGGCCACCAGCTACCTGGGCACCTCGCACCGGCAGAAGACCGTACGCGACCAGGTCGCCCGGTTGCGCGGCGCGATCGGCGAGTTCTTCGGCCTGCCCGCCGGGTACGAGGTCGTCCTGGGCAACGGTGGCACCACCGCCTTCTGGGAGGTGGCGACGTTCGGGCTCATCCGCGACCGGGCCCAGTTCGCGAACTTCGGCGAGTTCGGCGCCAAGTTCGCCAAGGCTGTCAAGGACGCGCCGTTCCTCGGCGAGCCGACCGTACGCAAGTCCGAGCCGGGCACGGCGCCGGGGCTCGCCGCCGAGGCCGGGATCGACGCGTACTGCACGCCGCACAACGAGACCTCCACCGGCGTGGCCGTACCGGTCGCCCGGCCGGCCGGCATCGACGAGGGTGCGCTCACCCTTATCGATGGGACCTCGGCCGCCGGCGGTCTCGACGTGGACCTGCGCGAGGCCGACGTCTACTACTTCGCGCCGCAGAAGTGCTTCGCCTCCGACGGCGGGCTGTGGCTCGCGTTGATGTCGCCGGCGGCGCTGGCGCGCGCCATCGAGATCAAGGAGTCGGGGCGGTACATCCCCGCCTTCCTCGACCTGGTCACTGCGATCGACAACTCGCGACTGGAGCAGACCTACAACACCCCGTCGCTCGCGACCATCTTCCTGGCCGCGGAGCAGACCGAGTGGATGCTGGCCCAGGGTGGGCTGGCGTGGGCGACCAAGCGCACGGCCGAGAGCGCGTCCATTTTGTACGGGTGGGCAGAGCGCTCGCCGGTCGCCACACCGTTCGTGGCCGAACCGGCACTGCGCTCCAACGTGGTGGCCACGGTCAACTTCGCCGATGAGGTGGACGCCGCGGAAATCTCGAAGGTGTTGCGGGCCAACGGCATCGTCGACACCGAGCCGTACCGTAAGCTGGGCCGCAACCAGCTGCGGATCGCAATGTTCCCGGCGATCGAGCCGGCCGACGTGGAGGCGCTGACCGCGAGCATCGACTACGTGCTCGGACAGATCGCGGGCTGATACCTTTTCTTCGGCGTGGCCTCCACCTATTGCGAGGCCGGCGCGCGTACCGTGGCGGGATAGACCGCTAACTGGACGGGAGGCAAGCGATGCGGCCGGTTCGGTTCGTCGCCCTCTCCGAGGACGGGCAGGCATTTGTGCTCGCCGATGAGGTGGGGCGCCTGCTCGCGCTGCCGATCGACGAACGCGTGCAGACCGCGATCCGCACCGAGCCCGGGCATCCGTCCTCTTCCTCGTCCGCGCTGGCAAGTGCTGGCAGCGAACCCGTCGCGCTGTCGCCAAGGGACATTCAGGCCCGCATCCGGGCTGGCGAGTCCGCCGACGAGGTGGCGCGCGTGGCGGGCGTACCGGTGGACCGCGTGCTGCGCTACGCCGGTCCGGTACTGCAGGAACGCGCGATGCTCGCCCAGCAGGCGCGGCGCACCAAGCTGAAGAACTCCGACAAGAACTCGCTGGCCGAGGTGGTCGACAGCCGGCTGGCGATGCACGGCGTCGAGGCCGAGAAGATCTCCTGGGACGCGTACCGGCGCGACGACGGCACCTGGCGCATCGTGGCCACCTGGCCCAGCGGCAAGGCGACCGCGCAGGCCATCTGGGATCTCGACCGCACCCGGCAGCTGGTCACCCCGCACGACGACATGGCGCTGTACCTGTGCACCGAGCGCCCCTCGCCGGTCCTCGGCAAGGAGTCCCCGCTGGAGCGGCCCGGGCGCGGGCTCGCGGCGCCGACCCGCGGTGAGAACAGCCGTGGCGACCTGGGCCGGGGTGGGCACGAACCGATCCGCCCCGCCGCCGATCCGGCACCCGTCCGGCGCGAGCAGCGGCCCGGGCGTGGGCTGGGCGCCGACCCGGTACGGGAGCCGGTGCGCGACCCGATCCGCTCCGGCCGTGACGCGCTGCTCGCCTCGCTCGACCGCCCGTTGACACCGGCCGAGCCGGCCGCGCTCGCCAGCGGTTCGCGCCTGGCCGACCGCCCCGGCAGCGCCTTCGACGAGGACGCCGACGCGCCCAAGGAGGTGCCGGCCGTACCGTCGCTCGCGGTGCTGCGACCGCGCCGCGCGAGCACGGGTACCGGCGGCGAACCGGGCACCGGCGGCGATAAGCCACGCAAACGCCTGCCCAGCTGGGACGACGTGCTGTTCGGCTCGGCACCCGCGCGGGAGAGTAGCTGATCTTTTAGGGAGCCCCGTGGCAGAGTGGGCCCCATGGAGTACATCAATCTTGGCCGCACCGGCCTGAAGGTGAGCCGTCTCTGCCTCGGCACGATGAATTTCGGCCCCAAGACGAGCGAGGCGGACAGCTTCGCGATCATGGACCGGGCGCTGGAGCACGGCATCAACTTCTTCGACACCGCCAACGTCTACGGCTGGAAACTCGGGGAGGGCGTCACCGAAAGCATCATCGGCCGCTGGCTCGCCCAGGGTGGCGGCCGGCGCGAGAAGGTCGTCCTCGCCACGAAGGTGTACGGCAAGATGTCGGATTGGCCCAATGGCCAGGGCCTGTCCGCGCGCAACATCATCCAGGCCGCCGACGAATCGCTGCGCCGCCTGCAGACCGACTGGATCGACCTGTACCAGATGCACCACGTGGATCGCAGCACCCCGTGGGAAGAGATCTGGCAGGCCATGGAGATCCTGGTCAACCAGGGCAAGGTGCGCTACGTCGGGTCGTCCAACTTCGCCGGCTGGCACCTCGCGCAGGCCCAGGCGGCGGCCGCCTCGCGCAACTTCCTCGGCCTCGTATCGGAGCAGTGCATCTACAACCTGCTGACCCGCCACGTGGAGCTGGAGGTGATTCCGGCCGCGATGACGTACGGGATCGGCATCATCCCGTGGTCGCCGCTGCACGGCGGGCTGCTCTCCGGCGCGCTACGCAAGCAGCGTGAGGGCAGCGGGGCACGCTCAACGGAGGGTCGCTCGGAGGAAGGGCTCGCCAAGCACCGCGACACCGTGGAGAGCTACGAAAAGCTCGCCGCCGAACTGGGCCACGACCCGGCGAACGTGGCGCTGGCCTGGCTGCTCAGCCGCCCCGGCGTGACCGCACCGATCATCGGCCCGCGTACCGGCGAGCAGCTCGACGGGACCCTGGACGCGCTCGACATCACGCTGGACGGGGCGACGCTGGCCCGCCTCGACGAGCTCTTCCCGCCGATCGGCTCGGGCGGCCCGGGCCCGGAGGCGTGGGCCTGGTAACAGCGCGGGGCCTGCGCCGCCCGGTCGCACCGCCGCCCTGCCCCACCATCACCGTGATCACCCCAAGATCGCCGCAACTTCATTGAAGTTGCGGTATCCCGGGCCACCCAACCCCGCAACTTCAATGAAGTTGCGGGGTTGGTCAGCTCAGAGATCGGCGGAGTGCAGGGTCTCGTACCGGGGGCGCGGTCCGGGATAGCTGCGCACCAGCTGCATCGAGTCGGCCGTCCACTGTGGACCGACGTACCCACCGAGCGCGGCCAGATCCGCCGCGACCGCCTCGGCCGGTACCCGGTCGCCTGGGCGCGCCAGAGTCAGATGCGGCCGCAGTGGCTTCGGGTCAAAGGACAGGCGGGCCCGGGACAACTCCCGGCGTACCGCCTGGGCCACCGCCTTCCGCTCCTCGACCTCGCCACCCACGCCGGTCCACAACACGGTGAACTTGCCCCGGCCGAACCGGCCCCCGCCCGCGATGCACAGCTGCGGCGCCCGTTCGACCCGGGTGGTGGCGCGATCGAGGGCGAGCGTGGCCTTCTCCGCGGATTCCTCCGGTACCTCAGCCATGAAGGCGAGCGTCACGTGCCACTGGGTACGCGCGGCGAGCCGGGCGTTGATCCCCCGCTCGGCGGCGTGCGCGATCTCCAGGGCGTCGACCGTCGCGGCGAGGTGTTCGAGCGCGGCTGGCGGCGGATATACCGCCACGAACAGCCTCAACGCCGACCCTCGCTCCCGCGCTCGGCGATCATCCACCGTCGCGGTCCAGGCCGTTGCCTCGCGCTCCCGCTCAACGCCGACCCTTACTCAACGGGAGTCCTGCCGGCGCTGTGCCCCGCCGCCGTCCAGCCGCAGCCCGGCCGCGAGCAGCAATCCCTCCACGCGCAGGCGCTCGATCTCCAGATCGAGCCCGGTCAACTCGTGCAGGTGCTCCGAGATCTCCAACTCCTGGCAGGCCACGGTGAGCCGGCTGTCGTACGCCGCGGACACGGCGGTGAACCATACCGGCGAGCGGGTCGCCAGGTTGATGCGTTGCTCGCTCAGCCGGCGCAAGTCGGCGGCGAGCTGTTCGATCGGCGGGCCAACCGGCACCGACCTGTCGGGGAGCAGGACCTCGACGATGCCCCGGCCAAGCCCGGCACGGGACGCGAGGCGGCGCTCGGCCCAGCGCATCCGGGCGTGCCGCAGCCGCACGCCCAAACCGATGATCAGGACGTCGGCGGTGAGCACCAGCGCCACGGCACACGGCAGGCACACCAGTGCCACCAGCACCAGCGCGACAAGCAGCCCATGTAACGTCACCGCCACAGCCTCCGAGGCTAGACCACTAGGCAGAGACCGCTACCAAATTCCTACACCAACGACCATCGATCGCACTACTGCGTGGCGTCATGTAGCAATCTGCGCAGACCGGCCACGAGCTCGGTGTCACCGGAGATGGTGACCCGGTCGTCGCCGGCCCGGCGCCACAGCCACAGCAGCATGGCCACCGGGTCGCCACTGACCTGGGCGGATGCGTCCGCCCCGGCCGCGGCCGGCTGGAGGTCCACCCCGTCCGGAGTCGCCCGTACCAGCCAGCTCTGCCCGCCGCAGGCGACGAGTACCGGCGCCGTGGCCTCGCTGGGCAGGCTCGCCGCGAACTCCTCAGTCCAGGTGTGCGTCTCGTACCGGAGGAAGCAGTCGAGCACCTCGTCGACGCCGTCCAGCGCGAGATCGGCCGGGATGGGACCGACGGAGCCCCGAGCCAGCTCGGCATCGACCCGGTGGACCACGGTCTCCTGCGCCATCCGCCGGATCCAGAACCCCACCGTCTGATCCGGCTCGTACCACGTCGGCGTCGCAGAGCCGGGATCCCGGGTGGCGAACTCGGCGGTCAGCTCGCGGTATGCACGATCCAGCCGGTCCAGCGACGGCTCCCCGCCCACCTCCGGTGACCACGGCTGGATGAACTTCCCCTGCCGCATGCACTCGGTCTTGTGCAGGTAGACCGATGCCACGTGGTCCACCAGATCGGTGACCGTCCACTCTGGACATGAGGGTACCGGCGCGTCGAGGTTGCCCTCGGCGGCCTCACGCAGTCGCGCGGCATCGGTCGCGAGGTTGCTCTGCAAGCGTGCGAACTCCATGCGAGTACGGTGCCACACGGGTACGACAGGTCAAGCCGCTTGGCGCACCGGTACCGGCTCCGCAGCCGGGTCGACGATCACGTAGAACTTGGGCGACGGGCGTACCCGCAGCCTGATCCGGCCGCGTGCCATGCGCAGCCGCACGACGAGTGCCACACCCGCCACGAGCAGCGACGCGAGGCCGCCCAGCCAGATGGTCGAACGCGGTCCGAACGTCTCGGCCAGCCAACCCATCAGCGGCGCGCCCACCGGGTTGGTACCCAGGAACACCATGAAGTACAGCGCCATGACCCTGCCGCGCAGCTCCGGATCGGCGCCCAGCTGCACGCGCTGGTTCGCGGCCTGCCCGAGGAACATCATGAAGAAGCCGGTCGGCACCAGCAGCAGCGCGACGGCCGAGTAGTCCGGCCCGAACCCGACGAGCGTCTCGCAGAGCCCGAACGCGACGCCCGCGCCGAGCAGTACCCATACCGACGGGCGCTCGCGCCGGCCGGCGCCGGCCAGCGCACCGCAGAGCGCGCCCACGGCGAGCGCCGTGGTGAGCAGCCCGAAGGTGGCCGCGCTCGTGTGGAACACGGTCTTGGCCATTAGCGCGAGGGTGAGCTGGAAGTTGAAGCCCAGCATGCCCGCGACCAGCATGATCGCCATCGGGAGCAGCAGGTCACGGCGGCCGAACACGTACCGCAGGCCGTCGATCACCCGGGCGTCCCGAGCGCGTACCCGACCCCGCGCCAGCCCGTCCCGGTGCAGTTCACTGGAGCGCATCAGGCCGATCGCGATCAGTGGTCCCACGTACGAGACCGCGTTGACGATGAACGCGGCTCCGGTACCGAGGAGCGCGATCGACACGCCGCCGATGGCCGGCCCGAACACCCGCGCCGTGTTGAAGGCGGCCGAGGCGAGCGACAGCGCGTTGGGCAGTAGCCGGGCGCCGACCATCTCGGAGACGAACGCCTGCCGCGCCGGGGTCTCGATCGAGCCGACCGTGCCCCACACCGCGGCGAACAGGAACACGTGCCATAGCGCGACCACCCCGAGGATCACGAGCATGCCCATCGCGCTGGCGAGTACCAGCCAGCACGTGTTGGCGATGAGTAGCATGACCCGCTTGTCGAAGCGGTCGGCGAGCTTGCCGGCATACAGCGACAGCAGCAGTACGGGCGCGAATTGCAGCGCGGTGACCGTACCGAGCGCGGTGCCCGAATTATGCGATAGCTGCAGGACCAACCAGTCCTGCGCCGTGATCTGTACCCAGCCGAAGATCAGTGAAATGAGCTGACCGATGCTGAAAAGCCGATAGTTCCGTACCTGCAATGACCGAAATGTGCTGCTGACACGCGTCCGCACGCCGTCCGTTCGCCTCCCAGGGCGTAGCTGTCTCCTCCTCCTGGTGAACGGAGCGGACGTCAGTCGCTGGTACGCGAAATCCGGCTCAAGATCTCGGCCGCGCGGGACAGGGTCTCCCGCTCGTCGGCTGGCAGGGTGGCGATCACCCTGGTCAGCCACTGGTCCTTGGCACGCCGCTGTTCGGCGATAACCGCTCGCCCCATCTCCGTCGCGGACAGGATGACCTGGCGCCCGTCGGTGGGGTGCGGGGTCCGCTGGAGCAGCTCACGCTCCTCCAGCTTGGCCAGCACCTTTGTCATCGTCGGCGGCGCGACGCGCTCGGCCTCGGCGAGTTCCCGAGGGGTCAGCGCGCCGGCCAGTTCCAGGCTGGTGAGCACCGAGAGTTGATTCTGGGTCAGCTCGCCCACCGGCCGCGTCTGGCGCAGCCTGCGGTTGAGCCGCGTGATGGCGTCACCCAGCCGGACCGAGATCTGCGCGGCGGTACCGGACCGCCGTACAGAAGGTCGCTGCGCCATGACCACCATCCGTTCCGTCACGCTTATTAGCCTAGCTAATAAGACTGGCTAACGACATTGCTTTATGACCGTGCTCACCTTGCGGCCCGATTACTGCCAACACTGTAGAGGTTGCGAACGAATCTTGGTCCGCTAGTGTTCCGTTGAGTTACCACGGGAGCGAGACAAGAGAGGAAAATGGGACGGCGAAGGAGGAAGCCTGCATACCAGGTCTGGCTGAGCAGACGCCGGTCGCTCGACGGCCCTGACCTGTCGCTACGTTCCCTTCTGGCAATCGAGGCCGTGGCGACACTGCTGGTCGTCGGGCTCATCCTCGCCGCGGTCGCAACAGTAGGCCAGCACAGCCGGGCGGCGACACAGGCCCCGAACCCGCTACCCGCGGTCACGGCGCCGCCGATAGCCAGCGCCACACCCAGCCCGAGTCTCGACCCCAGCCCGAGTCTCGGTCCCAGCCCCAGCGCCCGCCCCAGCCCGGAGCCCACTACGCCCGCGACCAGCCCGGCCGCCCGTACACCAGCGCCGCGGCTCACCAGCCCGGCGCCGGTACCCAACCGGGCCTCACACTGCGTACGCGTGACACATACGCTCACCGACCGGTGGCCGGGTGGCCTGCAGGCACAGTTCTTCGTCGCCAACTGTGGCTCGGACCCGATCAACGGCTGGTCGGTACGGGTGCGGTTCACCGGCGCCGTCACGGTCGAGTCCTGGGACTCGCGGGCGGGTACCGGTTCGTCCACTGTGGACTTCAGTAACGCGTCCTACAACGGCCTCGTGGCACCGGGTGCGAGCGTCACGTTCGGCTTCAACGCGACCTGGAGCGGGAGTACCCGCGCCATCACCGGCTGCTCGATCACCGGCGGCACCTGCACGTAGCGGCACGGGATACGATCATCAGGTGGGGGAACCGCCAGAACCGCGCGTGCCGCCGGAGCCACTCGACCCGCCGATGGTGCCCTTCGCCGTGGGCGGCATCATCGCGTGGGCCGTCGCCGGCCTGGTTCTGCTGCCCTTCCACGCCTGGCTGTCCCGCAACCATCACACCGAGTGGCTGTGGACCTGCCTCGCCGGCGTCCTTCTGGGCTTCGTCGGGCTGGCGCTGATGATCAGGCGGGATGCTCGCCGTCGAGGCCGCTCTCCGGCGGCCCGGCAGTAGCAGTAGCCGCGACCGGGTCCACCTCGCTGTCGTCGTAGACGGTCGACAGCTCCTCCACCTCGGGCGCCGGCGACTCCACCAGTACCTCAGAGTGCGCGCCGCAGCCGTGGTCGGCGCTGACCACCCGGCCGTCGTCGGGCGCGAAGAGGTTGCCGCACGCACCGAAGGCCTGCCGCAGCGAGCCGGCGAGGGGAAGGTAGAAGCCGCAGGTACCGCAGCGTGCCGTGCGCGGTGCCGCGGTGGCGATCGGCGCGGCCGGCCCGTGGTCACCGTCGTACCAGCGCTGCGCGGCCTCGATCCGCCCCTCGCGGGACATCACCCGGGCGCGGCCCAGCCCCAGCTCCCACGCCACCTCCTCGACGGCGGGGTCGTCGGACAGCAGGTATCCGGGCACCAGCCGGTCATCGTCCGGTGCGGTCGGCAGCAGGTCGCCCACGCCCAGGTCACCGGGTTGCAGGCGGTCCTCCCAGGGCACCCACTCCGGGGCCACGAGCGCCTCGGGACCGGGCAGCAGGACGGTCTCGGAGACGGTCACGTTGCGGCTGCGCGGCGCTCGGGCGACGGTGACCGCCCAGCGCCAGCCCCGGTACCCGGGCAGCCCGGCGGCGAAGAAGTGGGTAACCACCCGCTCCCCCTCGGCAACCACACCCAGATGTTCGCCCGCCGGCTCCTCGGTGACGGCCGCGCGCGCCAGGTCCACCGCGTCCGCGCAGACCTGGTCGAGCTTGAAGGCTGTCCTGCTTACCACCCAGCCATTGTTCCTCATGCCTGCCGTAGAACCACACGGGGGCGAATGTCGGCCGGCAGAACCCGTCAGATCTCGCCCGGATGGGTCACGATGGAGGGATGACGGCGCTGGGCAAGACGGTCGGGTACACGCTTCGGGGGGCGCGCGCCTCGGTGCGCGGCTCGACCCGGATGGGCCGGTGGGTGACCCGCCGGGTCATCGCGGTACGTGACCGGGGCGCTGCCGGCGAGGTCGGCATGATGCGCCTGCTCGACCTGCACGCCGCCTCCTGTGCCGGCGACACCCTCGTCACCATGGGCCTGGCCGGGACGATCTTCTTCAACGTATCGGCCGGCGAGGCGCGCGACCGGGTCGCGCTGTACCTGCTGATGACCATGGCGCCCTTCGCGCTGCTGGCGCCGATCGTCGGACCCGTACTCGACCGGTTCCGCCACGGCCGGCGGTACGCCCTCGCCCTGACCATGCTCGGCCGCGCCTTCCTCGCCTGGCTGATCTCCGACTACATGGGCAACTTCGGGCTCTACCCGGCCGCCTTCGGCGTGCTCGTGCTCTCCCGCGCGTACGGCGTCGCGCGCAGCGCCGCCGTTCCCCGGGTACTTCCGGAACGGCTCGGGCTGTCCGAGGCCGGCGCGCGCGCCTCGGTCTTCGGCACCCTGGCCGGCGCGGCGGTAGCCCCACTGGGCATCGCGGCGTTCTGGCTCGGCCCGCAGTGGCCGCTGCGGGTGGCCACGGTGATCTTCGTGATCGGCATGGTGGTCGCCCTGCGACTGCCCCCGCGCGCCGACTCCGACCCGCCCGAGACGCTGCCGCGCCTGTTCTCGCTGCCCGGGCGGGGCAGCATGAAGGTGCTCTCCGGGCGGCTGGTGCTGTCCACCTTGTCCGGGGCGGTCATTCTGCGCGCGCTCTTCGGATACCTGACGCTCTTCCTCGCCTTCGCGGTGCGCTCCGGCCACCTGCCCACCCTGCTGCTCGGCCGCCACCTGCACCAGACGACCGCGCTCGGCGTCGTCGCCGGCGCCCTGGGCGTGGGTTCGTTCCTGGCGCAGGCGGTCGGTACCCGGTTGAAGATCCGCCGGCCGGCGCTGCTGCAGGCCGGCTCGTTCACCCTGCTGGGGGCCACCGCACTCCTCGCGGTCGGCCGGTACACCCTCGGCACGGTGGCGGCGTTCTGCCTCGTCGCGGCGGTGGCGAGCGGCCTGGCCAAGCTGGCGCTGGACGCCACGATCCAGGAGCGGATACCGGAGACCGTGCGCGCCAGCGCCTTCGCGCACTCGGAGACCGCGCTGATGCTGGCGTTCGTGGTGGGTGGTGCGATCGGGCTCATCCCGTTCGGCGGCCGGACCGGCGTCGCGATCGCCACCGTCGCGGTGGCGCTCGCCGCGACGCGCGGCATCCTGCTCGCCGGCGCGCTGCGCCGGGAGAAGCTGCGCGCGGTCGTGGACCGGTCCGCGCCGGTCCCGGCCGAGGGGCCCACCGAGGCCGTCGAGACGGTGCCCCGCCCGCGGTGGACCAAGACACGATCCACCAAGGCGGTACGGGCACAGCAGGCCGCCGCGTCTCCGCAACCCCGTACCCAGCCCCGGGTCACCAAGACGATCGACCGGGACGAGCCGGATACGCCCGGGTACCACCTGTACCAGCCGTCCGGCGAGAAGCTCACCCATCCCGATGAAGGGGACGAGTGACCGCGGCTTCACTGCTCGTCGTCACCGCTGTCGAGGCGGAGCGGGACGCACTGCGCGCGGGCTGCGGCGACCAGATCACCGTCGAGGCGGTGGGCGTCGGCCCGGCTGCGGCGGGTGCGGGTACCGCCCGGCTGCTGGCGCTCGCGCAGGCGGCGGGTACCCCGTACCGGGCGGTGCTCTCGGCCGGTATCGGCGGCGGGTTCGCCGGCCGGGCCGGGCTGGGCGGCACCGTCCTCGCGACCGTGAGCATCGCGGCCGACCTCGGCGCCGACTCGCCGGACGGGTACCTGTCCCTCGACGAGCTGGGCTTCGGTACCACCCGGGTACCCGCCGACCCCGACCTGCTCGCCCGGGTGCGCCAGGCCCTCCCGTACGCGGTCGCGGGTCCGGTGCTCACCGTCTCGACGGTGACCGGTACCGAGGCTGGCACGGCCGCCCTCGTCAGCCGGTACCCGGACGCGGTCGCCGAGGGCATGGAGGGCTTCGGGGTGGCGACCGCGGCTGCGCAGGCCGGGGTGGCCTTCGCCGAGGTGCGTACCGTGTCCAACCTGGTCGGGCCGCGCGACCGGGCCGGCTGGCGGATCGCCGATGCCCTCGCCGCGCTGACCGAGGCGGGCCGGGGCCTGGGCAAAACCCTGAGTAAGTTGGAGGCGTGACGCTCCAACTCGCCTTTTCGCCATGCCCCAACGACACGTTCGTGTTCCACGCGCTCGTGCACGGCCTGGTCCCGGACGCGCCGCCGGTCGAGGTCACCTACGCGGACGTCGACGTCACCAATACCGCCGCCGAGCGGGGCGAGTTCGACCTCGTGAAGGTGAGCTACGCGGCGCTGCCGTGGCTGCTCGACCGGTACGCGCTGCTGCCCTGTGGCGGCGCCCTCGGCCGGGGCTGCGGCCCGCTGGTACTGGCGCGCGATGCCGGTACCGCGATCGCCGGCGCCACCGTCGCGGTACCCGGTGACCGCACCACCGCGTACCTGCTGTTCCGGCTCTGGGCGACCGGTACCCCGCCGGAGAAGATCATGGTCGTGCCGTTCCACGAGATCATGCCCGGCGTGGCGGAGGGGCGCTTCGACGCCGGACTCGTCATCCACGAGGCCCGCTTCACCTACCCCCGGTACGGTCTGGTGGCCCTCGCCGACCTTGGCGAATGGTGGGAGGGCGAGACCGGGTTGCCGATACCGCTGGGCGCGATCCTCGCCAAGCGCGACACGGTCGACCCGCGAGCCGCCGCCGAGTGGGTACGCCAGTCCGTTCGCCACGCGTGGGCGTACCCGGCGGCCAGCGAGGCGTACGTGCTGGAGCACGCGCAGGAGATGGAGCCCGATGTCGTTACCCAGCACATCGGCCTGTACGTGAACGGGTTCACCGAGGATCTCGGTGAGGAGGGCCTCGGTGCGGTACGGACTCTGCTGGGCCGGGCCGCCGAGGCCGGCCTCACGCCACCCGTAGAGCTAAATCTCTAGCTCTTTCGCCACCGCGTGCACGAGCTCCGCGTACTTCTTCGCCGTCTTCTTGTCCGGGAAGCGGCCGCGGCGCAGGTCGGGCATGACCTTGGCTTCGAGTACCTTGATCATGTCTTCGATCAGGCCGTGCAGTTCCTCGGCCGGGCGGCGGCGCAGCTCCGCGACGGATACCGGGGCCTCCAGCAGCTTGACCGCGAGGGCCTGGTCGCCCCGGCGGCTCTCGACGATGCCGAAGTCCACCCGCTGCCCGGGCTTCAGCTCGACCACACCGGCGGGCAGAGCGGCCTTGCGCACGAAGACGTCACCGCCGTCGTCGCGGGTCAGAAAGCCGAAGCCCTTCTCCGTGTCGTACCACTTCACTCGACCGGTCGGCACCGCTTACCCCAAGCTTCTCGTCGCGTTATCCGTAGACAAGGCTATCCATCGGCCGTCACCGACCCAACTGCAATTCGTGCCTGTACGTGAGTAACGTACCCTGTCCGCGCTCAGCGGAATCGGTCCGGTAGCCCCTCGTTGAGCGCCCCGGAACGGAAGCCACGCGGATCGAGCGTGACCGACGGGAAACCCTCCACGACCGACAGCAGGTCGGGGCGAGCGGTCAGGTGCGGTACCGCCGCCGCGTCCACCTCCACCCGGGCGCCCCGCTCGCCGAGGTCCCGTACCCGCAGGTCCTGTACCGCGATCCCGGCCGCGGCGAGTGCCGTGCGCAGTGCCGCCTCGGCCCGTTCCACCCTCGCCAGGCGGGCCGGTGAAATCTCGATACCGTAAGCGATCCGGCTCGACAGGCAGGCCGCGGCGGGCTTGTCCCATGTGGACAGTCCCCAGTCGCGCGAGGCCCGGCGTACCTGATCCTTGGTCAGCCCCGCCTCCCGCAGCGGCGTCCGCGCACCGCGCTCGGCCGCGGCCCGGATGCCCGGCCGGAAGCCGGCCACGGCGTCGTCGGCATTGGTGCCCGTCACCATGACCGCGCCGAGCCGGGCCGCCACCGGGGCCAGCGTGTCGGCCAGCTCCGCCTTGCAGAAGTAGCACCGGTCGCCGTCGTTGGCGCGGTAGCCGGGGCGGCTCATCTCGTCGGTCGCCGGGGTCAGGTGCTCGACGCCGAGCTGGCGCGGCAGGGCCCGGGCCTGCTCCAGCTCGCTCGCGGGCAGGCTGGGCGAGACCGCCGTGGCGGCCACGACATTGGCCGGGCCGAGCGCCCGAACCGCCGCGGCGAGCAGGAACGCCGAGTCCGCGCCGCCGGAGTAGGCGACGATCACCCGGCCCAACGTCTTCAGGTATCGCTCCAGCGCGTCCAGCCGCAGCGCGCGCAGGTGGCCGGCGAACCACTCCGGAAAGCCGGTCAGGTCGGGCAGGACCACGTCGGCGCCCGCCTCGGCCAGCTCGGCGGCGGAGCACGGGCCGGTGGCGACGCTGACCGCCGGTACCCCCGCCGCGACGGCGGAACGCGCGTCCGCGACGTGGTCGCCGACGTACGCACTTGCGCCGATCTCGCGCAGCGCCTCGGTCTTGCCCTCGCCGAAGGCCAGCCCGTGCACCTCGTCGACGACCAGACCGAGGTGGCGCAGGTGCAGCTCGGCGAGCTCCGCCTTCTTCGCGGTGATCACCGCCACCCGGCCACCCGCGGCGCGTACCGCCTCGATCGCCGCGTGCGCGCCGGGCAGCGCCGTGGAGGGCGTGATGGCGTGCACCGGGTACAGCGCGCGGTAGGCGGCCACCATCGAGTCGACCTCGCTCGGCGGGTACCAGAGTGCGATCTCGACGGGGAGCGGCGGGCCGAGCCGGCTCACCACCGCCGCCACGTCGATCGGGACGCCGGTGCGCGCGGCCAGCTCGCGAAAGGCGGCGGCGATGCCGGCGCGCGAGTCGACCAGCGTCATATCCAGGTCGAACCCGATCACCAGGCCATGGCCGGCCACGTCAGTGGTGGGAGTGATCGCTCGCCGACCCCGGCTCGACTTCGGCCTCCGGGTGCAGGTAGGTCAGCGCCTCGACCGGCAGCGGGAACCGCAGGTCGTCACCGAACGGGGACGCCGCGCCGGCCCGGTCGGAGGCGAACTCGGAGACCGGCAGCCGCCCGGGCCGGACAACCTGACCGTGCCGTGCGGGGGCCGGCGCGACCTCGACCTCTTTGCCGGTCGTGCGTGCCGTCGTTGCCATCGCTTGCTCCTTCTGGTCCTTGCGCAACCTCTCCCAGTCTTCCATACCGGAGGTGGGTGCTTTTCGTGGGAGCGCCCGCAGCCGGCTAGCGTGGACGGGATGGGCACAACATTCGCCGAGCACCTGCGCGCCCTGCCGGACGACGGCCTGGCCGCGCTGCTCGCGCTGCGCCCAGATCTGGTGGTACCGGTGCCCGCGGACCTGTCCGCGCTGGCCACCCGCGCGCAGACGAGGGTATCGGCGGCCCGCGCGCTCGACCCGCTGGACCGGTTCACCCTGGAGATCCTCGACGCGCTGCGCCTGGCCCGGGAAGAGGACGGCAGTACCTCGATCGAGGCGGTACTCGGGTTCGCCACGACCGGTCGCGCGGCACCCGAGCCGGCGGCGGTACTGGCCGCGGTGGACCGGCTGCGCGCGCGCTTCCTCGTGTACGGCCCGGAGGAGGCCATGCACGTCGCCGCGGGCGTCGACGAGGCGTGCTCGCCGTACCCGGCCGGCCTCGGGCGCCCCGCGATCGCGCTGGACCCGGTCGCCGCCTCGGTCTGCGCCGACCCGGCCGGCCTGCGCCGCACCGTACTCGCCGCGCCGCCACCGTCCCGGGCGATCCTGGACCGCCTCGCCGGCGGGCCACCACTGGGCACCTCGACTCGGGCCGCCATCGACGACCCGGCCAGCCCGGTCGGCTGGCTGATCGCCCATCACCTGCTCGTCGCGGTGGAGGGCCTGGGCCAGGTGGAGCTGCCCCGCGAGGTGGGGCTGCTGCTGCGCCGCGACGTCGGGCCGCTGGGCGAGCTGCACCCGCGGGCGCCCGAGCTCACCGGGCCGGTACGGCAGGTCAAGATGGTCGACTCGGCCGGTGCTGGCCAGGCGCTGGAGGCGATGCGCAACACCGAGATACTGCTCGACGCGATGGCGGCCGAGCCGGTGCTGGTGCTCCGCTCGGGCGGGCTGGGCGTACGGGACCTGCGCCGGCTGGCCCGTACCGCCGGCCTCGACGATGGGCAGGCCGCGCTGCTCGTAGAGGTGGCGGCCGGCGCCGGGCTGGTGGGCGAGGCCGAGCCGGACAGCGCCGCGGAGGCCCGGTTCCTGCCCACGCTCGCGTACGACTCGTGGCGGGCCAGCCCGCTCGCGTACCGCTGGACCCGGCTGGCCCGGGCCTGGCTGACCCTGACCCGCCAGCCCAGCCTCGTCGGGCGGCGGGACGACCGGGATCGGCCACTCTCCGCGCTCGCGCCGGAACTGGAGCGCGCCGGCGCGCCGCAGGTACGGGTAGCGACACTGGCCGCGCTCGCCGACGCGGAGCCCGGTACCGCCACCGGCGCCGACCAGCTCTTCGACCTGCTCGCCTGGCGCGCCCCCCGGCAGTTCCCGAGCGGCCGGGGCGAGCAGGTGGAGTGGGCCCTGGCCGAGGCCGCCACGCTGGGCCTGAGCGGGCTCGGCGCGCTCACCGGGTACGGCCGGCTGCTGGTACGCGAGCTGCTCGCGGCGGCCGCGCGCGACCCGGACGACGACCCGCTGGGCCTGTCGGTGGGCGAGCCGGACGCCGGATCCGACGCGACCGGCGCACTCGACGCGCTGCTCCCAGCCCCCGTCGACCACGTGCTCGTACAGGCCGACCTGACCGTGGTCGTACCCGGGCCGGCCGAGCCGGGACTCGCTACCGAATTGACGCTGATCGCCGACGCCGAATCGGCCAACCTGTACCGGGTGACTCCCGACAGCGTGCGCCGCTCGCTGGATGCCGGGCACTCCGCGGCCGACCTGCACGCGCTGTTCGCCCGGCGGTCCCGCACGCCGATACCGCAGGCCCTGACGTACTTGATCGACGACATGGCGCGCAAGCACGGCGGCCTGCGGGTCGGCTCCGCCAGCGCCTACCTGTGCAGCGACGACGAGGCGCTGCTCGTGGAGCTGGTGGCCGACCGGCGGATGGCCGAGCTGCGGCTGCGCCGGCTCGCCCCGACCGTGCTCACCTCGCCGCTGGCTCCCGCGCGGGTACTCGCCACGCTGCGCGAGGCCGGCTACGCGCCGGTACCCGAAGATTCGACCGGCGCGGCGGTGCTGTCGCGACCGCGGGCCCGGCGCGCACCGGCCCGGCGCCCCGCGGTGAGCCTTCGCTCCATTGTGGACGGACGGCCGCGGACCGCGGCGCCCCGCCTGGCCGGCATCGTCGAGCAGTTACGCCACGCGGACGCCGCGGCCCGGGCGGCCCGGCGGGCGCCGGTCGCGGTCCGCGCCACCCGAGCCACCGGAACGCAGGCACACACCCAGGCTCTGGCGGTACTGCAACAGGCGCTGCGCGAGAAGCAGCGGGTATGGGTCGGGTATGTGGACGCGCACGGCGGCACCGCATCCCGGCTCGTGCGACCGGTATCGATGGGCGCCGGTTACCTGCGCGCCGAGGACGACCGCACCGAGACCCTGCACACCTTCGCGCTGCACCGCATCACCGCGGCCGTACCGGAGGAGTGACCGCTACTCCCGGTCCCGGTCGAGTACGGCGCCGATCGTCGATACGACAACGAGGAGCGCGAACCCGACGCCGACCGCCTCGCCGACCGCGTCCAGCACCTGGCTGCCCATGTCCCACAGCGAAAGCGCGAACCAACCCACGGCGAGCACCGCGACGACCGCGCCGACGAACACGAACTTCCAGGACACGCGATCATCGTGCCGGCCGCCCGGCGCGATGTCGATCAGCCGGGCGTCCAGCATGACGCCTACCCGCGCCCCCGGGCGGAGCGCCCGCCCCCGTTTGCCGCACCGACGGCGAAGAAACCCGGTCCAGTGCCGTGGCACCAGACCGGATCACCCCGAATGACCCGACCTCGCCGGTCGCTCCCGTCCCATGAAGCCCTGTCGAGATGGAACCGGCCGGCGTTTCGATAGCGGCCCGGACGCGTCCGCCCCGGCGCGGGGAGCCAGCGAGGCTCCCGTTTACTAAGACGCACGAAGGTGTATGGCCCGTTGCTGTGACGCAGGCCACTGCGGTACCGCCGGATTGTCGTAGGCCCGTGCGAGACTTGAGCGTCAGCTTGACCCGAGCCCTCCGGAGGAGCGCGATGACCGGCGGCCCCCTGATCGTGCAGTCCGACAAGACGCTGCTGTTGGAGGTCGACCACCCCGACGCGCTCGCCTGCCGGATGGCGATCGCGCCCTTCGCCGAGTTGGAGCGCTCGCCCGAGCACGTGCACACCTATCGGCTGACCCCGCTCGGCCTGTGGAACGCGCGGGCCGCCGGCCACGACGCCGAGTCGGTCGTCGACGCGCTGCTGCGCTTCTCCCGCTACCCGGTGCCGCACGCGCTGCTCGTCGACGTGGCGGAGACCATGGACCGCTACGGGCGACTCCAGTTGGTCAACGACCCCGCGCACGGGCTGGTGCTGCGCGCCCTGGATCGGGTCGTGCTCGTCGAGGTGGCCAAGTCCAAGAAGCTCTCCGGCATGCTGGGCGCCCCGGTCGACGCGGACACGATCGCGGTGCACCCGTCCGAGCGCGGCCGACTCAAGCAGGCGCTGCTCAAGCTCGGTTGGCCGGCCGAGGACCTCGCGGGATACGTCGACGGTGAGGCACACCCGATCGTGCTGCGCGAGGACGGCTGGACGCTGCGCTCATACCAGCACGAGGCGGTACAGCACTTCTGGGCCGGCGGCTCGGGCGTCGTCGTACTGCCCTGCGGCGCCGGCAAGACGCTGGTCGGTGCCGCCGCGATGGCACAGGCGCAGGCGACCACGCTGATCCTCGTGACCAACACGGTCGCCGGGCGGCAGTGGAAGCGCGAGTTGCTGGCGCGCACATCGCTGACGGAGGAGGAGATCGGCGAATACTCCGGCGAGCGCAAGGAGATCCGCCCGGTCACGATCGCCACCTACCAGGTACTCACCACGAGGCGCGGCGGCACCTTCGCGCATCTGGACGTGTTCGGCGCCCGCGACTGGGGCCTCGTCATCTACGACGAGGTGCACCTGCTGCCCGCGCCGATCTTCCGGTTCACCGCCGACCTGCAGGCGCGGCGGCGCCTCGGGCTCACCGCGACGCTCGTACGCGAGGACGGGCGCGAGGGCGACGTGTTCTCGCTGATCGGCCCGAAGCGGTACGACGCGCCGTGGAAGGACATCGAGGCGCAGGGCTGGATCGCGCCCGCCTCGTGCACGGAGGTACGGGTCACCCTCACCGACGCCGAGCGCATGGCATACGCCACCGCGGAACCGGAGGAGCGGTACCGGGTCGCCGCCACCGCGCGCACCAAGCTGCCCGTCGTACGCGCGCTGGTCCAGCGCCACACCGGCGATCAGATCCTGGTCATCGGCGGCTACATCGACCAGCTGCACGCGCTGTCGGAGTTCCTGGACGCGCCGATCGTGCAGGGCTCGACAACCAACAAGGAACGCGAGCGCCTCTTCGACGAGTTCCGCGCCGGTCGACTGTCCACATTGGTCGTTTCTCGGGTGGGGAACTTCTCCATCGACCTGCCCGAGGCGGCGATCGCGATCCAGGTGTCCGGCACGTTCGGCTCGCGGCAGGAGGAGGCGCAGCGGCTCGGCCGGGTACTGCGCCCCAAGGCCGACGGTCGGCAGGCGCACTTCTACACCGTGGTCGCGCGCGACACCATCGACACCGAGTACGCCGCGCACCGGCAGCGCTTCCTCGCGGAGCAGGGGTACGGGTACACGATCGTCGACGCCGACGACGTCCTCGCCCCCTAACTCACGTCGTCGCGCGCAACTCCGCAACGCTGGTGACGAGCCCGCAACGCTCAAGGCGATTCAGCACATCGTCGACGGTGCCTGGCGGGTTCCGCCACGAGTCCGCGATCCGCCCGACCACGTCGAACACCGACATCCGATCAACGAGTATCCGGTCACGAACGAACTCGTCCGGTGACTTCGGCTCGATGTTCCAGACTCGCAACACCTCGACTGGAAAGTGCCGCAGGTTGGCAGTGACGATCAACTTTGCTTGGGAACGGATACCTGCCGCGAGAACGTGGCGATCGTCTGGGTCGGGAAGCCTGAGCGAGCCGATCAACGACTCGTAGCCGGTAACCCTCCAGTCCCTGACCGCGAGCGACATGAGCTTTCGGGTACGGGCGAGTTTTGCGAGGTCGAGATCTGGGCGGTCGCGCGTCAGGGCGGTGAACATCTCGTCGAGGATCTGGTCGGTCCACTTGGCCCGCACCAACCCCATATTTGCCAGGCGAAGCAACAGGTCGCGAAGTGTGTTGGGATAGAGGACGCTCGCGTCGTAGATGACGACCGGAGCCATCCGTCAACCCAGATCCATGTCCTGGGCGAGAGACGTCAGTTCGTCTAACGTGGCGTTCCGCTGCGCATCGTCGCGACGCTTGTAGTCCAGCAACGAACCCGCGTGTACCCGCCGGTGGCTGCCGACGCGCCGGTAGGCGATCTCACCCGCGTCGAGCAGGCCGATGAGGTAGGGCCGGGAAACATGTAGCAGGTCGGCCGCCTGCTGGGTGGTCAGCTCCGTGTGCCCGGACACAACCGAGACGCTGTCGCCGCTGGCCATGTGTGCGAGCACCCGGAAGAACAGCTCGACGGCCCCTCTTGGTACGACGAATTGCTCGTCCTCGTCGTCGACGAGCCGGAGTGTCGCCGGCCCGTCGGGGTGCGAGCGCAGGTATGCACGCACACGCTCTACGGCCTCTGCGGCAACGGCGGCGCTTTCGCCATCCGGCGTCACAGGATCTGCTACGACATCCACGGCGATCCCCAAGCTGCTAGTCGAAGCATTCGCAGCAAGCGTAGCAAACGCAACAGCCAGGTCGCGCCCGAATCTTGTTGGGAACGGCACCGTATCCGATGCCGAAACTCCCAAGATTGCGAAAGGCCGGCTCAGGTACGGGCGCCGGCGCCGCGAACCTCCGGGGCGCCCATTCGCGCGGCGTCGGCGGCGAGGTCGTCGGGCATCCGCTGCGACTCGCGCTCCGCCGCCACCCGCGCCAGGTAGTGCTCCACCTCGCGTTCCCGGGTCGCCGCGTCCCAGCCCAGCTCCGCGCCCATCAGGTCCGCCACGTGCGCCGCGCTCTCCGCGCCGCGGTGCGCCGTCTCGATGGAGATCCGGGTACGGCGGGTCAGCACGTCCTCCAGGTGCAGCGCCCCCTCGGCACGTACCGCGTAAGCCGCCTCCGCCGCGAGGTACTCCGGCGCACCGAGGATCGGATGACCCAGCTCGGGATCGTCGTGGATCATGTCGAGCAGTTCGGTGCTCAGCGTGCCGTACCGCTCCAGCAGGTGCTCCAGCGCCCCGACGCTGATTCCGCGCCGGCGCGCCATATCCGCCCGGTTGGTCCACATAGGACGGTATCCGTCGGCGCCGAGTAACGGCAGTTGGTCGGTACCGGAAGCCGGTACCGCGGGGCCGAGGCGGCGCGCGGCGCGGTCGATGACGTCGGCGGCCATCACCCGGTACGTGGTGTACTTCCCGCCAGCCACCAGCATCAGGCCGAGCATCGGTTCGACGACCGCGTGCTCGCGGGACAGCTTCGAGGTCTGCTCGTCCTCTCCGGACAGCAGCGGGCGCAATCCGGCATACACGCCCTCGATGTCCGATGTGGACAGTGGGCGTGCCAGCCAGCCGTTCACCTGGTCCAGCAGGTACGCGATGTCCCGGGCGGAGGCGGCGGGATGGGCCCGGTCCAGTGCCCAGTCGGTGTCGGTGGTACCGATGATCCAGTGCCCGCCCCACGGCAGCACGAACAGCACCGAGGTGGGGGTACGCAGGATCAGCCCGGGGTCACCGCTGATGGCTGAGCGGGGTACCACGAGGTGTATGCCTTTGCTCGCCCGTACCCGCAGCCCGCGTCGCATCGGGGCGGCCGGGTCGTCGAGCAACTCCGAGATGTCGTCGCTCCACACACCGGTGGCGGCGACGACCGTACGCGCGGCGACCTCGAACTCCTCGCCCGCCTCCATGTCGCGCACCACCGCGCCGGTGACCTCGCGGGCGTCGCGTACCAGGCCCACGACCCGGGCGCTCGGTACGATCGCCGCACCCAGGCTGGCGGCGGTGCGCGCCATGGTCGCGACGTACCGCGCGTCGTCGACCTGCCCGTCGTAGTACTCGACCGCGCCGGTGAGGATGTCCTCACGCAGCGACGGGAACAGTCGCCGTGCGTGGCCCCGCGTCAGGTGGCGGTGGCCCGGCATGCCCTGGATGCCGCCGAATCCGAGCCGGGCGAACGTGTCGTAGAGCGCGACGCCGGCACCGTAGTACCCGCGCTGCCAGGTCGCGGTGAGCGGTACCAGGATCGGCAGCGGCCGCACCAGGTGTGGCGCGAGCCGGGTGGCGAGCAGGCCGCGCTCGCGCAGCGCCTCGTGTACGAGGCCGAACTCCAACTGTTCCAGGTAGCGCAGGCCGCCGTGAATGAGCTTGCTGGACCGGCTGGAGGTACCCGAGGCGAGGTCCCGGGCCTCGACGAGTGCGACGGACAGCCCGCGCGAGACCGCGTCCAGCGCCGCGCCCACACCGGTCACCCCGCCGCCGATGATCAGGACGTCGAACTGCCGCGCTCGCAGCAGTGCCAGGTCGTCGGCACGGCGTCGCGGAGACAGATGGGACGCGGCGTACCGGGAAACGCTGGGGTCACGCACACTTACACGGTAACCACCGAGGTGGCCGGTACGGAGGGGCGGGTCCGCGATGGGGGGTGCGCGGGACGCTGGCGGGTCCGCGACAAGCCGAGAGCCGGTGCGCGTCTGGTCGGTGGTGGCGGCGGTCGCGGTCGGGCTCTGGACGGTGCTCGTCGGGGTCGGCATGCCGGCGGTGACCTGGGCAATCGAGCAGGTCCTGCTGGTCGAGGAGGTGCCTCGCCCGGCGTGGCTCTGGCCGCTGGCGAGCTGGCTGGGCGCCGCGCTGATCGCGCTGCCCGCATACCTGGTGAGGAAGCACACCTGGACAGTGGCGGCGCTGCTGCTGGGCGTGCTGGGCACGGCCCGCGCGATACCCACCCAATGGAATGAGGTCTATCTGGCGGCCCTCGCCGCGCTCGCCGGCGGTGCCGCGCTACTCCTGCACCGGCGCCTGCCAACCTGGGGGGAATCCGACGGTGAAGCCGCCGGCGTGGTGGCGGGCCTGGCGATCCTGCTGCCGTGGCTGGTCCTGGCCGCGCTCGGTGGGCTGCTGGAGACGCTGCTCGCGCTGGTGGCCGCGGCCGCGACGGGCTGGCTCGCAGCCACGCTGCTCGGGCCGGTCCTGGCCGGGCGCCGCAGAGTCCTTTTGGACGGCCTGGTGGCCGGTGTCACGCTCGTCCCGCTCGCCGCCGCGGTGGGCGGCGCCGGCGTCAACCTGCTGCAGCTTCTCGTGCTGCCGCCGCTGGGCTTCGTGGCGGCGGCGCTGCGCCGCCGTCGCGGCATCGCGGCGGCGTTCGCGCTGGCCTGCGCCGGCCCGCTGGCGTTCGTCGAGCCGGTGCAGACGACGATCCTGCTCGGCTTGGGCGACATCGGCGCGTGGGCGGCCCTGGCCGCGGCCGGGTCGCTGTCCGTCGCGGTCCTGCTCGCTGTTTTGTACGGGCTGAATCCCGTTCCCCTGTTGCGACGTGGAGTGTCAGCCGGCCTGGTCGCGGTACTGCTCGCCGGCTGCCTCGTCGGGTACCTGGGCTTCGGCCATCCCGGCCTGTACGGGGACCGGCTCTTCGTGGTGCTCAAGGCACGCGCCGACCTCACCGGCGTGGCGGCGATCCGCGACGTACCCGCCCGGCGTGCCGAGGTGTACCGCCGCCTCGTCGAGACGGCCAACCGTTCACAGCGCTCGCTGCGGCACGACCTGTCCACCCTGCACCTCGGGTACACGCCGTACTACCTCGTCAACGGCGTGGAGGTGGACGCGGGACCGGCGGTGGCGCTCTGGCTGTCGCAACGCTCCGATGTGGACAGAGTGCTGCGCAGCCCGCGGTTGCGGCCGGTACCGCGCCGGGCCGGGCCGATCGCCGGTACCCAGCAGGTCGACGGGAGTCCACAGTGGAACGTCAAGGCGGTCGGCGCCGATCGGGTCTGGGCGACCGGGGACACCGGCTCCGGCATCGTCGTCGGCACCTCGGACAGTGGCGTGGACGGTACGCATCCCGCGCTCGCACCGGGATTCCGGGGCGGTGACGACTCCTGGTACGACCCGTGGAACGGCTCCCGGACTCCGACCGACCACAGTGGACACGGTACGCACACCATCGGTACAGCCGTGGGGCGGGACGGTATCGGCATCGCACCAGGCGCCCGGTGGATCGGCTGCGTCAACCTCGACCGCGACCTCGGCAACCCCGCGCGGTACCTGGCGTGCCTGCAGTTCATGCTCGCCCCGTTCCGGTACGGCGGGAACCCGTTCGCCGACGGGCAGCCCGCGCGCTCGGCGGACGTGCTGACGAACTCGTGGGCCTGCGCGCCGGTGGAGGGCTGCGACCGGGACGCGCTGCGGCCGGCGGTGGACGCGCTCACCACGGCGGGCATCTTCGTGGTCGCCGCGGCCGGGAACACCGGACCGCGCTGCGGCTCCATCGCGGACCCGCCGGCACCGTACCCGGACACGCTGACCGTCGGCGCCACCGAGCGCAACGGCCGGCTCGCCGCCTTCTCCAGCCGGGGACCGGTACCGGGGGCGGGCAAGCCGGATCTGGTGGCACCGGGTACCGGGATCGTGTCGGCGGTACCGGGCGGCGGGTACCGGAGCCTCGCCGGTACGAGCATGGCCGCGCCTCATGTCGCTGGCGTGGTGGCGCTGCTGTGGTCGGCCGATCCCGCGCTCGTCGGCGACGTCCCCGGTACCGCCGCCCTGCTGCGCCGCACGGCCCGCCCGG
>JBPYFB010000576.1:0-10847 GCA_051986465.1 Rugosimonospora sp.
GGGAGCTGGGCTTCCCGCCGGCGGTACGGATGGCGTCGCTGACCGGCACCGCAGCCGCGGTCGCCGAGCTGCTGGAACTGGCTCGGCTGCCCGACGGTACCGACACTCTGGGACCGGTACCGCTGCCCGACGGTACCGAGCGGGTACTGCTGCGGGTGGCGCGCTCGGCGGGCCGGGCGCTGGCTGCCGCGCTGCACGAGGCGACCGGGGTGCGTACCGCGAAGAAGGCACCTGACCCGGTACGGGTGCAGGTGGACCCGCTGGAGCTGATCTAGGTACCGCCGCCGCCCTGATCTTGCCCCCCGGGCCGCAACTTCATTGAAGTTGCGGCCTTGGGTGGCCCCGGAAGCCGCAATTTCAATGAAGTTGCGGCGATCTTGGGGCGGGGTCTGGGGCGGCGATCTTGGGGTGGGCGGCTGGGTTTCCGCTTGCTACGTAAACTTGTCGGGTGACCGTGACACCGATCCGCCTCTTCGGCGACCCTGTCCTGCGCAGCTCCGCCGATCCCGTCGTCGACTTCGACAAGGAGCTGCGCCGGCTGGTGCGCGACCTCACCGAGACGCTCCTCGACGCCCAGGGTGCGGGGCTCGCCGCTCCGCAGATCGGCGTCGGCCTTCGGGTCTTCGTCTTCGACGTGGACGACGTCGTCGGTCATCTGGTCAACCCGGTGCTGGAGTTCCCCGACGAGGAGGAGCAGGTGGGCCAGGAGGGCTGCCTGTCCATACCGGGCGTGTACGTGGACACCAAGCGCCGGCAGAACGTCGTCGCCAAGGGCTTCAACGAGCACGGCGACCCGGTGCAGATCGTGGGATCGGGCGTGATGGCGCGCTGCTGCCAGCACGAGACGGACCACCTCGACGGCGTGCTCTTCCTCGACCGACTGGATCCGGCCGCGCGCAAGGCGGCGATGAAGGAGATCCGGGCGGCCGACTGGTACAGCGCGGGCATGAAGATCAAGGTCAGTCCGCACCAGGGTGCGGCCGGCTGATGCGCCTGGTGTTCGCCGGTACCCCCGAAGCCGCCCTGCCTTCGCTGGACGCGATCGCCGCCTCAGCGCACGACCTTGTCGCGGTCGTCACCCGGCCGGACGCCCCGTCGGGCCGCGGCCGTCACCTGTCCCGCTCGCCGGTGGGTGCCTGGGCGGACGCGCGCGGCATCGAGGTGCTCACTCCGCAGCGGCCCCGGGAGCCGGAGTTCCTGGCCCGGCTCACCGACATCGCGCCCGACTGCGTACCGGTCGTGGCGTACGGCGCGCTGGTACCCCCGGCGGCGCTGGCGATTCCGAAGCACGGCTGGGTGAACCTGCACTTCTCGCTGCTGCCCGCGTGGCGGGGCGCGGCGCCGGTCCAGCACGCCGTGCTGCACGGCGACGAGATCACCGGCGCCTCGGTGTTCGCCCTGGAGGCCGGCCTGGATACCGGTCCGGTCTTCGGCACCCTGAGCGAGCCGATCCGCCCTACCGATACCTCGGGTGACCTGCTGGAGCGCCTGTCGGTCGCGGGTGCCCGGCTGCTCGTCGACGTGCTCGACGGGATCGCCGCCGGCACGCTCGCGCCGGTACCGCAGCCGGCTGACGGGGTGAGCCTGGCGCCCAAGATCACGGTGGAGGATGCCCAGGTGCGCTGGTCCGAGCCGGCGTTCGCGGTGGACCGGCGGGTACGCGCCTGCACGCCGTCCCCTGGCGCGTGGACCACGTTCCGGGGCGAGCGCGTGAAGCTGGGCCTGCTCAGCTCGACCCGGCCGGCCGGCTCGGCCATCACGGAAGCGCCCGCGCTGGCACCCGGCGAGATCCTGGTGGAGCGGTCCCGGGTGCTGGCCGGCACGGCGACCGTACCCATCGCGCTCGGCGAGGTGCGCGCGGCCGGCAAGAAACCGATGCCCGCGACCGACTGGGCCCGCGGCGTGCGCCCTGAGCCGGGGGAGACGTTCGAGTGACTGACCGCAGGCGGCGGGACACGTCCAGCGCACGGCAGGACGGGCGGGATCCGGGGCGGCGCGATCCGGGGCTGCGGGAGCCGGCGCGCCGGGGCCGCGACCCGCGACCCGACCGGGAGCGACCACCCCGGGGCGGGCGCCCGCTGGTCGACCCGGCCCGGCAGGCCGCGTACGAGGCGGTCGCCGCGGTCCAGCGCGACGACGCGTACGCCAACCTGGCGCTGCCGGCGATCCTGCGCGACATGCGGCTGTCCGGGCGGGACGCGGCGTTCGCGACCGAGCTGACCTACGGCGCGCTGCGCGCGCTGGGCACCATCGACGCGGTGCTGACCGACGCGGCCGGGCGCGAGGTGGCGCGCATCGATCATCAGGTACGCGACGCGCTGCGGCTGGGCGCCTACCAACTGCTCTACACGCGGGTACCGGCGCACGCGGCGGTATCGTCCACAGTGGACCTGGTACGGATGGCCGCCGGCCCCTCCGCGACCGGCTTCGCCAACGCGGTACTGCGCCAGATCGGGGAGCGGCCGCTGGACGAGTGGCTGGCGCGGCTCGCCCCGGACGAGGCGACCGACCCGATCGGGCACCTGGCGCTCGTCCACAGCCATCCACAGTGGATAGTGCGGGCCTTCGCCGAGGCGCTCGGCGGCGACCTGGGGCAGGTCGCGGGAGCGCTGGCCGCCGACAACGAGCCGCCGCCGGTACACCTGTGCGCCCGGCCCGGGCTGATCGACCCGATGGAGCTCGTCGACGATACGGGCGGGGCGCCGGGTGCCTTCTCCCCGTACGCGGTCTACCTGCCCGGCGGCGCGCCCGGCGATATTCCGGCCGTGGCGCAGGGCCGCGCACACGTCCAGGACGAGGGTTCGCAGTTGGTCGCGCTCGCCCTGGCGGAGGCTCCGCTCGATGGCGTCGACGCGCGCTGGCTGGACCTGTGCGCCGGGCCGGGTGGCAAGGCCGGCCTGCTCGGCGCGCTCGCCGCGCAGCGGGGTGCCCGGGTCACCGCCGTCGAGGTCGCACCGCACCGGGCGGAGTTGGTGGCCCGGGCGGTACGGGACCTGCCGGTGGAGGTGCTCAATGCGGACGGGCGCGCGGTCGGTACCGAGATTCCGGAGGGCGCCTTCGACCGGGTACTCGTCGACGCGCCCTGCTCGGGCCTGGGTGCGCTGCGCCGCCGCCCCGAGGCGCGCTGGCGGCGGCACCCCTCCGACCTGCCGCCACTGACCAAGCTGCAGCGCGAGCTGCTGGGCGCGGCGATCCGGGCGGTACGCCCCGGCGGACTGATCGCTTACGTAACGTGCTCGCCGCATCTCGTCGAGACGCGGATCACGGTGGACGAGGCGGTACGCCGCGCGCCGCACCCGGTACGGCTGCTGGATGCGCGCCCGCTGCTGCCCGAGGGCATGCCGGGGCTGGGCGAGGGACCGGCGGTGCAACTGTGGCCGCACCGCCACGGTACCGACGGCATGTATCTTGCCGTCCTGCGCCGCGAGTAGGGCGGTCCGTACACTGTCCGGGTGGAGGAACCGTCGGTCATCGTCGCTCCCAGCCTGCTCGCGTCCGACTTCGCGCACCTCGCCGATGAGGCCCGCGCGGTCGAGCGGGAGGCGGACTGGCTGCACGTCGACGTCATGGACTACCACTTCGTACCCAACCTGACCATCGGGCTGCCCGTGGTCGAGAGCCTGCGCAAGGCCACCGCGCTGCCGCTCGACGTACACCTGATGATCGAGGCGCCGGACCGTTGGGCGCCCGGGTACGCCGAGGCCGGCGCGTACAACGTCAGCTTTCATGCCGAGGCCGCGACCGACCCGGTCGCCCTCGCCCGCGACCTGCGCGCCGCGGGCTCGCGCGCGGGCCTGGCCATCGACCGGGACACGCCGGTCGAGCCGTACCTGCCGATCCTCCCGCACTTCGACACGTTGCTGATCATGACGATCAAGGCGGGCTTCGGCGGGCAGGACTTCCTCCCGCAGACCCTTGAGAAGGTGCGCGCCGCGCGCCGCCACATCAACGCGGGCCACCTCGAGCTGCGCGTGGAGGTCGACGGCGGGATCGGGTCGGACACCATTGAGGCGGCCGCGCAGGCCGGGGCGGACGCCTTCGTCGCCGGCACCGCGGTCTACGGCGCGCACGACCCGGCCGCCGCGGTGCGCGCGCTGCGGCACCAGGCGGCCACCGCGCTCGGCCGGGGGTAGGGCAGCCGGCGTGATCGAGGACGCGTTGCCGCTCGCTCCCGGCGCTCCCGAGCCGGAGCAGCAAACGGAGCTGATCCTGGTGGTCGACGACGACTCGGACATCGCCCGGTTCATCGAGGTGAACCTGCGGCTGCAGGGCTTCGACGTCGCGGTGGCCCAGGACGGCCAGGAGGCCCTGGATCTGGTCGTACAGCGCCGCCCCGACCTCGCCATCGTCGACCTGATGATGCCGCGGGTGGACGGGCTGGAGCTGACCCGGCTGCTGCGCGCCGACCCGATCACGACGTCGATGCCGATCATCATGCTGACCGCGCGCGGGCTGACCGTCGACAAGGTGCTGGGGTTGACCGCCGGCGCCGACGACTACCTGGTCAAGCCGTTCGACACGCTGGAGCTGGTGGCGCGGGTCAAATCCACGCTGCGGCGCAACCAGGAGTACCGGGAGGTGTCGCCGCTGACCGGGCTGCCCGGCAACACCCGGATCCTGCGGGAGATCGCCGACCGGATCCAGACCGCCACCCCGTTCGCGGTCGGCCACGTCGACATCGACCGGTTCAAGACCGTCAATGACGTGTACGGCTTCGCCCGCGGCGACGAGTTCATCACGGCGCTGGCCCGCTGCCTGCACCGGGCGGTACTCGACGCCGGGCTGCCACCCGCCTTCCTCGGCCACATCGGCGGCGACGACTTCGTGATCGTATGCACGCCGCAGCAGGTACGGCCGCTCACCGAGCAGGGGATCATGGACTTCATCCGCGCCTCGGACGACCTGTACGACCAGGCCGACGCGCAGCGCGGGTACGTGGAGCTGGTCGACCGGCGGGGCGAGATCAAGAAGGCGCAGCTGGTGACGATCTCCATCGGGGTGGCACTGTCCACCAGCCGGCACTACACCGACCCGCGCGAGGTGGTGGCCGCCGCCTCCGAGATGAAGAAGGTCGCGAAGTCCCAGCCAGGCTCGTACGTCGCCGTGGACCGCCGCCGCGAAGCCCGCTGAGGCGTACCTGTGAGGTACGTCGCCCGCCGCACCGCTCCCCCTTCCGGCGTGCAAGACTCGTAGGGTACCCACCACGCGCTGGCGGGACTCGGTGAAAATCCGAACCGGCGGTGATCCGGGCCGATTGGCCCGGCAGCCCGCGACCCGGTCACTTCCAGTGGCCGGTGGACCTGGTGAGACTCCAGGGCCGACGGTGACAGTCCGGATGGGAGACAGCGCGCGGGCGGATCGGTCGCCGTATTGGCGGCCGTTCCGGTCACGGGTCGGCGGCTGCCGACCCTACGGGTGGCGCTTGGCGCTACCCCCCGCCGATGCCCCCTCGCCCGCGCACCACGGGTGCCTGCGAGGAAGGGGCTCGAGCGAGATGTTCACCGGCATCATCGAGGAACTCGGTACCGTCACTGACCTGGTCGACCTGGGCGACTCCGCGCGGATCGCGGTACGCGGGGAGACCATCGCCGGCGACGTCCGGCACGGCGAATCGATCGCCGTCAACGGGGTCTGCCTCACCGTCGTGAGCGTGGACGCGGGTGTGTTCACCGCCGACGTGATGAAAGAGACGCTGGACCGGTCGAGCCTGGGCGGCCTCGCCGTCGGCGACCAGGTCAACCTGGAACGCGCGCTGACGCCCACGTCGCGGCTGGGCGGCCACTTCGTCCAGGGCCACGTCGACGGCGTGGGTACCGTGCTCTCCCGCCAGGCCGCGGAGCAGTGGGACGTGGTCACCATCTCGTTGCCGCCGCAGCTGGCACGGTACGTCGTCGAGAAGGGTTCGATCACAGTCGACGGCGTCTCGCTGACCGTGACCGCAGTCTCCGACCTGGACTTCTCGGTCAGCCTGATCCCCACGACGCTCAAGCTGACCACGCTCGGGCAGAAGACCACGGGTGATCCGGTGAACCTGGAGGTCGACGTGATCGCGAAGTACGTCGAGAAGATGCTGGCGGCGCAGCGATGAGCGGGCTGGACAGCGTGCCGAGTGCGCTGGACAGTATCGAGGACGCGGTCGCGGCGATCGCGGCCGGGCAGCCCGTGGTCGTCGTCGACGACGAGGACCGCGAGAACGAGGGCGATCTGATCTTCGCGGCGGAACTCGCGACGCCGGAGCTGCTTGCGTTCATGGTGCGGTACACGTCGGGCTTCATCTGCGCGCCGCTGACCGAGACCGACGCCGACCGGCTGGACCTGCCGCCGATGTCGCGGGTGAACCAGGATCGCCGGGGCACCGCGTACACGGTGACGGTGGATGCCCGCGAGGGCGTGTCGACCGGAATCTCGGCGGCGGACCGGGCACACACCATCCGGCTGCTCGCCGACCCGAGCACCTCGCCGGCGGAGCTGTCCCGCCCCGGGCACGTGGTGCCGCTGCGGGCCAAGGCGGGTGGCGTGCTGCGCCGCCCCGGGCACACCGAGGCCGCGATCGATCTCGCCGAGCTGGCCGGCCTGCGCCCCGCCGGCGTGCTGTGCGAACTGGTCAACGACGACGGGACGATGATGCGCCTGCCCGAGTTGACCGTCTTCGCCAAGGAGCACGGGCTGCGGCTGGTCTCCATTGCCGACCTGATCACGTACCGGCGCAGCACCGAGAAGCAGGTGGAGCGCGCGGCCGAGGTGCGCCTGCCCACCGAGTACGGGATCTTCCAGGCGGTCGGGTACCGGGTCACCTATGGCGCCACCGGACCCGCGGCCGAGCAGATCGCGCTCGTCTACGGCGACCTCAGCGATGGGCAGGACGTGCTGGTACGGGTGCACTCCGAGTGCCTGACCGGGGACATCTTCGGCTCGCTGCGCTGCGACTGCGGTCCCCAGTTGCACGCGGCGTTGCGCCGGGTCGCCGAGGAGGGGCGCGGAGTGGTGCTTTACATGCGCGGCCACGAGGGGCGGGGCATCGGGCTGCTGCACAAGCTGCAGGCGTACCAGCTCCAGGACCAGGGGCGCGACACGGTCGACGCCAACCTCGACCTGGGGCTGCCGGCCGATGCGCGCGACTACGGGACCGGCGCGCAGATCCTGTACGACCTGGGCGTCCGTACCATGAGGCTGCTCACGAACAATCCCGCCAAGCGGGCCGGCCTCGAAGGGTACGGGCTGCGGGTCGTCGGGCGGGTACCGCTGCCCACCCGGCCGCACCCCGAGAACGTCCGGTACCTGCGCACCAAGCGCGACCGGATGGGACACCTGCTCGACGGGCTGGACCTGGTACCTGAGTCCAGGGCTGCGGAGGGGTGACGGGATGGCCGGCTATGGCGCACCCGATCTGTCCACTGTGGACGCGAGCGGGCTGACCCTGGGCATCGTGGCGACCCGCTGGCACCAGGAGATCACCGAGCAGATGCTGGACCGGGCGCTCGCCGCCGCGCAGGCGTGCGGTGTGCGGGACGTCGTCGTGACCCGCGTCGCGGGCTCGGTTGAGCTTCCGGTGGTGGCGCAGGCGCTGGCCCGCAAGTGCGACGCGGTGGTCGCGCTCGGCGTGGTGATCCGCGGCGATACCGCGCACTTCGAGTACGTCTGCCAGGCGGTCACCGACGGGCTGACCCGGGTCGCGCTGGACGAGTCGACCCCCGTGGCGCATGGCGTGCTCACCGTCGACACGGTTGACCAGGCCCTGGAGCGGGCCGGGCTGCCCGACTCGACCGAGGACAAGGGCTGGTCGGCGGCGGTCGCGGCGCTGGACGCGGCGCGAGCCCTGGGCGAGGTGCGGGAGAACCGGAGCGACACAGTTCCCGCTGGAGGGTGACCCCGTTCCCGCCGTGTTCACGGGCGGTTGCAACAATGGGTCCCCGTGAAGACCTTCGAGGGACTCTACGACGAGCTGCGCGCGAAGGCCGTCGCCGGCGCCCCCGACTCCGGTACGGTCGCCGCGCTGCGGCGGGGCGTGCACTCGATCGGCAAGAAGGTCGTCGAGGAGGCGGCCGAGTCGTGGATGGCCGCCGAGCACGAAACCCGGGAGCGCGCCGCCGAGGAGATCTCCCAGCTGCTGTACCACACCCAGGTCCTCATGCTCGCCCTCGAACTCGCCCCCGAGGACGTGTACCGACATTTGTGACGATGCCCTCGTCCCGCACGCCCCACCAAATCTGAGGAGCACGTCGTCATGCTGCGCATCGCCGTCCCGAACAAGGGCACCCTCTCCGCTCCGGCCAGCGCCATGCTGCGCGAGGCCGGCTACCAGCAACGGTCGGACAACCGCGATCTGATCTGCCGCGACCTCGACAACGACGTCGAGTTCTTCTACCTGCGCCCGCGCGACATCGCCACGTACGTCGGCTCCGGCGATCTCGACCTCGGCATCACCGGGCGGGACCTGCTCATCGACGCCGCCGCCGAGGCCGAGGAGATCCTCGACCTGGGCTTCGCGGCGGCCACCTTCCGGTTCGCCGCGCGCCCCGAGGCGGTGACCGAGGTCGGGCAGGTCGCGGGCCGGCGGATCGCCACCGCGTACCCGGGCGTGGTCGCCCGGTACCTCGCCGAGCACGGCATCGCGGCCGAGGTGGTGCGGCTGGACGGCGCCGTCGAGAACGCCGTGCGGCTGGGCGTCGCGGACGTGATCGCCGATGTCGTTGAAACCGGCGCCACCCTGCGGCAGGCGGGGCTGGAGCCGATCGGCAAGCCGATCCTGCAGTCCTCGGCGATCCTGGTGCAGCGGGTCGGGTCGCGGGGCAACGGCGCGGTGACCCAGCTGCTGCGCCGGCTGCAGGGGGTACTCGTGGCGCGGCGCTACGTCATGCTCGCGTACGACGTGCGCGCCGACCTGCTCGACGCGGCGACCGCCCTGACTCCCGGCATCGAGTCGCCGACCGTGTCGCCGCTGCACCGGGAGGGCTGGGTGGCGGTACAGGCGATGGTGGTACGCGCCGACATGCACCGGATCATGGACGAGCTGTACGACCTCGGCGCCCGGGCCATCCTGGTCACCGATATCCACGCCTGCCGGCTGTGACAGACTCGACGGCGTGACCGTTGCCGCCCGACCCCGCAAGGCGACCCGTATCGCGTGGATCCTCGCCGTGGTGGTCGTAGCGATCTTCACGGCGGTCGCCACCGCGCTGCACGGCGCGACCGACAGCGGCAAGGGCGTCTTCCAGACCGGCGACCAGGCCGCGATGATCGGGCTCGGGCTGCTCCTCGCACTGGGCATCCTCGCGTTCACCCGCCCCCGGGTATGGGCCGACGAGCGCGGGATCCGGGTACGCAACGTGATCGGGGGATACGACCTGCCGTGGGAGGTCGTCCGGTCGATCCAGTTCCTCAAGGGCTCGCCGTGGGCGCAGTTGGAACTGCAGGACGACGACGTGGTCGCGGTCATGGCGGTACAGGCGGCTGACAAGGGCTACGCCGTGCAGACGGTACGGGCGCTGCGCGCGCTGCTCGCCGCTCACCAGACCAGGCCCGGCGCCGCCGTACCGGAGGACAACTAGGCCGCGGCCTCCCTCTCCAGATCGTCGAGGGTCGCGCGGCGCACCAACACGTAGTGTGCGGTCGGCGCGGGCAGCGCCAGCTGGAAGATGTTGATCACCGCGCCGAGCGCGTTCTCCGGGTCGTTCTCGACGAGCCAGAAGTGTGGGATGCCGGCTCGGGCGTACTCGTGCGGCTTGATCAACCGATCCCGCTCGTCGGACTCTGGCGATACCACCTCGACGACCAGGTCGACATCTGTGGCGGGGAACTGGGAACGCGTGACCTCGGGCCGCACACCATCCCGGAAGCGGCTCACGTCCGGTGCGCGAACGGTGCGCGGGCCGAGCACGACGCCGGTCTCCCGCGCGGCCACCCGACCCGCTTCGACGAGCAGGTCACGGATGCGACCGGCGATTTCGCCGTGCCACATCACCTGGGCGGCGGCGGCCACGTCGAGACTCCCGTTCCAGAGCTCGACGCGCAGCCCTTCGGGTGCCTCGAGCTCCGCGTAGTCCTCCGCGGTCAGCGGCAGACTTTTGGGTAGTTCGAAGCTGATCGACACGGGGGCGTACCTCCTGTCGTCGGTGACCGTACACCCTGTTATAGTTTATGAGTCGACCCACTGTGCCCTGGTTGGGCACGGTGTCCCAAGCGGAGCGACCCGCTCCCACCCGCACGGCCCCCGGGCTGTCGGGTCCGGTCAACCGCCAAGCGGCATGATCGCCGCGAAGCGGGGTGCGCACGGCTCTGCCGTGCGGTGCCGACCGGTCGAGCGGGCCCTGGCAGCTGCCAGGGCCTCTACGTTTTGGGGTCGGTCGTCGGATATGGAAACAGACTTTAGGAGGCCCCATCAGCGTCGAACCACGCGTCAACGAACAGATCCGGGCACGGGAGGTACGCCTGGTCGGCCCGGAGGGCGAGCAGGTTGGCATCGTGCCCCTGGAGCGCGCCCTCCAGTTGGCCGCGGACGTGGACCTGGACCTGGTCGAGGTGGCGCCCATGGCCCGCCCGCCGGTGTGCAAGCTCATGGACTTCGGCAAGTTCAAGTACGAGAGCGACATCAAGGCGCGCGAGGCTCGGCGTAACCAGCAACAGACCGTCATCAAGGAGATGAAGCTCCGACCGAAGATCGACCCGCACGACTACGAGACCAAGAAGGGTCACGTGGTGCGGTTCCTGCGGGCGGGCGACAAGGTCAAGGTGACGATCATGTTCCGCGGCCGTGAGCAAAGCCGTCCGGAACTTGGTCGCCGCTTGCTTGACCGGCTCTCCCAGGAGGTCGCCGAGCTGGGATTTGTCGAGGCCGCGGCGAAGCAGGA
>JBPYFB010000577.1:0-3541 GCA_051986465.1 Rugosimonospora sp.
TGCACGCCCGGTCAATCCGAGCAGTACTACCGCGTCCTGAAATCCAACGGAGTACCCACCGAGATGCTGCGGCTGCCGAAGAGCGCGCACACCGGCAGCTGGGACGGCCCCGTACCCGCGAGGGTCGCCCAGAACGCGGCGCTCGTGGAGTGGTTCACCCGCCACCTGGCCCCCTCCACCGGCACGACCACCGATCACCATCACGCGCCGGAGCGGGAGGCGACGCGATGAGCACCGGCCCGGCGGCGGCCGGCCCGTGTGCGACGGAGCAGACTCCGGTGACCGCGTCCCGGGACGTCACGGTGACCTACACCAGCGGACATGGCCGGCACACCCGGACCGTACGCGCGCTCGACGGCGTGTCCGTCACCGTCCCGTCCGGCCGGACCCTCGGCCTCGTCGGTGAGTCCGGATCCGGCAAGACGACACTCGGCCGCGTACTTCTCGGCCTGGTCGAACCCACGAGCGGATCCGTCGAGTTCGACGGCCGTCCCATCTCCGGCCGCGGCGCCGGACGCCGTCTCAAGGGCCGCCGGCAGGTCGTGCTACAGAACCCCGACTGGTCGCTCAACCCCGCTCTGCAGGTATGGCGGTCGGTCGCCGAACCACTCGCCGTGACCCGCTCCACCGGCCGGCGTACCCGCCACGCCGCGGTCGCCGAGATCCTCGGCCTCGTCGGCCTCGACCCCACCCTCGCCGACCGTCATCCGCACGAACTGTCCGGCGGCCAACGACAGCGGGTCGCGATCGCCCGCGCCGTCATCACCGACCCCGACCTCATCGTGTTCGACGAAGCCGTCACCGCCTTGGACGTCTCGGTCCAGACGCAGGTCCTCAACCTCATCCGCGACCTGCAGGCCGAACGCGGCTTCGCCGCCCTGTTCATCTCCCACGACATCGCGGCCGTACGCTACATCGCCCACGACATCGCGGTCATGAGGAACGGCCGCCTCCTCGAAACCGAGCCCGCGGAGCGCTTCTACGACGACCACCCACACCACCCGTACACTCAGGAACTCCTCGACACGCTCCCCACGATCGAGAGGTAACGCCGCCCGCGGCTCCAGACCTGGCCGAAGTCCTGGCCCCGAACCCGCGGGCCAGGACCGGTGGTTCGGCCATAGTCCGCTGAGGCTCGGGTGGCAGTTGGACGTACTCCGCGAGCGCCCATTTCACGTTCATCCGACCGTCCCGCTGTCGCCAACGTCCATGGTCAGTAGAGTTTCAGCGCAGCAGCCTGATGCTGGTAGGAATCGGCTGCTGATATCCGGCGTTCTCGGCTTTTGCATGGCTCAGGTAGTAGGTGTCGCGGCGGTCCGAGATCGGCACGATGTCGACGTTGCGGTAGAGGGCTTTTTCGGCCGCGTTCCAGTAGGCACACGCCGCGGGCGGCGTGAGGGTCTGCGCCTTGGCGACGAGCGCATCATATTGTTTGTTCATGCCGCCGAGGTTCTGTCCCTTCGGCGGAAATGGCCCGGACACGAATGACACCCACGCGCTGGGCAGGTAAGCGGTGCCCAGCGTACCCCAGACGTCCCAGTCGCCGGTCTGGTGAATTACCTTGGACAGCGATACAAGGGGCACATTCTTGGTCTCTACCTGAACGCCGATGGCCTTCCATTGTTCGGCAAGCAGTTCGGCCGTCGGCCCGTCGTAGATCGAGCCCCCGAGGTTGATCAGACTGATGGTGAGCGGTTTGCCGTCCTTGCTGCGAATCCCGTTCGCGCCCTTGGTCCAGCCGGCCTGGTCGAGCAGTGCCCCGGCGGCGGCGACGTCATGCTTGGGCAACTGGCCGGAGACATTGTCGCCCGGGCAGGCTCGCGGCTCCACCAGTGCCAACCCGGTGGCGGGTCGACCGGTGCCGCCCGAGCTGACCTTGACGACCTGGGCCAGATCCAGAGCCTGTACGAGGGCCTGCCGGACCCGGACGTCCTGGGTGACATGGCCGGGACGCTGGTTGAACCGCAGCCCGGCGCCGTTCCCGGCCGCGTCGAACGTGGTCAATCCCCGCCCGACCAGGCGCTTGCGGTCCTGACCGGTGATCAGCGCCATGTTGATCTCGCCCGACAGCAGCAGGTTCGCGGCGGTGGCCTCGTTGGTGATGACCCGCACGACCACCTTGGCGGGCGTTCCCGGCACCTTTGTCGTAGCCCCGCCCGGGCCCCACCGGTAGTCCTTGCGCACCGTCAGGTTGTAGCTCTGGCCAGGCACGGCGCCGGTCAGCACGAACGGTCCGGTGCCGTCGGAGGCGGTGGCGAGCAGCTTGGGGTCCGTCAGGCCCCTCGCGCACACGATCGGCGCGAGGCCAAGCGTATTGAGCAGGAAGCCGAACGCCTTCGCCGACGTGACCTTCACCGTCCTGGCCGTGTCGTCGGCGGTGGCCGTGTACGGCACCGTCGGCGTGTTGATTCCGTACTGCGTGGACTGGTTCTTCGGATCGCCGATGTAGTTCAGGTCCGCGGCGACCTGGCCGGCGGTCAGCGGTGCCCCATTCGAGCAGGTGACGTCGGACCGCAGCGTGAACGTCGCCGAATGAGCGTCCACGGACCACTGCTGGGCGATGCCGGAAACGAATCTTCCGTCCGGCAGCATGTTCACCAGCGAGTCATAGGCAAAGTCGTCGAACCCGGCAAGGCGTGAGTGGTACGGGTCGAAAGGGCCACGATCCTCGTTCAGCGCGATCGTACAGGTTCCGTTCGTCGCGTAGTGTATCTGGCCGTTTCCGTTACCTGCCGAATTCGCCGACCCGCCGCAGCCGGCGACGAACAGACAGCCTGACGCAAGAAAGCCGAGCGGACCTGACCATTTGCGCAACACGGCGCTCTCCTCTGAAATTTGGCACAACAGCGGGTTCGAATGCGAATTCGACGAAGCATGCCGCGCCATAGACAGGCGTGATCGAAGGCGGATTGTCGGTGGCGGCCCCCGCGCCGTCAGTACGAGATGCGGATGTCTCTCTGTCGGACCATTGGTGTATCAATACTTATATTCGACATATCAGGTCTGTGCAAGAATATGCCAGGATGCGAAGGTGTAGCTCGGTGGACCTGGTCCCGCGGCGGGCGGCGGGGGAAGGCCCTCGACGACGCGGCCCGCGTACATCGCGAGAACCCGGTCGCAGACAGAGCCGGTGGCCATGTCGGTGTGGTGCACCTCGGCCGCGGTGATGTCCACCCATGCGGCCGGCCCACGGCCGGATCCCAGGTCAGGCCCTCGCCCAGTCGCGCTCGTGTCGCCAGAGCGATTCCCGCGCCGCATGCGGGGATACTTGCATACAAGTATGGGAGCTGCAATGCTTCCGGCATGACTCCGACTGAGCCGCTCGCATCGATAACTCGGCGCGGGTCGGGGGTTCGCGCCTCTGACCTGGCGTACGAGGCGCTGGTCGATGCGATACGCCACCTTCGGCTGCCGCCCGGTTCCGTCCTGTCGGAGAACGACTTGGCGGTCCGTCTTCAGGTGAGCCGTACCCCGGTGCGGGAGGCGATCGGCCGGCTGGCCGAGGCCGGACTGGTGCAGGTGTTGCCGCAGGTCGGTACCC
>JBPYFB010000578.1:0-3508 GCA_051986465.1 Rugosimonospora sp.
TCTGGCACCGTCCGTGGAGCGAGCTGCATGCGGCGATCCGTACCGGGGGCACGCCGTTCGACCGGGTCAACGGCGCCGCGCTCGTCGAGTACCTGGCGGAAAACCCCGAGGCCGCGGCGGCCTTCGACGCCGGCTGGACGTCCATGTACACGTACCGCACCATTCTCGGCGACTACGACCTCAGTAGATTCAGCACAATCGTGGATGTCGGGGGCGACCGGGGTCTGGTACTCGCCGAAATCCTGTCGGCCAACCCGCACCTGCGCGGAGTCCTGTTCGACACGCCGGAGGCCGTGGCCGGCGCGGAGGGTGAGCTGTCGAGGGCGGGAGTCACCGACCGTTCCCGGGTGGTGGGCGGGGACATCCTCAGTTCGGTGCCCGAAGGCGGCGACCTCTATCTGCTGAGCGGCATGATTCACGGCGCGGACGACGACGAAGCGGTGAAGATTCTGACCAACTGCCGGACCGCGATGGCCGAGCACGGCTGCCTGCTGGTCGCCGAGACGATCGTTCCGGATGGGGACCGGCCGTCGGTGGCGAAGTTGCTGGACCTGCAGATGCTGGTACTCATGGACGGTGGCCGCTTCCGTACCGAAGCGGAGGTCGAGGCATTGCTGGACCGGGCCGGGTTCCGGTTGGTTCGGATCGTGCCGAGCTCTGCCGTGGTCACCCTTGTGGAAGCGGTTCCCCGTTGACATCCGCATTCGTCGTGCCTCGGCGCCACTCCGTCGGGCTCTGCCGGTACGCCCGCTTGAACGCGGTACTGAAGGAAAAGGCGTTGTCGTAGCCGACCTCGCGGGCCACCGCGGCCACGGTCGCGTCGGTGCTGCGCAGCTTGTCGGCGGCGAGAGTCATGCGCCAGCCGATGAGGTAGGCCATGGGCGGCTCGCCGACGAGGCTGGTGAAGCGTGCGCAGAAGGCGGCTCGGGACATGCCGACCTTCTTGGCGAGCGTCGCCGTCGTCCACCGGTACTGATGGTCGGCGTGCAGCATCGCCAAGGCCCGGCCGATGGCTGGGTCCCCGATGGCGCCCAGCCAGCCGAGGGTTCGGGATTCGTTGTTGGTGCCCCAGGATCGCAGGGCGACCACGAGGATGAGGTCCAGGATTCGCTGGAGGACGGCGTCCTGACCGGGTTCGTCGCGCGCCGCCTCGGCGGAGAGCATTTCGAGCAGTGGGCGGGTCCGTGGCCCCGCGGGCACGGTGGCTATCGCCGGAAGCAGTTCGAGGAGCCGGTCGCCGGCGCGGCCATGGAGCTCGTAGATGCCGTGCAGCATGGTGATGGCGCCCGGTTGATGGTCACCGAAGGTCCGCGGAGCAATCATCTGGTCCACCGCGGCGCCGCCGTCCGCTGCGCTGGTGGCGTATTTGTGTCCGTTGCGGACGACGACCTGGCACGGCGTCGCGGGGCTGTCGGCGATCGTGTACTCGCCCCCTTTGATGAGCGCGATGTCCCCGGCCGCCAGCGTGTGCGTGGACGGCGCGCCAGGAGCGGCGGCGGCACGGGCGAACGCGTTGTACAAGACGATCGTCAGGCTGCCTTCGAGCGCCGCGACGGCGGTCAGCGGCTCCGGATCGGCGAGGTAGTAGGACCACGGCGGGGCCTGGATCAGTTTCCGCACGATGGCATTGCGTACACGTGCTCGATGCAGCAGGTCGCTGAGAACGTCCACAACACATCGTAGACGATCGCAAATGAAGCTTGGACGAAGCAGTATGGCTTGTCCTTCATCGGCGCGGTTCGCTGGACCCGACAGCAGCCGCCCATAGGGAGAGTTCTTGATGTCCAGTTCCATCGCGGTGTTCGGAGCCGGTCCCGGCCTCGGTCAGGCCGTCGCGCATCGCTACGCGCGAGAGGGTTACGACGTCATCCTGGTGGGGCGCCGCCGCGAGCCACTCGACCTGCTGGCCGACGAGCTGACCGGTGCCGGGGCAACCGCATACGTCATCCCGGCCGACCTCGCCCAGACCGAAGCCATGCCCCAACTGGCCGCGCAGATTCGCGCCGAGGTCGGCGACCTCGACTGCTTCTACTACGCACCGACCCCGGACGGCGACTTCGTGTCCGCGGTCAACCTGACCGCGCAGTACGCCAAGGAATTCATGCCGCTGAGCTTCTATACCCTGGTGGCGCTCGTGCAGGAGTTCCTGCCACACATGCTCGATCGCGGCGACGGCGCGATCCTGACCGCGCAGGGCGCCAGCACCAAGCAAGGCCTGCCCTACCTGAGCGGCCCCGGTCCCGCCCAAGCCGCCCAGCGCAACTACCTGCAGTCCCTGCACGCCGAGGTGGCCGAGAAGGGCGTCTACGTCGGCATGCTCTACGTCGGCGCCGCCATCGAGCACAGTGCCTTCCACACCCAGATGGAGAAGGCCAAAGCCGCGGGGGAGCCGGTCTGGGAGATGCCCGTGGTCGACCCCGACCACCTCGCCGACCTGCTCTGGAACATGCACCAGGCAAGTGACCAGGCGGAGATCAGTTGCCCGTAGACGCGTAGCGGCCTCAGCGCCGCGATGCCGTCGCGAGCGCGTCGATGGCCGCCTCCGCACACGCACGCGAGGCGCCGAAGGTGCGTACCCATCCTCGGGCGGCGCTGAAGTCGAGTCCCTCCGCACCCATGTCGACAACCACCATCGACGGATACCGCTTGATGAGTTCCGCGCTCAGTCGCTGCTGCCACTCGTGCCGATGCGGGCTGCGTACCTCCAACACCACCTCGGCATCGTCGCCGAACTCGTCGGTGAACAGGCCGATCTCGGACGTGACCAGGTTCGCGCCGTTGTAGGTATCGCCTGCGGTGGCGACCGTCTCGCACCGGTAGCCGGCCGCCTCCAGCAGTTCCGTGAGCGCGTTGCCGCGACCGCCGACGGCGGGCGAGTGCTCCTGCTCCAGGCGGATCACCAGCACGTGCCGGCCGCGCAGCGCGACATCCCCGCTGACGCCGCGCGCCCGCAGTGCGAGCCCGCGCCCGACCGCGTCGTCGCGACGCCCGGTGCCCTGCCGCTCCCGCCGGCCGAGGCGCGCGATGCGGGCGTTGGCCCGTTCGAGCCGCTCGATGTCGAGCCGGCCGGCGGCGACCGCATCCGTGATCGCCCGGACCGCGATGTCGACATCCTCCCGGAACGAGGCCGCGCCCAGGCACAGCGCGTCGATTCCGGCGTCCAGCGCGAGCACCACCGACTCGGCCAGCGGCGCGACGTCGCGCACGCCGCGCATCTCCAGGGCGTCGCTGATGACGACGCCGTCGTAGCCGATCTCCTCGCGGAGCAGGCCGGTCACTGCCGCGCGGCTGATCGACGCCGGATACCGCGCGTCGAGGTGCGGCAGTTTGACGTGGGACACCATGATGCCGTCCACGCCCGCGGCGGCCGCGGCACGGAACGGGTCGAGGTACCAGCCGACCAGTTCGGCCCGGCTGAGATCGACGGTCGGGGTGGCCAGGTGCGCATCGGTACCGCTACGGCCATGGCCGGGGAAGTGCTTCGCGCAGGCGCTGACCCCGGTGGCCT
>JBPYFB010000579.1:0-8918 GCA_051986465.1 Rugosimonospora sp.
TGCTTGCCGGGCAGACGATCAAGGCTGGTGATCATGGCCATTGACCACCACAAGAGCGCCAACCCACCACCTGTCAACACCCCACCACCAGCCACGACAGGATGGAACAAGCTCATTGAAGTTGCGGGGATAGGGGCCACCCAACCCCGCAACTTCAATGAAGTTGCGGCGGTCGTCAGAGGTCGAGGGCGGACAGTTCGGCCCGGCCGGCGACATTCAATTTCGGGTACGCCTTGTAGAGGTGGTAGGCGACCGTCTTCGGGCTCAGGAAGAGCTGCGCCGCAATGTCCTTATTGGACAGTCCCTGGGCGGCCAGCCGGACGATCTGGAGCTCCTGGGGCGTGAGCGGGGTCGCGGCGACCGCGCTCGCCTGCGGTGCCGGCAGCCCGGTCGCCTGGAGTTCGGTGCGGGTACGCGCCGCCCAGGGCGCCGCACCCAACTGCTCGAAGACCGCCAGCGCCTGGTGCAGGTGGGTACGGGCCTCGGCCTTGCGCCGGGCGCGGCGCAGCCATTCGCCGTACAGCAACTGGGTACGGGCCGTCTCGAACGGGCGGGAGCCGAGCTTGAGTGCCAGCACGTACTCCTGCTCGCCACCGGAGAGCAGTGCCCGGCAACGGTGTACCAGCGCCTGCGCCCACGCCTGGCCGACCCGATCGGCCCACGCCGCGAAGCGCTCCAGCGGCGCGGCGGCCCGCGCCGGTACGCCCGCGGGCACCGCCGCCTCCACCAGGTCCGGGATGCAGCGGTGTGCGGAGACCTGGTGCGCGTACGGGTCAGCCGACAGCGTTGCGAGATGCGCCACGGCGGACTCGGCCCGGCCCTGGCCGAGGTCGAGCAGGCCGAGCGCCCAGAGCGTCCACGCCTGCCCGGGCGCGGCGGTACCGGGCGCCGGCCCGCCCCGCGCCCGCGCCACCAGGTCGCGGCAGCGCGCCTCGTCGCCCTCGACCGCGGCGAGCACCGCCTGTACGGCAAGCAACTGGCTTGTCCACTGTGGCTGGTCGCCGTCGCGCGCCACGCGCAGCGCCTCGTCGAGACTGAGCGCGGCGTCCCGGTGCCGGCCGTGAAAGAACTCCGCTTCGGCGAGGAAGAACAGCAGCGTCGGCAGGGTACCGACGGAGCCGGCCAGCCGGGACGTGGCCGCCAACCGCCCGGCGAGCTCGTACGCCTGCGCGTCCTGCCCGGCGATGAAGCCCAAACCGCACAGCTGCACCAGTTCCGGCTCGCCGGTACCGACCTGCGCGGCGGTATCGGCGAGCTCCAGTGGCCGGGCGCGTACCGCCGCGAGTTGGTACCGGGCGACCGGGTGGTCCACAGTGGACAGAAGATCGAGGCACGCGTCGAGGTACCCGCCGCCGAGGTACCACGCGGGGTGGAACGCCTGCACGAGCAGCGCGCCACGCAGCGGCGTCTCCAGCCGGGCGCCCGCGGTGAGCACCTCGTACGCGGTCTGGTGCACGCCCTGCCAGAACCAGGCCCGCCCCTCGACCAGGCAGATCCGGGCGAGCAGCTCCGGTTCGGCGGTCAACCCGGCCGCCTCTTCCGCGAGGCGGGCCGCGGCGGCGAGGCTGCCCGCCCGCAGTCCAGCCTCGGCGGCGCACAGCAACCGGCGGGCCCGGGCCGCGTCGTCCTGACTGAGGCGGGCGGAGCGCTCGAACGCGGCGAGCGCGGCGCCGTATCCGTTGCGCGCGCGAGCCTGCTCCGCGGTGTCCTCCAGGGCAACCGCCACCGTCTCGTCCGGCCCGGTCGCCGCCGCCGCCAGGTGCCAGGCCCGGCGATCGGCGAGATCGGGCGTGGTCATCGCGCCCGCGAGCGCGCGGTGTACGGCGAGCCGCTGGTCGTACGGGGCCTCCTGGTACACGGCGGCACGCACCAGCGGATGGCGGAAGCGCAGCCGCGTACCGGTCACCTCGACCAGCCGGGCCTGCTCGGCCGCGCCGAGGTCGCCCGTACCGAGGTCGCCCCCAGCGAGCGCACCGGCGGCCCGCCGCACGACGGCCAGCTCGCCGGTATCCTCCGCCGCCGCGACCAGCAGCAGGGTCCGGGTCGCCTCGGGCAGCCGGCTGACCTGGCCGTGGAACGCGGCGCGCAGCCGATCGGTCAGCGCTACCGGCTGCGCCGCGCCGCCCTGGCCGACCGCGTGGGGCAGTTCCAGCAGGGCGAGCGGGTTGCCCTGCGCCTCGGCCAGCACCCGGTACCGCAGCGTCGGGTCGAGGTCGTTCGGAAGCAGCCTGGCCGCCTCGTCCTGGGCCAGGCCCGACAGGGTCAGCTCGGGCAGCCCGAGCGCCGGGTACCCGCCGTCACGCGCGGCGAAGACCAGCACGACCCCCTCGCCGGCCAGCCGGCGCGCCGCGAAGAGCAGCGCGTCCCGGGAGACGGCGTCCAGCCAGGGCGCGTCGTCGACGAGGCACAGCAGCGGCGCGTCGTCGGCGAGCTCGGCGAGCAACGACAGCACGCCGAGCCCGACCAGCAGCCGGTCCGCTCCTTCGCCAGCTGCCAGGCCGAACGCCGACCGCAACGCGTCGCGCTGCGGCGGGGGCAGCCGGTCCAGGAGCCCCGCGGCCGGCCGCAGCAGCTGGGTCAGGCCGGCGAACGGCAGCTCCGCCTCGAACTCGACGCCGTTGCCGCGCAGCACCGTCAGCGGCCCGCCGGTCAGCTCGGGTAGCGTCGCCGCCGCCCAGTCCAGCAGCGCGGTCTTGCCGATACCCGGGGCGCCGCGCAGCACCAGCGCCGCGCTCGTACCCTCCCGGGCGGCGCGCACCAGCGACGCGAGGTGCTCCTGCTCGCGGGACCGGCCGTACAGCATCTCTGAACCCTACAGACTGGTACCGGGTACCTAAGCGATACCGATTCCGCGGCACCGCCGGCTTCGTAGCGTCGCTGGCATGGAACTTATCGAGAAGTACATCGCCTGCTGGAACGAGACCGACCCGGCCGCCCGCCGGCGCCTTATCGAGGAGGTATGGGCCCCGGCCGGTACCTACACCGACCCGCTCGCCGACGTCGCCGGCCGGGACCAGATCGACGCCGTCATCGCGGCGGTACAGGCCCAGTTCGGCGGGTTGGAGTTCAGCCTCGCCGGCCCGGTCGACGCGCACCACAACGTCGCCCGGTTCACCTGGCACCTGGGGCCGCACGGCGGCGAGCCGGTCGTCGTCGGGTTCGACGTCGCCGTCATCGCGGACGACCAGATCGCGACCGTGCACGGATTCCTCGACCGGGTGCCGGCATGACCGCCGTGCTGGCCCCGGCGGAGGCGGTGACCGTGACCGGCTCCGCCCGTACCCGAAAAGGGTTTGTGGTTGTCCTTTTGACCGCCAGCTTCATGACCGCCCTTGACTTCTTCATCGTCAACGTGGCCATGTCCTCGATCCAGCACGACCTGCGCGCCGGCCCGGCCGCCCTGCAATGGGTGGTGGCCGGGTTCGGCCTCGCGCTGGCCGCCGGGCTGATCACCGGCGGGCGGCTGGGCGACATCTACGGCCGGCGCCGCGTCTTCGGCATCGGCCTGGCCGCCTTCACCGCCACCTCGGTGCTGTGCGGGCTGGCGCCCAGCGCCGGGTTCCTGGTCGCGGCCCGGGTCGCGCAGGGCGCGTCGGCGGCTCTGCTGATGCCACAGGTGCTCGCCATCCTGCGCACCAGCCTGGCGCCGCAGCGCCAGGCCAAGGCGTTCGCCCGGTACGGGCTGACGCTCGGGCTGGGCGCGGTCTTCGGCCAACTCGTCGGCGGCCTGCTCATCAGGGCCGACCTGTTCGGGCTGGACTGGCGGCTGTGCTTCCTCATCAACGCACCGATCGGCGCGGCCGCGCTGGCGTACCTGCGCCGCGTGCCCGAGTCGCGCAACCCGGCGACCCGGCTCGACCTGGCCGGGGTGACGCTGGTGACCGCGGCGCTGGTGGCGCTGGTGCTGCCCCTCATCCAGGGCCAGGACCAGGGCTGGCCGCTGTGGACCTGGCTCAGCCTGGCCGGCTCGGCGGTACTGTTCGCGGTGTTCGCGGCGCACCAGCGCGGCCGGACCCACCCGCTCGTGCACCTGACCCTCTTCCGGGAACGGGCGTTCAGCGTCGGGCTGGTCGCGGTACAGGTGTTCTGGATGGGGCAGGCCTCGTTCTTCCTGACCCTCGCCCTGTACCTGCAACTGGGCCGGGGCCTGTCCGCGCTGGCGTGCGGCGCGGTCTTCATGGCCATCGGCGGTGGGTACCTGCTCACCTCGATGTACGCGCACGTGTTCGCCGCGCGCCTGGGTCGCCAGGTCGTCACGGTCGGCGCGCTGCTGATGGCGGTGGGCCTGCTGCTGATGCGCGAGGCGGCCGGGCACGGTACGGGCTGGCTGCTGCCGGCCCTCGCGATCGACGGGCTGGGCATGGGCATGGCGCTGGCACCGCTGACCACCACGGTGCTGTCCCGGGTCGCCGCGCACCACGCCGGTGCCGCCTCGGGCGTGCTCGCCACCGTGAACCAGACCGGCAACGCGCTGGGCGTCGCGCTGATCGGGATCGTCTTCTACCGGGCCGCCGGGTACACCGCCGGCTTCCGGACCGGGCTGCTCGCGCTGGCGATCCTCGAAGTGGCGCTGGCCGTCCTGATCCAGGCGCTGCCCCGGCGGCAGCCGGATTAACGAGGGGCCGCCGGGGAAACGGGGGCGGGTGGCCTTGAGGAGGCGGGCGTCGTGGTGGTGGTGTTCCTGTGCGGCGACGTGATGACCGGGCGCGGCATCGACCAGATCCTGCCGCGCCCGGGAGATCCGGCGCTGTGGGAGCCCGGCATGCGCGACGCCCGCCAGTACGTGCGGTTGGCCGAGGCCGCGAGCGGGCCGGTGCCGCGGCCGGTGGACGTGGCGTGGCCGTGGGGCGAGGCGCTCGCGGTGCTCGACCGGGTCCGGCCCGAGGTACGCGTGGTCAACCTGGAGACCAGCATCACCGCGCGGGGTACCCCGGCCGCCGGCAAGGGCGTGCACTACCGGATGCATCCGGCCAACACCGCAGTGGTCGCGGCGGCCCGGCCGAGCGCCTGCACGCTCGCCAACAACCGCGTGCTCGACTTCGGCCCGGACGGACTCGCCGACACGCTCGCCGCGCTCGCCGGCGTCGGGATCCCGGTTGCCGGCGCCGGACCGGACGCCGATGCGGCGCGGCGGCCGGTCGCGGTCCCGCTGCGCTGCGGCGGCCGGGTACTGGTCTTCGCCGCGGCCGCCGAGGACAGCGGTACGCCACCCGACTGGGCCGCGACCGACCGGCGTCCCGGCGTGTACCTGCTGCCGGACCTGTCCACCGGTACCGCGGCCGACCTCGCCGGCCGGGTACGCCGTGCCAAGCGCCCGGGCGACCTCGCGGTGCTGACCGTCCACTGGGGAACCAACTGGGGATACGAGGTACCCGCGGAGCACGTGAGCTTCGCGCATCACCTCGTCGAGCACGGCGTGGACCTCGTACACGGGCACTCCGCGCACCATCCCCGGCCGATCGAGGTCTACCGCGACCGCCTGATCCTGTACGGCTGCGGGGACTTCATCGACGACTACGAAGGGATACCGGGTTACGAGGAGTACCGCGACGACCTGCGCCTGATGTACCTGCCCGAGCTCGATCCGGCGAGCGGCCGGCTGGTACGGCTGGCGGTGGTACCGCTGCGGGCCGACCGTATGCGCCTCACCCGAGCGTCCACTTCGGACACTCAGTACCTGGGTGACCTCCTCGACCGGATCAGCCGGCCCTTCCACACGGGCGTCACGCGTACCGAGGAGCAGACCCTCGAGGCCGTACCGCGTAGATCAACGTGACCGGTATGCGTCGGCACGATGCTCGATCGCCGTCACGGTCACGATGAGGTTATCCTCATCGATCTCATAAAGTACGCGGTACGTTCCGCGCCGGGCCGACCAGGTGCCGTCAAACGGCGGCAGGAGTAGCGGTTTGCCAACACGACGGGGATTTTCGACGAGTGTGGTGGTGATGAACTCGTAGACGGCCGCAGCGACCTTCTCAGGAAGGCGCCCGGCCAGGGTACGCGCCGAAGGTCCGGTTATCCGGAGCTGATACCGGGCCGCTTCCGGCTTGGTCACCGCGCTCGCCGCGACCGCTTCGCCAACAGCGCCGCGAGTTCGTCGCGGTCGAGGACATCGCCGGCTTCGACCGCGGCACGGGACTCCACCAGTTGCCGCATGGCCTCGGGGCTGGACAGCACCTCGAGAGTCTCCTCCAGCGTGGCGAGGTCGTCGGCTGAGATGAGTACCGCGACGGGCTGGCCGTGTTTCGTGATCTCTATCCGCTCATGGGTCCTGGCTACATCGTCGATGAGCTCCGAGAGCCTGTTTCGCGCATCCGTGAACGGCAGCACAGTCATGCTCGAAGTATAGCCAGTAGTGGCGTGAAGTCTGTACAGACTGACCCTCCCCGTCCGGATTCCTGGCGGAGACGGCACCGGAGACGGCGCCGGAGTCGGCGCCACGTCCGCCAAGGATCGCTCGCCGAACGGATCGTAGTGACCGTGATCAAATCGTTGTTCGTCACGCTATGACGGCCGCGTAACTTAGCTTTCACCCCGTGTGGCAACCACTCCGTTTCGTTCGATGGAGGTAGGTGTGACGGACTTCGATGGGCGAATCTCCCGGCGGTCGCTGATACGCGCCGGTGCGGCCCTTGGCATCGCAGGCCCCGCGCTGGCCGCGTGCAGCCAGAGCACGACCGGCGCAAAGAGCGGCAGCAACACGTTGAGCATGCTGTCGACACAGCACACCCCGACGAAGGAGGCGGACGCGTTCCGCCAGATTCTCAAGCAGGCCGACTCCACATTGACCGTCAACTTCAACCCGGGCGACACGACGACGACGATCACCCAGGTGAAGTCGCAGGTACAGGCGAAAAGCGTAAAAGTCAACGCGTTCCTCGGCATCCACTCCGACCTGAGCACGCTGGGTCCGGAGAACCTGGAGGACGTATCCGCACTCGTCAGCGAGCTCGGCTCCGCGGGGATCTCGGCCGGCAACCTGGCGCTCAGCAAGATCGGTACGGACAAGAACTACTACGTGCCCCTTGAACAGGCGACCTACGTGCTCGCGGTGAACAAGAAGGCACTGGACTGGCTGCCGGCGGGTGCCGACGTCAACAGCCTGACCTACGATCAGCTCCTGGCCTGGGCCAAGGCGGGCAAGACGGCCAACGGCGGCAAGCCCATCTTCGGCCTGCCCGCCGGTACCAAGGGCCTGCTGCACCGCTTCACCCAGGGCTACCTGTACCCGTCGTTCACCGGAGGGCTGGTCACCACGTTCCGCTCGGCGGACGCGGTGACGGCCTGGCAGTACTTCAAGGAACTGTGGTCGGTGACGGCGCCGGCGAGCACCAACGTGGACTTCATGCAGGAGCCGCTCGCCGCCGGCCAGGTCCTCGTCGGCTGGGACCACGTCGCGCGGCTGGTCGACGCGCCCAAGGACAAACCCGACGACTGGGTGATGGTACCGGCGCCACAAGGCCCGAAGGGCCGCGGCTATCTCGCGATCCTCAACGGCGTCGGGATCGTCAAGGGCTCGGCCGACCAGGACAAGACCAAACAGCTCCTCAAGGCGTTGGTCAAGCCCGACGTGCAGCTGTCCATCCTGCGGCAGCTCGCGTTCTTCCCCACCGTGCAGGCGACCATCCCGACCGACCTGCCACCCGCCATCAAGCTGGAGTCCGACGCGGTGGCCAAGACCCAGGTGGGTGGCCTGCTCTCGCTGCCCTCGGTGGGGATGGGCAGCAGCGACTCCAAGTTCACCCAGGTGTTCAAGGACTGCTTCACCAAGATCGTGCTGGGCAGGGCCGACATCCAGAAGACCCTCGACGCGCAGGCGCAGACCATGCAGCAGCTCATCACCGACGCGGGTGCGCCCTGCTGGGTACCCGATCCGAAGAGCAGCGGCCCCTGCCAGGTCGGCTGAGATGGTCGCGATGGACCGCACGGCGGCCCGGTCGAGGATCGGCCGGGCCGCCGCTCCCTACCTCCTGCTGGTGCCGTCGGCGCTGTTCATGGTGGCGCTGTTCGGGTGGCCCGTGGTCTCGGCGGTGCAGCAGGCGTTCACCGGCGCGCACGGCAGCCACACCGAGAACTGGCACCAGATGGTCGACCAACCGCAGTTCTGGGACTCCGTACGCAACACCGTGCTGCTGATCGTCGTACTGATACCGCTGCAGTTCGTCCTCGCGATCGCGATGGCGCTGCTGCTGGCGCAGCGGCTACCCGGGCGCGGCTTCTACTTCTACGTGTGGACCGTGCCGCTGGCCGTCAGCGACCTCGCCGCCGGCCTGGTGTGGCTGGCCATCTTCACCGACAACGGCTACCTCAACTCGGCGCTGGACTGGTTCGGCATCCACCCGGTCGCCTGGCTGTCCTACCAGAATCCGACCACGATGTTCCTCGCCGTCCTCATCGCGGAACTGTGGCGGGCGACCTCGCTGGTACTCGTCATCCTCGTCGCCGGGATGCAGATGATCCCGCGCGACTACGATGAGGCGGCCCAGGTGTTCGGCGCGTCGTTCTGGCAGCGACTGCGGCACGTGACGCTGCCGCTGATGCGCCCCAGCATCCAGGTCGCGCTGATCCTGCGGACGATCCTGGCGTTCCAGGCGTTCGCGGTGGCGCAGGCGCTGACCGGAAGCCAGTTCCCGCTGCTGGTCGGCCAGAGCTACCTGTGGTTCGTCACCCTCAACGACGGGCACGTGGCCAGCGCGGTCGCGCTTGTCGTATTGGGTGTCTCGATGATCAGCGCGATCGGTTACCTGTTCATGCTGAGGCAGCCGGGAGCGGCGCGCGGCGGCGCGCGATGAGCGCCCTCACCACGCCGCGATCCGCGGCGGTGACCGCCGAGCCGCTGCCACCCGTCAACCGCCGGCCGCTGCGCCGCCGCCGCGTGCTGCGGGCCCTGCAGCAGGTGGCCGCGATCGCCTTGA
>JBPYFB010000580.1:0-18498 GCA_051986465.1 Rugosimonospora sp.
TCGTCCGCCAAGACAACTGGCGTCCACTATGGACGGAGCGGATTGAAAGTTTCCGGTCGCTCCCGGGTTGCCTTGGGATTTAGAACGGATCGTTCACGACGTTCTCCTTGGGGTGTTGGGGGTGTGCGGGAACGGCGGTACCGAGGTTCAACGCGCTAGTGGTTCTGGCGGGCCGGTTCCTCGTAGCGAGATCGGCGCCCAAGGGAGGATGTGCCGTGCCGGCGACCCGCCGCCCCGGATACGGCTCGTGCCGCGAGGCGCGTACGGCACGCGCTGCATGAACGCCGGCAGGGTGAGCGATCTCGCCGATGTTCATCCGCCCTCCCTCCATTAACGACCGTCGAACCGGTTCGCTGAAGGGTAGGTCGGCAACCTATGACTGTCAATGTACGGCCGAGCGCTGTTGACCCGCTCGTGCGCGCATCCAATCCTCTGTGGAACGCCGTGACAAATCAGTGAGGGTGGACCCGCGATGCCCCACCCTCCGCCGCCTGCGCGATCACCTGCCTGGCCTTGACGGCCGGAAGGAACCTGCGCCCCGCTCGACGGGGGTCAGACCCGGACGCGCCATCTAACGCATCGACAGGCGCTAGTTGACAGCGTCGGAAGGGCTTCGTAGCATCAGCGGTCGAACCGATTCGATGCGCTGCCTGCCCAGGTCGTCCCGCGTGCTCGATGAGGCGCGACGTGTTCAGCGCGGCCAGTTCCCCGTTGGAGGCTTCGTGAACAGAAGACTCGCCCGCCCACTGTTGGCGCTCGCCGCGGCGGCGAGCGCCGGGCTCGCGGTGCTGGCCCTCAACGGTTCGGCGAGTGCGGCCGTCGCCACCGTCACTCCGGGCACCATGTGGACGGACACCGCCGGCAACCGGCTGCAGGCACACGGGGCCGGTGTCTTCACCGTCGGCTCAACCTACTACATGGTGGGCGAGGATAAGAGCGCGGGCGCCACGTTCACCGCGGTCGCCTGCTACTCCTCCACGGATCTGGTGCACTGGACGAGGCAGACCGACGCGCTGTCCCGGCAAGCCAGCGGTGACCTGGCCGCTGGGCGCATCGTCGAGCGCCCGAAGGTGCTCTACAACAGCGCCACCGGTAAGTACGTGATGTGGCTGCACATCGACAACACCTCCTACCAGGACCGCCGCGCCGGTGTCGCGACCAGCACGACCCCGTGCGGCCCGTACACCTACCTCGGCGCCACCGATCCGCTGGGACACCAGAGCCGCGACCTGGGCCTGTTCAAGGACAGTGACGGTACCGCCTACCTGATGCACGACGACCCAGCCGGCTCCCTGCGCATCGACCGCCTGTCCGCGGATTACACCACGGCGCAGAGCGCGGTGGCGACGTTCCCAGAAATCGAGGCGCCGGCGATCGCGAAGGTCGGTGGCCGGTACTTCCTGCTCGGGTCGCACCTGACCGGGTGGGCCACCAACGACAATGTGTACGCCTCGGCCACCTCGCTGTCCGGGCCATGGAGCGGGTTCACCAACGTGGCACCCGCCGGTACGAGCACATACAACTCGCAGACCTCTTTCCTGCTACCCGTCACCGGCAGCGCGGGTACCAGCTACGTGTACATCGGCGACCGGTGGAACTCCAGTGACCTCAACTCCTCGCTACCCGTGTGGTTGCCGATCACTCTGACCGGTAATGGGACCGCGGCGTTGAGTTGGTACCCGTCGTGGGGCATCGACACGGCGACGGGATCGCTGACGCTACCCACATACCGCCTTAAGGGTGTGCAGTCGAACCGGTGCCTGACCATCGCCAACGCCTCGCAGGCCAACGGGGCAGGCGCCCAGATCTCGGACTGCGCCAGCGGCGCCAACCAGACCTTCGCCCCGAGCGCGGCGAGCGAGCTGCGAGTCTACGGCAGCAAGTGCTTGCAAGCCGAGGGCACCGGCGCCGGAGCAACGGTGGACATCTGGGATTGCACCGGAGCCGACAACCAGAAGTGGATGCTGTCCTCGGATGGCAGCATCGTGGGCGTGCAGTCCCGGCTTTGCCTCGATGTCAACGGGCAGGCGACAGCCAACGGCAGCGTGGTGCAACTCTGGACCTGTAATGGCGGCGCGAACCAGAACTGGAGCCGCACGGAGGCGACCGGCGCAACCAGCCCGACCCCCACTTCCGGCGCATCATCGAGCGCGCCACCGAGCCAGCAGAACGTGGAGATTGTCGGTGGTGGTTCCGGCCGGTGTATTGACATCAACAACTCGAGCACGACCAACGGGACGCAGGCGCAGTTGTGGGACTGCACCGGTGGCAGCAACCAACGGTGGACCTACACCTCGAACAAACAGCTGGTGGTGTACGGCAACAAGTGCCTCGACGCGTCCGGACAGGGCACCAGTAACGGTACTCCGACGGTGATCTGGGACTGCAACGGCCAAGCCAACCAGCAGTGGAACATCAATGCCAACGGCACCATCACCGGAGTGCAGTCGGGGTTGTGTCTGGACGCCAACGGTGCGGGCACGGCAAACGGTACGAGGATCGCCCTCTGGTCCTGCAACGGTGGGTCCAACCAGCAGTGGAGCCTGCGTAGCTGAACGCTGGTGCTGCTGACGGGTGTGTGCTGACCACGTCGGCTGCCTCGGCGCGCACCACTGAAACCAAATCCTGCATGCCGAAGACGCTTCCATCGGCGACGATCGGCAACCCGAGGTCGCGCAGCTGTCGCATACCCACAAGGTCGGACGGGTCCACCGGCTGTTCAAGGCCGATGACCACCATCAACGTCGAGCGGGTCGCCGGGCACATCGGCGCCGAGATCTCCGGAGTGGACCTGCCCACGGCTCTGAACGATGAGGGCGTCGCTTTACACCATTGACGAGAGCACCCGGAGCATCACGCCGAGCACTCGGTCCTCAGGCACGTAACCGTACATTCGCGAATCGAAGCTTGCTTCTGGATTGTCGCCGAGCACGACGAGTTTGCCAGCCGGTACCAGCGATCCGGGTCCGCCGCCGAGGGTCGGCACTCGGTCGTACGGCACCGGATCACCGGCCACCGCGACCACGCGTTTGACGCTCCACGTGCCGGCGCCCGCGCGAAAGCCGACCGCTGGCCGGCGCCCACCGGGCCGCCACCACCCGAGGTCCGCGAAGGGCTGCTCGATCACGACGATCCGGCCGACACGCAGACCCGACGTCCCGCGCCGCACCAGCAGCCGGTCCCCGGCGTGCAGTGTCGGTTCCATGCTTGGGCCTTCGACATCCGCGACCACGCGACGCCACCGGACAGCAGCCACCGCGACCACGGCCGCGCCGAGCACCGCCACCAGACCGCCGCTCAGCCAGATTGTCACGGCATCACCTGTACCATCTGGTAGCCCTCGGCCTGCATGGTGAACAGCCTCGCGTAGGTGCCATCGGCGCGCAGCAACAGGTCATGGTCGCCTCGCTCCACGACCTGACCGTCCTCGATCACCGCGATCTGGTCGCAGTCGCGCAGGGTGCTCAGCCGGTGCGATATCAACAGGCTGGTACGGCCGACCCGATGTGTCTTCAGTCCACTGTGGACCTCGTGCTCGGCCTCGGCGTCGAGTCCTGCGCTGGGTTCGTCGAGGATCAGCAGGTCCCGGTCCTGGCGTAGGTACGCCCGGGCGAGCGCGACGCGCTGCCACTGGCCGCCGGACAGGTTCACGCCACCAGTGACGTCGGGTCGGCCGGCACCCGGCCGGCCGCCGCCCGGCCCCGCCAGGAACAGGATCCGGGTCAGCGGCGTCGCGTAACCGTTCGGCAGCCGGCTGATCGTGTCGTGGACGCCCGCTCGGCGGGCGGCAACCTCGATGCGGTCCGGGACCTGCAGCGCGGACAGATCGCCGACGGCAATGTTCTCGGCCGCGGTTAAGTCGTAGGTCATGTAATCCTGGAAGACCGCACCGATGCGGGCGCGCAGCTCGGCTATGGGAAGCTCGCGCAGGTCGACCCCATCCCAAAGCACGGCGCCCTGTTCCGGATCATAGAACCGGCACAACAGTTTGACCACCGTGCTCTTGCCCGCCCCGTTGCGGCCGACAAGGCCCACGGCTTGCCCGTGCGGAATGGTCAGATTGAGCCCGCGCAGCACCCAGGGCCGGTCCGGTCCGTACCGGAACCACACATCGCGCAGCTCGATACCTCCTCGCAGCGGTGGGACCTGCCGGGGTCGCGGCGGTGGTGGCAGATCCGGACCAGCTCGTAGGACGGCGGCATAGTGGTCGAACGCCAGGAGGGACTCCCGCACCTGACCGGCGAGGTTGACCAGTTGCGCCAGGCCGGTGCGTACCCCGCCGATCGCGGCCACGAACACCAGGACGTCGGCGGTGGGCATGCGGCCGTGTGCGGCCTCGTAGACGGCCCAGAGCAGGCCGGCCCCGGAGACCACAGCGGTGAGCAGCGTCAGTGCGCCCTGCGTGGTCGCCTGCGAACGCTCGAGGTCACGGGTAGCCCGATGAACGCCGGCCAGGTCGTCGCGCAGCCGCTGACGCAGGAACCCACCCAACGCGAGCAGCCGTACCTCCTTGACCGCCCGGCTGTCCGTCAATAGGTTGCCGTACATCGCCCTCCGGCGGTGAGCCGGCGCCGTGGCCAATGACAGCGCGGCACGACGGCGCGCGAGGGACAGTTCGGCGTAGACCGCGGGCACCCCGCCGGCGACCAAGGCCAGCGCGAGCGGCGGCGACAGCACCAGAAGGGTACCGACGAAGCCGACCACCGTGATGGCCGAGCTGCCCAGGCCGATGGCGACATCCATCAGCCGTCCCGGCGATTCCTGACCGGATTGGACGGCAACCCGAAGCCGGTCCAGAAAGGACGGATCTTCGAACCGGGCCAGGCCGACGAACCGGTCGACTGTCGCGTAGAGCCGGTCCTGCGCAGCCTCGCTGATCGCCCGACTGACCTGCCCCCCGACGTAGCGCCGGACAAACGGCAGTACGGCGATCGCGACGGCGGTCGCCATGAGAAGCACCACCGACCGGACCGCGGCGGGCGAACGTACCTCGACGCCTTGCAGCACCAACTTGGTGAGCCACGTCAAAGCGACCGGCAGGGTGCCGGACAGCACGGCGAACACCACCAGGCTGAGCACGGCGAGCCGCGGTGCGGCGCCGACCAGCGACGCCGCGTCCCGCAACCGGTCACGGACCGGGATTTCTGGCCGGGCAGCGCGGCCGCGTCGGTGTGTGCCGCCGGTGCTCACACCATCGCTGGGGTAGGTAGCTGGTCGACCGAGTAGCCGCTGGCTTCCACCGTGTACCCATCGGTGAGCACACCGAACACGGGCACCGCGGCCAACCCGAAGGCCTGGCTTACCGGGCCGCCGTCCGACTCACGTATCACCCGGGCCACCGCGGACAGGGCGGAGACGAAACGGGCGGCCTTCTCGTCGTTGACTCCGAGGACCACCGCGAGGACCTGGCTCGCCCCGCCTGGCACCTTCGCGGCGTACGGCACGAAGTCGGCGATCCGCACTTCGCACCCACCACACTCCGTCGAGAAGAACCCGAAGACCGTGCGACCGGACAGCACGACGGGCGCGCCGTCGACAGTGGTGGCGCCGAACGGCGCGAGCCGCGTACCGACCGGGTGCATGAGACTTCGGTCGTCGGTCGATGAACGCCCGTCGGCCGACGCCTTCTCGTACTGGCGGATCCGGCGCACCAGGCCGAGACTCAACAACAGGTTGAACAGGGTAAGAGCGGCGAGAACCAGCACCGCTGCGGTCAGTAACTCCATGAGAATCCCCGTCGAACCGGGTCAGCAGAAGTTGTAGTGGATACCGCAGTTGAGACTGCAGTTCGATATCAATCCACCGAATTCGGGGATGTACCAGCACGTGCACTGCCGGTAGTGGGAACCTCGCGAATCGCAGTAGCAGAATTCGTCGCATTCCCAACTTGCCTTGACGGTGGCCTTCGGAGCCAGCGCCTGAACGAGCCGGTCACTCAACTTCTGGATGCTTCTGAACACGCCGCGTACCCCCGTGTAGTTGACATGATGAACGATCGATGATCGAACGAGCGGGACACTATCACGACATCATGGTTCAGTGGGGGCGCGAGCCACCCGGCTGGACCTCGAACAGCGCCACGATGTCGTCGACGTATGTCACGAGGACCACCGCGACGACGGCGCCGAGTACGGCGATCGCAGTGCCGCCCGCTTGCGCTGGAGTATTGCCCGCGATCAGCTCACCTGCCGCGCCCGCAACCGCCAGGACGAACAGCACCAGGTTGCGGACAATGTGGCGCGGCCCCAACCGCGTAGCGGCCGCCGAGCCAAAGCATGCACAGGCCGCCGTGCTGCCACGTCGTACGGCGGCCACAATCGTCGCAGCGAACCCAAGCAGCATCACGGCGGCCATGGCGAACCCGACAACTATCGTGGCCGGCACAATCAGCAGCGCTACCGTCGCCATCTCGGCCGCGACCACACCGAATGCGGCCGGCCGGAGCAGGCGGGCTGGAAGGATCCGCAGATCGACTAGTGAGCCGGCAAAGGAACGCCAGGACCTGCCCGTGCGTACTTTGCTCACCGACGACCAGCCGAACAGCAGTCCGAGGAAACAACGGCAGAAGACTGCGAGATACACCACGGCCGTCACCGTACCGTAGGTCGAGGATGCGGTTGGATACCGGTCTTGAAGAACGCGGCGAAAGGTGAATGTGGACGGGTAACGGCTAACGCCCGTCGTCCAGGAACGTGCTGAGGACGGCGGCGAGCTCAGCCGGGCGTTCCAGCAGGAACAGGTGGCCGCCACCGGGTACGACACGCAGCGTCGCCGTCGGGATCAGGCGCGCGAGCAGCCGTCCGTTCACGAGCGGGACGATGGGGTCGTCGTCGCCGTGCAGCACGAGCGTGGGTTGGGGTAGCCGGTGCAGCCAGGGCAGGCTGGTCCAGCCGGCGATCGCGTAGAGCTGGGCGAGGTAGCCGGTGGCGGACGGGGGGTGTGCGAAGCGGGCCAGCGACCCGTGCAGCGTGGCGTCCGGGTCGCGCCGCGCCGCGCCGCCATACAGGTCGCCGGCGATGCGCCGGAAGTAGTCGGGCTGCCGGTACCGGCGGGGTGTCGCCATGCGCAGCAGCACCCGCGGCGAACCGGGTACGCCGCCCAGCCCGGGTCCGGTGGCGGCGAGCACGAGCCGGCGTACCCGCGCCGGGCACTGGTGCGCGAGTTGCTGGGCGAGTACCCCGCCGAACGAGACGCCCAGCACGTCCACCTGTTCGTACCCGAGGGCGTCCAGCAGCCGCGCCATGGTGCGGGCGAGCCCGGGCATCCGGCGCGGCAGCCGGTACCCGGTGGAACCGCCGGTGCCGGGTGCGTCCACCGCGATCGTCTGGATGGTCCGCGACGGCAGCGCGGCGGCGAGCGGTGTCCACATGTCGAGGTTGCCGCCGATACCCATGAGCAGGAGCAGCGGGGCACCGCGGCCGCGCACGGCGACGCGCAGCCGGAGCCCGTCGGCGCTGACGCTGCGCACCTGCGGCTTACGTGAACGTGCCCACACCGGTGATGTCCCGCCCGACGATCAGCGTCTGGATCGTCTCGGTGCCCTCGTAGGTGTGGATCGACTCGATGTCGGTCAGGTGCCGCATGACGTGGTAGTCGAGCAGGATCCCGTTGCCGCCCAACAGGTCGCGGGCCTCCAGGATGACCTGCCGCGCCTTGCTGGTGTTGTGCATCTTGGCCAGTGCCGCGATGGTGTCCGACAGCGCGCCCTCCTCGATGAGCCGGCCCAGCCGCAGGCAGTACAGCTGCATCCCGCAGATCTCGGCGAGCATCTTGACCAGCCGGTGCTGCACGAGCTGGAACGCGACCAGTGGCTTGCCGAACTGGGTCCGCTGCTCGCAGTAGCCGCGGGCGGCGTCGTACGCGGCGACCGCGTGTCCCAACGCGCTCCACGCCACCGTGTTGCGGCTTTTCGCGAGCACCAGGGCGGTGTCGCCGAAGCCACGCGCCCCGGGCAGCCGGTTGGTTTCCGGTACCCACACGTCGGTTAGCGCGATCTCGGCCTGCCACACCGCGCGCAGCGAACCCTTGCCGTCCATCCGCCGCGCGGTGTACCCGGGCGTACCCTTCTCGACCAGAAACCCTTTGACCTTCCCGTCGGCCACGTCCCGGGCCCACACCACGGTGACGTCGGCGATGCTGCCGTTGCCGATCCATTTCTTGTACCCGTTGAGAATCCAGCCCTCGCCCTCGCGGCGCGCCGAGGTTTCCAGCGCGACCGCGTCGGACCCGTGCTCCGGCTCGGTCAGCGCGAACGCGCCGATCTTCGACAGCGACGCCAGGGCGGGCAGCCAGCGGTGCTTCTGCTCCTCGGATCCGTGCATCGCGATCGATCGCATGGCCAGGCCGGCCTGCACGCCGAAGAAGGTGCCCAGGCTGCCGTCGCCGCGGTTGAGTTCCATGTGGACCAAGCCGACCGCGATCGGGCTCATCGACGGGCAGCCGTACCCGGCGATCCCGTCGCCGACCACACCCAGCTCGGCAAGTTTCGCCACGAGTGGCCACGGGAACTCCGCGCGTTCCCAGTAGCCGTTGATGACCGGGAGCACCTCGCCGTCCACGAAGTCGCGGGTACGCCGCCAGAAGTCCAGTTCCTCGTCGGTCAACTGCTCGCCGATCCGGAAGAAGTCGGTGTTGCGCGACCGTCCGATGTTCTCGTACACCATTGCCTCCTCTAGCGATCCAGGACGTAGGTGCCGGGTGCCTCGACCAGTGCGGGCAGGCCGTTGCCGCCAGGGTGCCGCGGTGCGCGCCGCTGCGGCCCGCAATGCTCGTCCAGCCACGCAACGAAGTCTGGCCACCAGCTTCCCGCGTGGGTCCGCGCGCCGGCCAGCCACTGCGCCGCGTCTGCGGGGTTCTCGGGATTCGTGCGGTAGCTGCCCTTGGCGTTGCTCGGCGGGTTGACCAATGCCGCGATGTGCCCGCTGGTGGACAGCACGAACCGGGTCTCGCCGCCGAGCAGGCCCGCGGTGCGGTAACAGCTCTGCCACGGCGTGATGTGATCGGCGATGCCGGCGATGACGTAGGCGTCGACGTCCACACGGGACAGTGCCGGCCCGGCGAGTGTGTTGTCCAGCGCGACGCGCACCAGGTCGGCGTGCAGCCGGGCCGGCATGCGGGTGGTGTCGGCGTTCCAGTACAGCACGTCGAACGGCGGCGGTTGCTGGCCCAGCAGGTAGTTGTTCACCCAGTAGGGCCAGATCAGGTCGTCCGGGCGCAGCCATGCGAACAGCTCGGCGAGCTGAGCACCGTCCAGGTAGCCGCGCCGCCGGGTCAGCACCTGTGCGGCGGCGGCCAGGTACCGGTCGGCGAGCGCCGCGGCGACGCCGGCCCGCTGGTAGTCCAGCACGGTGACGGCGAACCCCAGCCCCGCCAAGCGGTCCAGCCGCCCGGCGTCCGCGAGGCGGGCCGCGGCGAGGCTGGCCAGCACGCCACCCGAGCACACGCCGGTCAGCACGGTGCGGCCGCAGCGGCAGATCCGCTCGACCGCGTCGAGCGCGTCCAGCACCGCGGCCGTGTAGGTGTCCGCACCCCAGTCCGCGTGCCGGGCGTCGGGGTTGCGCCAGGACAGCACGAACACCTGCTGTCCACTTTGGACCAGGTAATCGATCCAGCTCCGGCCGGGCGCGAGGTCCAGCACGTAGAACTTGTTGATGGTGGGCGGCACCAGCAGCAGCGGGACGGTACGCACGGTGGGGGTCTGCGGCGCGTACTGGATCAGCTCGAAGACCTCGGTCCGTGCCACCACCGCACCGGGCGTGGTGGCGAGGTTCTCGCCGACGGCGAACGCTGATGTGTCCACCATGGACGGTATGCGCGGCGCGCGGGCCAGGTCCCGCAGCAGGGCGAGTCCACCGCGCGCGAGGCTGGCGCCACGGGTGTCCACGGCGGCCTTGACCGACGCCGGGTTGACCAGCGGCAGGTTGCTCGGCGCCAGCGCCGCGACCAGATTGGTCGCGAGGAAGCGCACCCGCTGCTCGTCCCGCCAGCCCAGGCCGGCGTCGTAGACCAGGCCCTCGATGGTGCGGCTCGCGGCGAGGTAGGACTGCGCGAGCCGGCGCAGCACCGGGCTGGTCCGCCAGGCCGGGTCCGTGAAGCGTCGGTCCGGCGCCAGTTCGGGGGTACCGGCGAGAATGCGGCCGAGTTCACCGGCGAGCCCGGCCAGCCGCCCTGCGGTACCAGCCGGTCGGGATGCGAGCCGCACCGCCCAGGTCGCCAGCGACGCGTCCGGGAGCAGGTGGCGCAGCGGCCCGAGGACAGCGTCGACGAGCAACGAGTCCAGCGGGGCGGCCAGGTCGTCGACGTCCATCACGCCACCCGGATCTCCCGCTTGAGCACCTTGCCGGTCGGGCCCTTGGGCAACGCGTCGAGCAGCCACACGTGGCGCGGGTACTTGTACGCGGCCACCTGTTCCTTGACGTACGCGCGCAGCTCCTCGGGCGTGGTGGTGTACCCAGGCTTCAGCACCACGGCCGCGCCGACCTCCTCGCCCAGCGCCGCGTCAGGTACCCCGATCACCGCCGCCTCGGCGACCGCCGGGTGTTCGTACAGCACCTCCTCGATCTCGCGCGGGTACACGTTGTAGCCGCCGCGGATGATGAGGTCCTTGCGCCGGTCCACGATGAAGAAGTAGCCGTCCTCGTCCACCCGGGCCAGGTCCCCGCTGCGGAACCACCCGTCCGGAACCGCCGCGGCCGTGGCCTCCGGCCGGCCCCAGTACCCCTTCATCACGTTGTGCCCGCGGATCGCGATCTCGCCGACCTCGCCGACCGGTGCGTCGGCGCCGTGCTCGTCGACCACTCGCATCTCGACCCCGCGCACCGGGGTACCGATGGAACCCGGCTTGCGTACCCGCCCGGGATGGTTGAACGAGGCCACCGGCGAGGTCTCGGACAGCCCGTACCCTTCCAGAATCGCGCAGCCGAACGCCTCCTCGAAGCCCCGCAGCACCTCCACCGGAAGCGCCGCACCGCCGGAAACGCACACCCGCAGCGCGGACACGTCGTACCGGTCCCGCTCCGGTGCACCGAGCAGCGCCACGTACATCGTCGGTACGCCCTCGAAGATGGTGACCCGGTCGCGGTCGAGCACCTGCAACACCTTCTCCGGCGCGAATCGCGCGACCAGCGTCAGGCAGGCGCCGGTACGCACCGCAGCGTTGAGCCCGCAGGTCTGCCCGAACGAGTGGAACAGCGGCAGTCCGCCGAAGATCACGTCGTCGGGTACCGCCTGCACGAGGTCGCTCACGAACACCTCGACGTTGGCCGCGAGGTTGGCATGGGTCAGCTCGGCGCCCTTTGGCGCACCGGTCGTGCCCGACGTGTAGAGGATGACGGCGGTGTCGTCGGCGGCCCGCTCGACCACCTCCGGGCGGCTGGTGACACCATCCGTCAGCGCGCCGAAGGAGTCGTCCACGACGATGACATCGCCGGCCACCGCGTCGGCCGCGAACACCAGCCGGGCGCCCGAGTTCGAGAGGTAGTAGTCAACCTCGCGCCGCTTGAGCAACGGGTTCATCGGCACCACGACGGCGCCCGCACGGAGTATTCCATAGTAGACGGTCGCGAACTCGGGCACGTTGCGCAGCATCACGGCCACCCGGTCCCCCGGGCCCACGCCGCGGGCCGCCAACAGCCCGGCAACGGCCGCGCTGCGCGCGTCGAGATCGGCGTAGGTCAGCACGGTGTCGTCGAGGCGCAGCGCGGGCCGCTGCGGGTACCGGCTGGTCGTGCGCACAAGGTTGGTTGCGAGATTCATGGCAGGGACCCTTCCGTCGGGGTGTGCCACGATTGTTGCGAAGGCGCCTTGGCGCGAGCCATGTTCCGGCGGACACGGTTGGGGCGCCACCAGTTGTGCTCGGGCACTAAACTGCCGGAATGGCGCTCGACCCCACCGTGACCGCGATCGGCGCGCGCCTGCTCGACCGGGTCGACGAGCTCGCGACCGACCTGACCCGGGTCATCCAGCAAGACGAGCCGTTCTACCGCGACGGCGGCGTGGTGCCCCACCGCGACCTGCGCTCGTCCGTTCGGGACAACCTGGCGCACATCCTCAGCCACCTGGCCGGGCACCCGCGCCGCGGGGCGCGCCCGACCCGTGCCACCGGTGCCCGCCGCGCCGAGCAGGGCGTGCCACTACCCGCGATCCTGCACGCCTACCGGGTCGCCGGCCGCTACATCTGGGCCGCGATCCTCGCCGAGGCCGCCGGTGACAGTGTCGCCACCGAGGCGCTGCTGCACGCCGGCTCGGAGCTGTGGCTGGTCATCGACGACTACTCGGGCGCGGTGACCGACGCCTACCGCGACGCGCTCGCCGACCGCGCGCGCAGCGAATCGCAGACCCGCAACGCCATGCTCGACGTGCTGCTGCGCGGCGACGCGGGTGACGGATCGCGGCTGTGGGAATGCGCCACCGCGCTGCGCCTGCCGCATCAGGGCACGTTCGTGGTCGCGGCGGCCCGACCCGCCAGCCCAGGCATGGAGGCCGTCCCGCACGCCGATGACCGGCTGCGGACCCGCGGGCTGCAGAGCGCCTGGCGGGTCGAGCTCGACGTCCACGTCGGCGTGATTGTGCTGACCGCCCGGTACGGGCTCGACCGGCTGCGCGCCGACCTGGCCGGGCTTGCCACCGGTCCGATCGGGCTGAGCGACACCTACCCGAGCCTGGACCAGACACCGGGAGCGGCCCGCCAGGCACGGCTCGCCGCGGCGACCGCCCCGCCCGGCGGTTCCGGAGTCGTCCACTATGGACAGGTACCCGTCCGGGTGCTGCTCGCCAGCGCCCCCGACGCGGCGATCAGCGTCGCGCGGAGCATCCTCGGCCCGGTGCTCGCCCTGCCGGCAGGCGAGTGCGACCTGCTGCTGGCCACCCTCGACGCCTGGTTCGCGGAGCAGGGCGCCACCTCCCGGGCGGCGGACCGCCTGCACGTCCACCGCAACACGGTGCGGTACCGGCTGCGCCGGGTCGAGGAGCTGACCGGGCGCAGCCTCACCCAGCCGTCCGGCATCGCGGAACTGCACCTGGCCCTGGCGGCGACCCGGATCCACCGGCTGGCGGCAGCTTCAGCCGGTGGCGAACCCCGGTAGGTCCCCGATCCGGCTTCCGCGGACCCGGTGGTCGCTGAGATCATCGGGGCGGAGGATTCCGAGGTGGTCGTGGGGAGGAGGTAGCCGGTGGAGATCCGTCTGATCGGCGCCGGGGCAACGACAGAGGTAGAGGTCATGACGCCCACCTCCGACCGCACGGCCGGTAGGGCGCCCCGAGGTGGTCGAGCGCACTCGACCACCGGTTCCGTGGGGAGCGTCAGGGCCTCGTTGAGGTGTGGGCAGTGTGGGCCGTGATACCCAGCAGCACCAACGGGTGGGACGCGTTGCGGGCCCGATGTGGCGAAAGGACTTAGCGATGCAGGGTCGGCCGGGTGGAGGCGCGAGAGTGCCTTGCCCGTGGCCGACCCCGGCCAGCCGCCGCCGCACAAGGGTTGCAGGGCCTGTGCTGCCGCCGGTGGGCGACTAGCATCCTTGATCGTGCGTCACCCCTACATGCGCTCATTGCCCGGCGCGCCCGTCCACCGCGCGTCATGGTGCCTGAGCATCTGGCAGCGGCCGCTGTCGTTGCCTGGGAACGCGACGAACTCGAGCCGCTTCCGTCACCAGAAACCCAGGAGCAGGCCGACCTTCGCCACGACGTCGCGACCCCTCGCCCTGATCGGACTCGCGATCCAGCAACACGGCGGGGTGAGGGACGGCAAGTAGTCATCCCGCTCGATGCGTACCTTTCGCCAGTCGGTCGCGGCGGCAGAAATATCTGACTGACCACCGTGCGGCAAGCTATCGCGTACTCGGAACACCTCCCGCTACCGCCGCGATCGATGCGCAGGTCCACACTGATCACGTGACAGAGCGGCGACTTCCTGGGGCCACCGGGTGGTTCTCGGTTCGATGCGTATTCCGATTTCCGGACGGCCCCGGCGGGACGTACGAGGAACGGATAACGCTGTGGCGCGCGGCAAACTTCGCCGACGCCACTACCCTCGCCGAGGTCGAAGCCGTCTCCTACGCCACCGGGGTCGGCGCCGAGTATCTTGGTCTTGCACAGGCATACGCAATGTACGACGAGCCGGTCCACGGGTCGGAGATCTTCTCGCTGATGCGCGACAGCGACCTCGCACCCGACAGCTATCTGAACACGTTCTTCGATACTGGAGACGAGCGGCAGGGCGCGATCGACACAGAGTAGTCCTGTCGCGGCTGACCAAAGCGCGGACTGCGGCAAAGGAGTACGAGCGGCCGCAGATTGGTTCTGCTGTGTCCATACGGTCATGTGCCGCCGCCCGGGGCGTGCGGAAGTGGATGGAACTTGACCTGGAGTACCCGGCGCGGGTTGCGCAGGAACAGTTCGAGCATCGCGTACTCGGTGCGGGTGAGGGACAGCACGCGCTCGCCGCGCCGGGCCCGGCACGCGGCCAGGTCAAGTCGAGGTGACCGCGGCACGGCGGGCGGGTTCAGTCCTGCCAGTCCACGCGCGAGCCGATCACGTCGGCGACGCGGCGCCACTGGTTGGCGAGCAGGTTGCGGTCGAAGGTGAGCCACCGCCGGCGATGGCGACGCAACGGCTGGCGCCGGGCCAGCCGTAGCGCGTCGTCGAGTTGGTCGAGCCGGCTTCCGGGGCCGAGCAGCGGGTAGCCTTCCTCGATCTCCAGCGCGTTGATCAGCTCCAACGCGAAACGGCCGGCCTCGACAATCAGGTCGGGTCGCCACCGTTGCGGTTCCAGTTCGAGATTGATCGCCGGCAGGTCGAGGTCGTACCGGTTGTCGTCGTTGAGCGGTAGGAACGCACGGATCATCCAGTCGCTGAGCGTGTCCCAGTGCAGGACGGAGCACATGTCGTGCTCGTCGGTACCGGCCGCGAACTCGGTTGCCTGCTCCGGCCGGGAGAACAGCGGCAGGCGTCCGGCCACGCTGGTGAACACGGCCAACCGGCTCTCGTCCTCGTCGGCGACATAGGTCCGCACCGTGTACCCGACCCGCTCGCCGAGCGCGAGCTCGACGAGGTGTACCGGGAAGTCCCGTGGCACGATGCCGCGTGGCGGGATCCCACCCACGGCGGCATCCCGCCACGGGGCATCGACCACCGGCGGATTCCACCTCGACGCGGCGGGCGAGGTGGGCGCGGTGGGCTCCGGTCGCGGTACCGGTACCGGCCGGGGCGCTGCCACCTCGACCGGCGGTGCCGGCGGGGCGTCGGGTGCGGACGGTACCGGCCAGGCGTGCAGGCAACCGTGCGCGACGACGAGCTCGGGTTGGTCGATGATCGTGGGGGCGACCCGGAGTTGCCGGTGCAGCAGCGTGGCGACCAGCGGGATCCGGCTGGACCCGCCGACGAGGAAGACCCCGGCGACGTGCTCGGGGGACACGCCGGCCGAGCGCAGCACGCCGAGGGTCGACGCGACGGTACGGTCGAGGTACGGGCGGGCGGCCTTCTCGAACTCCTCCCGGGTGATATGCAGGTCGGCATCGACCAGCGGTACGTGCACATCGGCGTGGGAATGGCGGGACAGCAGTTCCTTGGCGGCGCGCGCGCCCTGCCACAGCTCGCGCCGGGCCCGCTGGTCGGCACCGCTCTGCGGCCAGTCCAGCCGTCCCCACGCGGTGGTGGCCGACCCCGTCAGCGACCGGACGTGCTCGACCACCGCCGCGTCGAGGTCCAACCCGCCGACGTCATCGAGGCCGGCGGTCGCGAATGCCTCGAAGCCGCCGGGCCTGCGACGCACCGCGCTGACATCGAACGTGCCGGCGCCCAGGTCGTAGACGACCAGGGTGCGTCCGGGCGGCAGATCGTGACCGAGGATGCCGGCGAAGTACGCCGCCGCCGCGACCGGCTCGGGTACGAACCCGGCGACGTCCAGTCCTGCCTGCCGCGCGGCCTCACCCAGCACCGCCAGGCGCACCCTTCCCCACGCGGCAGGGTGGGTCAAAACAACCCGCACCGGCGCGCCGGCGACCCGACACGCCTCGCCCCACTGCCGGGCCAGGACCGCCGCGATCAGATGGGCGACCGGCAACTCCCGCTCGCCCAGCCAGACGGTGCCGTCGTCCACCCGCCGCTTGGGGTTGGGCTCCAGACCCATCGGATATCCCAGGGCGGCCCGATCCGCGTCGGCGCCGGTCAGCATCGCACCGTCGGGTCCCAGGTGGACCGCCGACGACAGCAGCGGTGAAGAGTCGAACAGCAGCGGCGTGGTCCCGGCCGCCAAGGCGCTGACCGGCCGTTGCAGCACACCGACGGTGTTCGAGGTGCCGAAGTCCAACCCGAGACGCACGACCGCATCCTCCGTTGAGGTGGCCCCCTACAGTGACCGTATGTCGCCGGAGAGCCAGCCGCCAGAGCACCCCGCCTCGACGGGGGTACCCGTGGCCCCACGCGGGCTCGGCTATGTACCCGAAGGTTACCGTGCACCCCGACGCCGGCCGTGGAGCCTCCGGTACTGGCCGCGGCCGGCACGCGTGGCGCTCATCGTCGCCGTCGTGGTCGCGGCCGTCACGACCGGTGTGGTCCTGGTGATCCAGCACTCGAACGGCGGGCCGAGCGCCGGCGACACAGTACTGACCCTGCGCGTGTCCACAGAGGACGGCACGCCCGCCTCGACGGCGGTGCTCGACACGACCAAGCACATCCTCATCTCCAGGCTGACGGCCGCCAAGGTGAGCCACCCCGATGTGACCATCCTGGGTACCGACACCGTGCTGGTCACCGTCGGCCCGAACGACGTCGACCGGGTCCGCTCCCTGCTCGCGGCGGGGAGTCTGGCCTTCCGTCCGGTGCTCGACACTGTCGCGGACAAGCCGTCCCCCGGCACGTCCGGCTGTCCGGCGGTCGAGCAGTCACACGTCGACCTCGGCGCCGTGCTCACATCGGCGAAGGCGAAGCTCCGGTCGGCGTACGACCTGGCCGCGTCGACGCAGAGCCCGGACCGGGCCGATGCCGCCGCTCTCTCCGCCTTCGCCACGCTCACCTGCACCGAAGTGACGGCGCTACCCGCCCAGGTGCAATACGTCACGCCGCAGATCGACTGCGCGAGGCTCAACGGCCGCCTTCCCGGTGCCGTCGCCGCCGACCCGACGCAGCACGTCACCGCGTGCGACGGCAAGCACATGAAGTATCTTCTCGACGCCGCGAAGGTGAGCAACACCGACCTGGCCAGCGCGACGTACGCGTTCGACGCCAACGCCGTCGACTGGATCGTGCAACTGCACTTCACCACGGCCGGCCAGGCGAAGTGGACGGCGCTGACCCGGGACGTGACGGCGAAAGGCCAGAACGCGAACGGCCAGAACGGACTGGTCGCCATCGTCCTGGACAACCAGGTGCTCGTGGCGCCGGAGATCATGCAAGTGATCACAGGTGACGCGATCATCAGTGGTGCCACCATCGACCGCAGCCACGCCGAGGCGATCGCCGCCGAGCTCGGCTCCGGCGTCCTGCCGGTCACGCTGACCATCAGTGCCGTCCAGCGCGTCCACTGACACGTCCGTCCACATGAGACGGGCCTGCTCAACTAGCTCTTTCTATATAGGGTCCCGGTCGTACCTTGGCTGGAACCCGTTGCGTGGCACCAGTTCCAGGTTGACAACGGGATCGCGGAGGGGCTCCTGGCTGTCCACTGGGCAAGGTCACGCCAATGTCACGGTGTGGCCGAGAGCTGATTACGACGCCGTCCATGCGTTGCGGTCACCGGTCATCACAGTCGTGGGGTCGCAGGCGTCGCCGAGATCACGCGATCACGCGTACGCCGCGAAACGGAGAGGGCAGGCATGCGCGCTCGTGTACGGGGCTGGACGCCGGGACGTGCCATCCCCACCGCTAGGGTCCGAGCGCTACCGGTCGTGCTCGCCGGCCTCGCCGTCCTCGTGCTGGCCGGCGGTGGCCAGGCGGCGCCCCGTACGGCCGTGGCCAGGGTGCTCGCCGCGGCGGACGGTTCGTCCTCCGGCCCTCCCGTGGTGCTGCCGAGGATCGACTGCGCGGCCCTCGCCGGGCAGGACCTGTCGGGGACGGCCGGCGCTCCGGCGGTCATCGGGTCCGCGACCGCGGCGACCTCGCCGGACGGTTCGGAGTCCTGCGAGGTCAAGGGAACCGTGGCGCCGCAGATCCAGTTCGACGTGTTCCTCCCTACCAAGACGTGGCGGCAGCGGTATCTGCAGCTCGGGTGCTCGTCGTTCTGCGGGAACATCGATTTCTTCGCCGACGCGTCGGACGGGTGTGTGCCGCTGACCCGCGGCGACTTCGTCCTGGCTACGAACAACGAGGGACACGTCGGCGTCGCCGGCTTCGACGCCACCTTCGGTGCCGACCCGCAGCTACGGGTCGACTTCGGCTATCGGTCCGACCACGTCGTCGCGCTCGTCGCCAAGCGGCTCATCGCGCTCTACTACGGACAAGGCCCGCGCTACTCCTACTTCGACGGCTGCTCGCAGGGCGGCCACGAGGGGTTGACCGAGGCGCAGC
>JBPYFB010000581.1:0-5826 GCA_051986465.1 Rugosimonospora sp.
GCCGCGGCTCAGGCAGATGCCCACCCGGTCCTCGCGCCGCACGCCGAGCTCGCGCAGCCGGTGGGCCAGCCGGTTGGCGCGCTCGTCCAGTTCCCGGTAGGTCATCCGGTCGTCGCCCGCGCTCACCGCGACCGCGTCGGGGGTGCGGGCGGCCTGGGCGGCGAACCGCTCGTGCAGGCACGGTGCGGCGGGTGTGCTGACCGCGGGCGGGCTCACCAGTTGGTCGAGCTCCGCCGCGGCAAGCAGCGGAAGGTCGGCCACGCCCCGGTCCGGGTCGGCCACGGCGGCGCCGAGCAGCCGGAGGTAGTGGCCGGCCATCCGGCTCGCGGTGGCACCGTCGAAGAGCGCGTGCGGGTACGTCACCTCGCCGCGCACGCCGCCGTCCGGGCGCTCCTCCAGGGTCCAGGCCAGATCGAACTTGGCCTGCCGGGCCGGTACGGGTACCAGCTCGCCGGTCAGCTCGCCGGCCGCGAACCCGAGCGGCTCGTTGGTCTGCATGATGAAGTTGACGGCGACCAGCGGGTTGACGGACAGGTCCCGGTCGATCGCGAGCGCGTCGACGATCCGCTCGAACGCGACGCTCTGGTGCGAGTACGCGTCGATCGTGGTGCCCCGGGCCCGGTCGAGCAACTGCGCGAAAGTGGGTTCGCCGGACAGGTCGGCGCGCAGCACGAGGGTGTTGACGAACAGGCCGAACAGCTCGTGGGTGTCGGCGACGGTACGGCCGGCGATCGGGGTGCCGACGGCGAAGTCGAGCTGGCCGGTGTAGCGGTGCAGCAGCGCCCAGAAGGCCGCCAGGTACACCATGAACGGCGTGGCCTTGTGCGCCCGGGCCAGCGCGGTGGCGCCGGCCGCGACATCGGCCGGGATCTCGAACGGTACGGTGTCGCCGGCCGGCTGCCAGTCCGCCGGCCGGGGCCGGTCGGTGGCGAGCTCCAGCGCGGGCAGGTCCCGCAGCCGCTGCGTCCAGTACTCCAGCCCGCGCTCGGGGCGCCCGCGTTGCCAGGCCGCGTAATCCGCGTACTGCAGCCGGGGCTCGGGCAGCGTCGCGCCACCGTACAGGGCGGCGAGTTCGCGCAGGAGCAGGCCGCCGGACCAGCCGTCGACCGTGATGTGGTGCATGACGAGCAGCAGCACGTGCTCCCGCTCGGCGACCCGTACCAGCCGGGCCCGCAGCAGCGGGCCGGTGGCGAGGTCGAACGGCTCGCGCATCATCTCGTCCAGGGCGTCCACGCTGGCCGCCGGTACGATCTGCACCGGCTGCGGTGCATCGATCACCTGCACCGGCTCGCCGGCGGCGTCCGCGGGGTACCGGGTACGCAGGATCTCGTGCCGGGCGACCACTGTGGACAGTGCGCGGGCCAGCGCGGCGGCGTCCAGCTCGCCGTGCAGGCGCAGCACCAGCGGTACCAGGTAGTCGAGGCCGCCGGGGCGCATCCGGTCCAGCGCCCACAGCCGGCGCTGCGCCGGGCTCAGCGGCAGCGGCGCGTCCCGCGGTACCGGTGTGATTGCAGGCGTCCGGGTCGCCTCGGCCCGCCGCAGCCGCTCCTGTAGCGCGCGGGCGCCGGCGCTCGTCGTGTCAGCGGTCATCTTCACTCCCTGTCGGTAGTGCCTCGGCCAGCGTCGCCAGCGCCTGCGCCTGCGCGCTCACGGTGGTCGCCTCGAACAGGACCTGCAGCGGCACGTCCATGCCGAAGAGCTGGGCCAGCCGCGCCATGAGCCGGGTGGCGAGCAGCGAGTGGCCGCCCAGGTCGAAGAAGTCGTGCTCGACGCCCACAGTGGACAGTCCGAGCACCGCGGCCCATTCGCCCGCGATCGCCGCCTCCACCTCGGTACGCGGCGCCACGCCGTCGGCGAGCCCGGGCAGCTCATCGGCGTCGGGTACCGGCAGCAGCCGCCGGTTCACCTTGCGCCCGGAGGACATCGGCAGCTCGTCGAGGGCCATGACGACGCTGGGCACCATGTACTCCGGGAGCCGCTCGCGCAGGTACCCGCGCAGCTCGGCCGAGGAGGGCGGCGCCTGCCCCGGATGCGGTACGACGTACCCGACGAGCTGCTTGTCACCGGTGGCGACCGGGTGCGCCGCGACCGCCGCCGCGGCCACGCCCGGGTGCGCCTGCAGGGCCGCCTCCACCTCGCCGAGCTCGATCCGGAACCCGCGCAGCTTCACCTGCGTGTCGATCCGGCCGAGGAACTCGATGACCCCGTCGGCGCGGTACCGGACCTCGTCCCCGGTCCGGTACAGCCGCTCCCCGGGCTCGCCGCTGAACGGGTCGGGGATGAACTTGTCCGCGGTCAGCCGGGGCTGCCGGAAGTACCCGCGGGCGAGCCGGATGCCGCCGAAGCACAGCTCACCGGCGACCCCGACCGGTACCGGATTGAAGGACCTGTCGAGCACGTACGCGCGGGTACCGGCGACCGGGCGGCCGAGCGGCAGCGCGGCGCCGGGCGGGGCGTCGACGAGCTCCTCGGGTACCGCCAGATGCGTGGTGCAGACGATGGTGGTCTCGGTCGGGCCGTACGCGCACACCAGCACGCCACCCGGTTCGGCGTCGTACCACAGCCGCGCGTCGGCCACGGTGACCCGGTCGCCGCCGATGTGGATGCGGCGCAGCGTGGCCATCCGCGGGTCCCGGTGGCCGACCTCGGCCATCACCTCGCGGTAGTGCGCGGGGGTGAGCAGGATCTGGTTCACCCCGCCGCTGCCGAAGCGGCCCGGGATCTCGGCGGGTGGCACGATGCCCGGCGGTGCCACGACCACGGTGCCGCCGATGAGCAGCGGCACGGCGATCTGTTCCATCGCGAGGTCGAAGGTGAGCGCGGCGAGCAGCATGCCCCGGTCGCCCGGGTGTACGTCATAGGCGCCGGCGATGACCCGGCAGTGGTGGGTGTAGGTGCGGTGCGACACCATGACGCCCTTGGGCCGCCCGGTCGAGCCGGACGTGTAGATCATGAACGCGAGCTGGTCCGGGTCGGTGTGGACCGGCATCTCCGGCTCATTGTCGGGATTGAGCGGGTCGTCGATCGCGAACGTGGCGACGGGCATCGCGTCCAGCTTGGGTACGAGCCGGCGCTCGGTGACGATGAGCGCCGGGCGCAGGTCGTCGAGGATCAGCGCGAGCCGCTCGGCGGGCTGCCCGGTGTCGAGCGGGATGTAGACGCCGCCGGCCTGGAGCACGGCGAGCAACACCACGATGGCCGCGGGGGAGCGGTCCAGGTACACGGCGACGGGTGACTCGGCGCCGACCCCGGCGGCGCGCAACCCGGCCGCGAGCGCCGCGGCCCGCTGCGCGAGTTGCCGGTACGTCATGCTCTCGTCCGGGCCGACCACCGCCAACCGGTCCGGTGTCGCGGCGGCCTGGGCGGCGAACGCGTCGTGCAGGCACTGCGCCGGTTCGGCCGGGTACGGCGGGTTCCACTCCCGCAGCAGCAGGTCCCGCTCCCGGGCGTCGAGGATCGGCAGCCGGCTGATCGGCCACTCAGGCTCGGCGGCGGCGGAGGCGGCGAGCGTGTTCAGGTGTCCGGCGATGCGCCGGGCTGTCTCCTCGGTGAGCAGCGCCGTGGCGTACTCCAGCTCGCCGAGGTAGCCGCCGTCGGGCTGCGCGGTCAGGGTCAGCGTGAGGTCGAACTTGGCGGTACGGCGCGGCAGCGCGATCCGCTCGACCGCCAGCCCGGCCAGCTCGGGCGGGCCGGCGGGCGCCTCGCGCACCTCGAACATGACGTCGCACAGCGGCGAGCGGGACAGGTCGCGCCGCGGCGCCAGCTCCGCGACCAGATGGTCGAAGGGCAGCTCGTCGTGGCTGAACCCGTCGAGCGCGCGGTCCCGTACCCGGTCGACCAGTTCGACAACCGTCGGGTCGTCGGCGACGTCGACCCGCACCACCATGGTGTTGACGAAGAACCCGACGACGCCGTCGAGTTCGGGACGGTTGCGCCCGCCGGTGGCCGCGCCGATCGCGAGGTCGGTGCCGCCGGTGTACCGGTGCAGCAGCGCCGCGAAGACGCCGAGGAACGTCATGAACGCGGTCGCGCCGCGGCTGCGCCCCATGGCGAGCAGCGGCCGGGCGACCTCGGCCGGCACGGCGAACTCGACCGCCGCGCCGAGCCCGTCACTGACCGCCGGCCGGGGCCGGTCGGTGGGCAGCTCCAGCGGCTCCAGTCCGGCAAGCCGCTCGCGCCAGTGCGCCAGCTCGCGGTCGATCCGGTCGCCGGTCAGGCGCTGCCGCTGCCAGATGGCGTAGTCCGCGTACTGCAGCGGTGTGCTCCCGGTTTTCGAAGAGCCGGTGCCGGCCAGCCGGGCCGCGTAGCACCGCGCCAGCTCGGCGCCGAGCACGCCCTCGGACCAGGCGTCAACCGCGATGTGGTGCAGGACGAGCAGGAAGACGTGCTCGCCGGGGCCTTCCCGGATCAGGTACGCGGCGATCGGCGCCCGCTCGGCGAGGTTGAACGCCCGGTCCGCCAGCTCGCGCAGATCCACCGGGTCGTCCACTGTGGACTCGACGGTCTCCACCGGTACCGGGCGCGGCGGATCGACGACCTGGACCGGGTTGCCGTCCGGGCCGGTGGGGTAGCGGGTGCGCAGCACGCTGTGCCGGGCGACGAGGTCGCAGAGCGCGCCGGTGAGCGCGTCCGTGTCTAGCGGCCCGCGCAGCCGCAGCGCCCAGGTGACGTGGTACCGCGGGCTGCCCGGGACGAGCAGGTCGAGGAACCACAGCCGCTGCTGCGCGGAGGAGAGCGGGATCGGCCCGGCCCAGCCGCCGGCCACCGGCCGGATCTCGTCGGCCTTGTCTCGTACTGCCGGTGCCGTCGCGGCAAGGCCGGTGAGGCCGGCGAGGCGGGCGGCGAGCGCGGCGACGGTACGGTCCTCGAAGACCCAGCGGACCGGGACGGGTACCCCGAACGCGGCGCGCAGCCGGCCACTGGCCCGGATCGCGAGCAGCGAGTGCCCGCCGAGTTCGAAGAAGTCCTCGTCGGGTCCGATCGCGGAAACCCCGAGCACGTCGGCCAGTACGCCGGCCACGACCTCTTCGCCCGCCGTCAGCGGGCGTACCGGCGCCGCCCGGGTGGTCTCCGGTTCGGGTAGCGCGTTGCGGTCGAGCTTCCCGCTCGTGGTGCGCGGCAACCGGGGCAGCGTCACGAAGACCGACGGGACGTACGGTTCGGGCAGCCGGTCGAGCAGGAATTCGCGCAGCGCCGGCAGGGTGTCCCGGGGCACCACGTACCCGATGAGGCGCGGCTGCCCGTCCGGACCGGGGCGGGCCACCACCGCAGCCGCGGCGATCGCGGGATGCCCGGCGAGTACCGCTTCGACCTCGCCCGGCTCGACCCGTACGCCGCGTATCTTGACCTGCTGGTCGGCCCGGCTGCGGAACTCCAGTACCCCGTCCGGCCGGCGCCGCACCACGTCACCGGTCCGGTACGCGCGCGCCCCAGGCGGCCCGTACGGGTCGGGGACGAACCGGTCCGCGGTCAGCCGGGGCTGGCCGAGGTACCCGCGGGCCAACCCTTCTCCGGCGGCGTACAGCTCGCCGGGTACCCCGGTCGGGGCCGGCTCGCCGTCGGGCAGGACGACGGCGGTCCGGGTGTTGTCGATCGGCAGTCCAATGGGGACAGTCCCGGTATGCCCCGGCTCGTACTGCCACGCGGTCACGTCGATCGAGCACTCGGTCGGGCCGTACGTGTTGACGAGCGTGGCGCGCAGCTTGCCGGTGAGCGTCGCGGCCAGCTCGGCCGGCAGCGGCTCGCCTGCGGAGAACAGCAGCCGCAGGTCGGTACAGCGGGACAGGCCGGGCTCGTCGGCGAGCGGGCGCAGGAACGACGGTACGC
>JBPYFB010000582.1:0-6702 GCA_051986465.1 Rugosimonospora sp.
GCCGCCGTCCGGTGGCGCCGGCGGCCGCGATCCCGGCGCCGCAACCCGCCGGGTCCGCGCGTCCCGTGCTGGTCGCCGCCGCCCTGATGATCACTGGGTACCTGGTGATGGTGCTCGTCATGACCGCGATGCCGGTCGCCATCCACCTGCACGGTGCCGGCCTCGGTACCGTCGGGTGGGTGCTCTCCGCGCACACGTTCGGCATGTTCGGCCTCGCACCGGTGACGGGTCGGCTGTGCGACCGGATCGGCCCCAGGCCGGTAGGCCTCGGCGGCCTCGGGCTCCTCGCCACCGCCGCGGCCGGGCTCCCCGGTGCCGCCACCGCGTCGGTGACCGAGCCCAGCGTGCTCGCCCTCGACCTGTTCCTCGTCGGCCTTGGCTGGAATCTCTGCGTCCTGGCGGGGAGCACCATCCTCGCGAGGCAGTTGCCCGACCCGGTCGCCACCCGGGTGCAGGGCCGGGTCGAGGCGGTCGTGTGGGGCTGTACCGCCGTGGCCACGCTCATCTCGACGATGCTGTTCGACCTCGCCGGTACCGGATGGCTGGCCGCCCTGTGCCTGCTGCTGACCGCCGTCGCCGCCGTCATCGCGGCGGGAAGGGTAGCGGCGCCGCCAATGTCTACAGTGGACATGAGTGTGAGCGAACTCGTTGCCGATATGGCAAACGTGCCACGGGCAGACCGGCCCAAACGATCCATTGTGGACGATTAACGGGACCGTCAAGGTGTTGCGGGGAGCACCGGAGCCACCACCTGCTCAGCGGTGCGGGCGACCGTGTAGCCCAGTCGCCGCTCCGAGGCGTCGCGGGCGTACCGGTAGCTGGCAACGGCCTGGCCGAGGGTGCTGGGCGGTTCGCTAACGCCTAGAGGTGCCAGAAGGTGTTCGTACAGCTTGGCAAGTTCGGTGGCGACCAGGTCGGTCTTGCCGGCCTGTCGCTTGGCGGCCAGCCACAGTACCCAGTCCCAGAAGTGATCATCGATGCCGGGTAGGGTAGCGGCGCTGATCTGCCAGGCTGGCCGACGCGCGTGCGGCTCCGTGAAGATCATGTCCACCTTCACCGGCCCGTACAAGATCAGCATGTAACACCAGGTGGTACTCAGCCGGTCCCACTGTGCCACCACCGGACGCAGTTGGGCGGCATGGGCCGGCAGCCGCCGCCGTACGTCGGCGAAGGCGCCGGTTGTGACCTTGAAGTCCCAGTCCGACAGCGGCAACGCCACACCGCGAGCGCGGGACCCGACCAACTCGACCCGGTCGATACCCGGGTCGCTGCCGAGCACGCGCAGCACGTCATCCGGCAACCGCACCATACGGGTCAGCCGATGTGGTAGCTGTCCCCGTAGACCTGCCAGGTCAGCGGCGGTACGAGGTCGAGGTTTCCGGCACGCAGGAACGAGCGTTGCGCGTCGACCCGGCTGGTGTCCTCATGCGCGGCCTCGCGCGTCATCGCGGCGGCCCGCGCGTTGAGGAACGCGTTGATGTACGTACCCTCGTCGCCGCCTTGGGCCGGGGTGCGCGCCGCGCCCATCGCGGCCCGGCGAATGCCGCCGAAGCTGTCGGCATCGTCGCCGGGACCGTGCATGACCATCGCGTCGAAGTAGCTGAACTGGCCCAGCGTGCGCAGCCCGTCCGCCTTCGCCCGATTGACCGCCGGGTCGAAGTAGACGCGGTTCAGTTCGGCGTCCTGGGCGGCCCGCAGCGCCTGGTCATCCGCGGCGGTTCGCCAGTCGGCGGGGAATCCCGGGTCCAGCCCGGCGTGCGAGCTGCTGCCGTTGACACTGCGCAGCGCGGGCAGGTACTTGGCGAGGACGTTGTCCGGCCGGCGGCGGGTGTAGTCGACGATCACGTCGAGCAGATCGCCGGTACCCGAGCAGAAGCCGATGAGCCCGGCGGTGTACCCGCGCCCGTCGCCGATGTCCTCGATGTACGAGTACTGGGCGCGCCAGTCCAGCGTCGAGTTCTCGGCACTCGATACGAGTTGCAGCGCGATGTCCTTCTCGCGCGGATCGGCAAGGTCCATACCGTGCATCCTGGTACCACTCGGGGAGCCGCCGCCCGGCGCGTCCTCCCGGGCACCGAAGCGCGACGTCCCGGCCGCACGGCGGGTGTCGGTCGGGCTCGGCGTCGCAACGGCGGTCTCGGACAGGTCTCCCGCCGGCCCCTGGGCTGCGATCACCGGGTGGGCCGGGCCTGCGCAGGCGGCGAGCGGGCCGGCCGCGATCAGCGTTGCCACGACGAGCACGCCAGCCACCCGGCCTCGGGCCACCGCCACCATCGCCTCGCATTCCCCGTCGGTGAGTCGGTCGACTCGACCACTTCCGCTGGTTCCTGTCAAGTAGCGGCCGTCGGGGGACCGGCGGCACGTGTCCAGGCCGCCCTGCTGGGTAGCGGACCCCCGTGGTGTACGTGCTGGCGCTCGCGGCGGCCGCCCTGCTCGGTGTCGCCGCCGCGATTCAGCAGCGGGCCGCGTTCCGGGCGCCGTCGGGTACGGCCCTGCACATCCGACTGCTGTGGTACCTGGTTCGGCAACCGCTGTGGCTGTCCGGCATCGCCACGGCCGTCCTCGGGAACGTGCTGAGCGCCTTCGCCCTCGGTATCGGCGGGGTCACCCTCGTGGAGCCGCTGCTGGTGACCTCGCTGCTGTTCGCGCTGCCGGTGTCGGCGATGTGGAACCGGTACCGCCTGGGTGGCCGGGAGTGGGCGGGCGCCTTCGGGGTGATCATCGGGCTCGCCGCGTTCCTGGTCGCGGGTGAGCCGAGAATCGGCGCCCGGGCCGACGCGCCGATCTGGCAGTGGGCGTCCGCCGGTGTAACGATCGGCGCGCTCACCATCGGCCTGGTCGTCGCGGCCAGGCGGCTGCGCCCGCTGCACGAGGCCACCGTGCTCGGGATCGGGGCGGGCATGCTGTTCGGTCTGCAGTCCGCGCTGACGAGTACCGCCGTCGAGCGGCTCATCGGGCACGGCCTGGTCTCGATGCTGGTGCACCTGACGCCGTTCGCGGTTCTGGTCGTCGCGCTGATCGGTACCCTGCTCGCCCAGAGCGCGTACGAGCTCGCGCCGCTGCGGATGTCGTACCCGTCGATGGCGGCCGCCGAGCCGCTCACCGGCATCGCGATCGGGGTGGGACTGCTCGGCACCCGGCTGCGGTTGACCCCGGCCGGGCTGTCTGTACAGATCCTCGGGCTGTTGTTGATGACGGCCGGGGTGTACGCGGTTGCCGGCGGACGGCTGCACGGCCACCACCACCACCAGCATCAGCGGTCCGCGGCACCGCACTGACCGGAGTGCGGCAGTGGCGCGCCGGCATGCGCGCCGAGGGTGACCAGGCGGGCGTCCCGCCGCCGGCACTCCGCGACGATCTCGGGCAGCGCGGCGAGCGTGTTGGCCCAGGACCGCGGGGCGGACGTGTAGTCGCTGTCGTGCAGCAGCAGCGTCCCGCCCGGCTCCAGGCCGCCGCCCCGACCCATGGTGTCGACGATCGACCGGGGTGTCGCGGTCGCCCGCCAGTCGTGCCCGGACGCGGTCCACAGGACGGGTCGCAGCCCGAGCCGCCGCGCGGCCAGCAGGCTGCCGGCGGACAGGATCCCGTACGGTGGGCGGAACCAGGCCGGCCGGGTACCGGCGACCCGTTCGATCACGTCAGCCGTATGCGCCATCTCGGCGTAGACCCGCCCGGGCGCCAACCGCAGGTGGTTGCGGTGCGTCCAGCCGTGTACCGCCAGCTCGTGCCCCTCGTCCCGGGCGCGGCGCAACAGGTCGGGCGCGTGTACGGCCAGCTCGCCCAGCACGAAGAAGGTGGCCGGGACGCCCAGCCTCGCGAGGGTGTCGAGGAACGCCGGTGTCGACTCGGGGTGCGGGCCGTCGTCGAAGGTCACCGCAACGGTCCCGGCGTCACCCCGGCCGCTGAGCCCCGGGCAACACCGCAGCCGCAGCCATCCGATCGCCGTGACCGAGGGCGCCGCATGGGCGAAAGCGGTCAGCGTGACCGCCGCGGCCGCCGTGACCGCGCGCCTCACCCCGTCACCGCCGCGCCGCATGTTGTCGCCACCCGGTCAGCCCGCCTCTCGCCCGGTGCTGGCCAGCCAGATGCCGCCGGTCATCGCGAGTAGCGCGGCCACCTCGACCGCCAGCAGCGGACCGCCGGTGTGGATCTTCTCGTGGAACGCGGTCACCCCGATGATGACGCCGACGAGCGGGTCGAGCAGGGTGATCGCGGTCAACGGTACGGCCAGCCGGCCGCTCTGGAACGCGTCCTGGTTGAGCAGCACGCCGCCCAGACCGACGACGATCAGCGCGTACAACTGCCCGGTGGTCAGTACCGACAGCGGGTCGGTGGACAGCTTCGCGGTCAGCGACTTGAGCAGCGAGGCGGCCACCCCGTACACCAGGCCGGTGGCGATACCCAGAATGGCTCCGCGTAAGGCGTTGCGGGTGCGCCCGGCGGCGACGAGGCACACCACCAGGACCGGACCCGTCCAGGCGGCGACGCCGAGCCAGCCGCTCGTGGCGGGTTCGGCGAGGCCGGGCCGGGGCCGGGCCGCGAGCAGGAACGCGACCAGGCCGGCCGCGCCGAGACCGACGACGGCGAAGTCCCGCGCGTGTACCCGCCGGTGGCGCAGTGCGGCCTCCAGCGGGATGGCCAGGAACAACCCGCTGACCAGAAGGGGTTCGACGAACGCGAGAGGGCCGAAGTTCAGCGCGAGTGCCTGCAGGCCGGTACCGGCTGCCTCCGGTACCCCGCTGATCACCCAGGAAGGGCGGTGCAGGAGGCGTACCAGCAGCCGGGGATCGAGCGCGGTCGCCTGCTTCTCCTGCTTGGCGGCGCGCTGCTCCAGCGCGGAACCGAGCGCGAACGCGGCGGCGGCACCGAGCCCCGCGACGACCGCGACCGGATTCATCAGCCCGGCAAGCGATCCGAAGCGTTGACCAGCTCGGCGATCACGGCCGCGGGGTCGGACTCGAACAGGGCCAACCCCGCCGCGCGCTGGGCCCGTCCCCGTACCCCGTCGGTGAGTTCGACCAGCGCCCCGCCCAGCTCGTCCCGGCGGCGGACCAGGGTCACCACGCCGGCCTCGGCCATCGCGGCCGCGTTCGCCTTGCCGTGCCCGGGGATCGGCCGGTACGTGAGCACCGGGACCCCGCACGCCATGGCTTCCAGGGCGGTGAGCCCGCCGGCGTTCTCCACCAGCACGTCCGCCGCCCGGATCAGGGTCGGCATGTCGTCCACCCAGCCGAAGACGTGCGGCAGGCCCGTCCGGCGAACCCGGTCGTACAGCGCCGAGTTGGCGCCGCAGACGACGACCGGAATCGCGGTACCGGCACTGGCGATCTCGGCGGCCGCCGCGGCCACCTGGCCGACTCCCCAGGCGCCGGCGACCAGCAGCGCGAGCCGCGCGTCGACCGGCAGGCCGAAGAGTTCGCGGGCGCGCCGCTTCGCGTCCACAGTGGCCGGACGGCACTGCGGCGACGCCAGCCGGCCGGCGACCCGGACATCGCCCGCTCCGTGTGACGTCGCCTGCGCCCGGCTGACCTCGTGCGCGGCGCAGTGCACGTCGACGCCGGGCGAAACCCAGATCGGATGGACGGCGAAGTCGGTCAGGTACGTGATCACCGGTACCGGCAGCCGACCGGCGCGGCGCAACGGACCCAGTAGCTGGCTGGCGATCGGGTAGATCGATACGACCGCGGCGGTGCCGTCCGGCAGGGACCGGCGCATCCGGGACCGGATCGGGCCGAGCAGCGCGCGGGTGGCCGGCCCCGCCCCGGCGAACCGGCAGGCGATCGCGAACATCCCGTCGTACAGCCACGGCAGCCTGATCAGCAGGCCGTGGTACGTGCCCTGGAGCAGCCGGCCGAGCCGCCAGGGAAAGACGTCGGCGAGATCCACGCAGGCCACCTGCACGCCGTACCCGTGCAGCCGGGCCGCCAGCGCGCTGGTCGCGCCGTCGTGGCCCGCGCCGGCTCGGGCCGAGACGAAGACGACACTTGGCACGCGGCCGGCCCTACCCCGTTCGGTTTCGGGTAAACGTCAGCCAAGGGCCAGCCCTTCGGCTATCCGCCACGCGGGTGGAGGTTCCTTCTCATGGCGGCAACCGGCAGCCGAGGGGACGTCCACCGCGCCGTCGATGGTCTCGCCGGTGGTGTCGTTGACCGTGTGTACGGTCAGGTGCTGGACGGTGCCGGGCTGTTCGGCGGTCGAGCGTGCCTCCCGGATGCCGGCGCCCGTGGAGCTGTCATCGGCAGTGAAGAACACCGCGCCGTCGTCGGCAAAGGTGATCGACCATACCTGACCGGCGACCTGCGTGTTGATTGCGAACTCCGCGCCAACCACGGGCGTGCCCCCGGGGCCATTGACATCGACCAAGCCCTTCAGAACCCATGGCGTGCCCAGAGTCCCGACGCCGACGGAAATCGGCGACGGACGGCAGACCTGCCCGCTGGCCTCGGCGCTACCCCCGATGACTAACGTAAGCGCCGCCGCGCCGAGCGCGACTACCGCGATATACCTGCCTCGCAAGGCAATCCCCCCCATTCAGTGCCTGCTATTGACAATGATCGCTATGTTTACTCTGGCGGGCGGACCAACCGCCCGCAGAAGGGCCGGGCGGTTGGTCCGTACGGTGCTTCTGGTGGACGGTCGGGTCAGCCGCCGCAGGCGGCGACCGGGGCGACGTCCACCGCGCCGTCGATGACCTCGCCGGTG
>JBPYFB010000583.1:0-8250 GCA_051986465.1 Rugosimonospora sp.
TCGGCCAGTTTCCCGATGACCAACACTGGTACGACCTCGACCTCGCGCTGCGGGTTGTGAACGACGGCCTGCGACCGTGGCGACCCAAGACTGTGCTGGCCGTGCACGACCTGATGGAGGAGTTGGCGTGCGCGCTCGATCTGACCGAGGTGGACGAGTTGCTGGCCGAGGACTCGGCGATGGACTGGCTGAACAAGACGCTGGTCGTCGGACCCAGCCGTATCTCTGCCCGCCGGATACGGCGTGAGCTGGAGCAGACCCGGGCCGCCGAGGACTGGAGAACGGCCGTGGCGGCGGTAGAAGCCGCGGTACTGCCGGCAAGCGACGAGTCGTCCGGAATCCGCGGCTAGGTTTCCGGACGCACGGCTACTTGCCACACCACCTCGGCAGTCGCCATGTGGCGCAACGTTTTCGGTCGAGTGTCGCGAAATTGATGGATCAGACAGGAAACCGCGCTCACAGTACTAACATGCGACGCCCGTCGCCGGGTAACCACGAGGCGGCCACCCGATCTCGCCGCGATCTTTGGCGCCACAGCAATGACTGCAGCCGAGCAAGCCCGGGCGGTGTGTCCATAGGGCACGGTCGCGCCGTCGCTGCCTGGCTACGATGAGACGAGGTCGTTTATGGCTAGCCACATCGAGACGCGTGACGTCCGAATACCGCTGTGCCCGGCCGGATGCGGGGACGGTCATCTGGTACGAGTCACGATCGTCCGTAAAGAGGCACCGCAACGAGTGTTGACCTTCGGCGGCGCCGGCGAGTCGTCGATGAATCTCGATGTGTCCTGCCCAGTTACCGGCGCGATCTTCTCAATCCAGGTGCCACGCGGGACTGGTGCCATTCGGTCGGCGGTGGCGCTCGCCCTCCATCTGGACGATGAGGCGGAAGGACCAGCGCCGGCGGCGCCGGTCAGTCCAGCCCTGGCAGGTGAGCCGGTGCCGGTGACTTCCGATACCTCCTGGCAGGATCGGGAATGGCTAGAGTGGATCAAGAATACGCCGGGAGTCGCACGGGACTTTTGCAAGGCCATGGTCACCGCCACGGCGGGTGCTGTACCGGTCTATTTCGCACTGCTCAAGTACCTCGGCCTGGCGCAGGCGCAACCGGGATGGTTCTGGACGGCCAGCATTCCACCCGTGTTCCTGCTGGCCGCCTGTCTCGTCTTCGCCGACGGGCTCCGGCCGCGCGCTGAATACATCACCGAGACCGGGTTCGTCGCGTACCGAGAGCGGCGGCTGCGGGCCATGCGCGTCCGTATCAACCTCGGCATGACTCTCTTCAGTGGCGCGGTCGGGATGACGATCGTTCTCGCCTTGACCCTCATGAATACCTAGGAGACTCGATGGCTCCCATCGTGTTCGGCGGCCCATCCGGTGACGCCGCGTCCCCTGAATCGGCGGGCCGCCGTCGCGATCTGGACAGCATGCGGGTTCATGAATTCGTGACGACGCTGAATATTTGGGTGGGCACCGTGTGGCTGGCCGAGCACGACGGCCCGACCGAGGAGCAGGACCTCGCGACATTCGACCGGCTCCAGCTCATACCGCAGCTGCGGGAAAGCTATCCGGCTGATCCGACGAGAATCGATCGGGCCGCCACCCTGGAGGAGATCTGCCTGTCCTACCAATTCGCCTTCCACCAGCCGGTCATGGCGCTGATCGCCCAACCGTACGCCAGCGAACCGACCGGCCGGATCACCTACAAAACGGTGATGCGGCCACACGAACTGCTACGGCTGCTGCACATGCACTACTGCGTGACACAGGTCGCCACGCGGCTGCTCTGCCTGACCTTTGATGGGGTTACTGGCCACGCGATCACCATCCACGGTGTGGATCCCACTCTGGATGCTTTCCGATTCCATGACCCGTGGGGCGCCCGTTCGTTGCTGTGCAAGGAGAACAACCACGCTGGCGCGGACGCGCGACCGGCTGGAGAGCCCATGGTCTGGCTGCTGTCAGGACCCGGGCTGGCACAGGTGACCGTCGCAGTTTTCGTACCGCTGTCGCTGTGGCGGTTCTGGGAACAGGTCGTGGCGTCCGACAACGGCGCCACCCTGGAAACCTCGAAACTCCTCAGCCAACGTCGCCAAGAACATCTCAACCGGCTTGTTCGCGGCGACCAGGAAGCAGTCGATAGCGGCCCACCCATGGTTGCGAACAGGTTCGGTCCGGAACTGATCGGCCAGATCCTGCCTCATCCTGATCCGAAGCTGCAGCAGGTCATCGAACTCAGCGTGATTGCCAACGCCAACGAGAAGGTACCTGGTCCGTGGGTGGCCCGAACGGAATGTATGTTCGCCGACATCCTGTACGAGCGGGGGCTACGCGAGGAGGCGGACCGCTGGTACCACCGAGCCAGGCAGCACGGCGACCAACTGGCGCTGCAGCGGCCCGACAACGGACCCTTACTCGATGATCCGGCCACCAACGAACGGGGGTAGCCGGGCGCTGACCGCGAGGAAATAGGCGATTGTTTCCCGGGTGAGGCTCGTATCGACCGCGGTCGCTACCTTCTGGGCCGGCTGCCCCGGCTCATGCCCAAGCGCGCCATCATTCTGGTTGCCAACAAGATGAGGGCCCTCCTCAACTAGCGAGGGCCCTCGTCGGGTAGGCCGATGCGTGCTGTGCTGCGCTAGCGGCGCACCCTTACCGTCTGGATGCACGTGGTCAGCGCGGGCGCGCCGTCGACCGGCGCCGGATCGTCCGCGGTGGGCGCGATACCGCCGGCCGCGATGCGGTCCAGTGTGGCCAGTCCGGCCGCGTCGACCTGGCCGAAGATGGTGTAGTTGGGGCGCAGCGCCGAGTCGGCGTAGACGAGGAAGAACTGGCTGCCGTTGGTATCCGGGCCCGCGTTGGCCATGGCGAGCGTGCCGCGTGCGTACAGGCGGCGCACGCCGGTCGGGTCGGTGGGTGCCGGCGGCAGGTTGGTGGGCAGTTCGTCCTTGTACTGGTATCCGGGCCCGCCTTCACCGGTGCCGGTGGGGTCGCCGCACTGCAGCACCTTCAGCGTCGGGTACGCGGTCAGCCGGTGGCAGATCGTACGGTTGTAAAACCCGTTGATGGCCAAGTGGATGAAGCTCTGTACGGTGCACGGCGCCTCGGCTCGCTGCAGGGTGAGCCCGATGGGGCCGAGGTTGGTGCGCAGCAGGGCGGTCGCGGTACCTCGGTCTGGCGTGTGCTGCGGGTCGGGCGGCAGCGGTACCGGCCGGGCCGCTGGTTCGTCCGGCGTTGTGGTGTATCCGCAGGGTCCATGCGTGGTGCGTACCGGCGGGGTGCCATCGGTGGTCGTAGCACCGGCGGCGGTGGCGGTACCCCCGATGACCAGTGCGCTGATGCTGAATGCCACGGCGATGCGGCTGCTCCATAGATTGCCCACGCAATTCGGTCTAGTCGATGTATAGGCGCCCTGTCAACCGTCAGCCACCCAGGTGCCGGTCTCGACAGCGGCGGGCGGTGACCGTCGCATGTCGACGGTCACCGCCCCTCGTGCTGATGTGCTCAGGCGTAGGTCTCGAACTCGGCGACCTTCGGGGTACCCGACGCGCTGGTGATCGTGAAGGTGATCTTCTTCAGCGAGGTCGACGTGAAGCTGATGACGCCCGCGCCGCTGCCGGACTTCAGGACGGCACCGGTGTCTGCGTTGATGACCTGCCAGGATCCGATGGTACCGGCGGAGCCGGACGCCTCCCGGATGTTGATCGTGGACACCCGCGTGGCGGAGCCCCACTTGACCGAAATGGAGCCGGTCGAACCGGTCGGCGACCAGTAGGTGGACAGGTTGCCGTCGATCACGCTGCCGTAGCTGGTACCGCTCGCCTTGCTTGAGCCGTCGGCGCCGGCTCCGATGCTCAGGTTGGTGCCGGAGGGCTGCGTCGGCCCGCTGCTCGGGCTGGTGCTCGGGCTGGTCGGCCCGCTGCTCGGGCTCTTGGCCGGCGTCGGGCTGCCGCTGGCGCTCGGACGCGCCGAGGTGGCGGACGGCGACGCGGCCGTGCAGGAGCCGTTGGACACCATAAGGCCCTTGTTGGCGCCGGCGGTCTGGCCGACGATGCTCGGCACGCAGCTGGCGGGGTCGAGGCTGTACGAGTACGGGATGCTGATGCTCGTGTTGGACTGCACGTCGGGGCCGGCCGGGTGGTTCTCGGTACCGGGAGCGGTCCACGTCACGTTGTCGAAGATGTTGCCGGCGACCTGCCAGCTACCCATCAGGTCGGTGTAGAAGGTACCCAGGACGTCGGCGGAGTTCTTGAAGTAGTTGTTCTCCACCTTCGCCTTGCCACCGTCCCGCGGGTTGATGCCGGACTTGTTCAGGCTCACGTAGTAGTTGTTGTAGATGTGTGCCGTGGCCGCCCGCAGCAGGGGCGTACGGGAGTCGATGTTCGTGTAAAGGTTGTGGTGGAAGGTCACCGGACCGTTGCCAGTGTCGCTGTCACTGGACCCGATGAGGCCACCCCGGCCGGAGTTGGTGAAGGTGTTGTACGAGACGGTCACGTAGTTCGTGCCGGCCTTCATGTCGATGAGCGAGTCATAGCCCTGAGCCTCGCCACCCGAGGCCAGCAGGGTGTTGTGGTCGACCCAGACGTTGTGCACGGAGCTTTCCATGCCGATGGCGTCGCCACCGTTGGAGACGGGCGACCCCGACTTCTTCACGTTCTGGACGGTCACGTTCTGGATGATGATGTTGCTGGATTCGCGGATGTGGATGCCGATCTGGTCAAAGACCGCTCCGGAGCCCACCCCGATGAGGGTGACGTTGCTGATCTGCTTGAGCTCGATGACTCCGTCGGCGGTGTTGCAGCTGTTGCCCGAGACCTTGGCGGTGTTGCCGACGGTGATGGTGCCCTCGACCTGGATGATGATCGGGGTACTGCTGCTGGCCCGGTTGCACAAGGCCGTGTGGATCGCCGTACCTGTGGTGGCCCTGACTGTCTGGCCGCCCGCACCGCCGGTGGTGCCGCCGTTCTGGGTCGCGTAACCGGTGACGCCGCCGGTTGCCGCCGACGCGTTCGGCATCACCAGCGCCACACCGATCGCGGCAGCGGCGGCCGCCGCACCACCTGCCATGAGTCGCACAGCGACTGCTCGTCTCATCCGTCTCACCTTCGTCTCGCTCGATGGGCGCTGCTCCCGGGTGCGTAGGAAAGCGCATTCCTGGCGAGCGTGTCCGCAGGTCGAGCAGAAGTCAATGGATCGACGTGTGCAGAATTGTTGCGCCCGGCGGCGCCTGTACCGCACGTGAAACTTCCGCCTCAGCGCCGCACCGAGATGGCGGGGGCCGGGAACCTGGTCCTCCATCTACAGTGGACGGACCTGGGCGGTCGCCCGCCGGAGACGCTGTGGAGTCGACGCCCAACCCTGGGTGCCGTCTCGCTCGTCTACCTATAGTGGACAGTCATCCAGCTAGGCGGCCGGTGGTCTCGGCCCAGCCGCGGTGGCCGGTCCTGCGTCAAGCGCCAGGAGATCGAACAGCATAGCCCGTCATCTGTATAACGATTCCCGATAGGAGACGCAGAACTCGCCGCGAATGCGCGAGAATTCGGCGCGGTCCATGAAGCCTTGCTCGGGGGAGATGTCTGTGCGTATGCGACGCCTGGCCGGAATCACTCTTGTCCTGCTCGGCCTCGGGGCGGTGGCGTCCGTCGGGGTCCGCGTCGCGCTCGCCGCGACCCCGGCAGTTTATTACGTGAACAATGCCGCGAGCACGGGCTGCAGCGACACCGGCCCCGGCACGAGCTTCAACCCGTTCTGCACGATCGCCGCCGGGCTGGCCGCGGTCCAGCCCGGTCAGCGGGTGTCCATCACGGGGACGTACAAGGAGCACGTGACGGTGGCGAAGTCTGGCACGCCGACCGCACCGATTATCGTGTCCGGCGGTGTGTTGCGGGGTCCGGACGCCGGGCTGACCATCGACGGGCAACACGATGTCGACATCGAGAGCATGATCCTGCTGGAGGTCTCCGCGGGTCCGTCCGTGCTCCTGAGCAACTCAACCCGGATCAACAGCTATTCCCTGAACGTCGAGACCAGTGCCGCAGCCGCGCCGGCCATGGAGCTGATCAACCTCACCGACTCGAAGTTGTACAGCGACAACGCCGCGTCCGCCGCGGGGGAGCCGGCCATCTCGATAGACCCGGCGAGCACCGGTCTGACGCTCAGGTCCTCGTCCGCGAACGCGCACGCCGGCACCGCCGGCATCGACATCTCCGGCTCGCACAACATCATCGAGAACAGCACCGTCACCGGTGGCTCGGTCGCCGGGATCGCGCTGCACCCCGGCGCCTCCGGCAACATCGTCGTCAACAACACCGTGGACACGGGTGCCGGGATCGGGATCCTCAACGACGGGGCCAGCGGCACGGCCATCGCGAACAACGACGCCAGCGGCAACTGCTCGACCGGCATCAAGGTGGCTGGCGCATCCTCGGGCGTGTCCGTACAGAACAACATCGCCAACGCCAACGGCGTGGCCAATCGCAACTGCGCCACCCCCACCGCCGACGCTGTGAATATCGGCGTGTACGACGGCGCTGCCGGTCAGACCACTGTCAACTACAACGACGTGTACCAGGGTGGGGCGCCGAACAACTACGCCTGGCAGGCGCCGATGACGCTGGATCAGTTCCGGGCCGCCTCCGGCCAAGCGGCCCACGACGCCGCTACCGGTTCGGCCACCTCGGCCAGCGCGATGGACTCGGCGAACTCGGCGGCCCCGGGTTACCCGAGCACGGACCAGCAATCCCGTGCCCGCGTCGACGACCCCAACCTGCCGGACACCGGTGTCGGACCGGTCACCTACGCCGACCGCGGCCCGACGGAGCTGGGGCCTGGTCCGCTGCCCGCCGTGCAGATGCGGGCGGGACCCGACACGATGACGTTGAACGCCAGCGTGTTGGGGCCGCAGGCAACCGATTCGTACGCCTTCGACTTCGGCGACGGGACGCCGGTCGTGACGGGCCAGGCGAGTACCGTCGCCCATACGTACGCCAAGCCCGGCAGGTACGTCGTGCAGGTCACCGAGACCAACCCCGCGTACCAGTTGTCCGGCACCACTTCGACCGTCGCGCGGCCGGTCCAGTGCACAAGCGTGGCCAGCCTGCTGGCCAGAGCCGACAACCGGTACGTCTCGGTGCGCAGCGACGAGCGGCTCTACGCCGACACCGTCGCGCCGGGCGCGGCACAGGCCCTCGACCTGTGCGACGCGGGCGGCGGGCTCGTCGCGCTCCGGTCGCCCGCCCGGAACGCCTTTGTCTCCGTGAATACCGGCGGAGACAAGCTCCTTGGCCCGTCCGCTCTGACGGTCGACGAGAACGGAGTCTTCCAGGTCACCACATACACTGACGGCACCGCCAGCCTGAAGCTCGCCACCACCGGGCTGTACGTGTCCGCTGAGAACGCCGGCGGTGCCGCGCTGGTCGCCAACCGCCAGGTCGTTGGGGCCTGGGAAAAGTTCAATGTCGTCGACACCGCCCACCAGTCCCGGTCGCTGCACGCCCACGCCGACAACCGGTTCGTCACCGCTGAGAACGCCGGCAAGTCGCCGCTGGTCGCGAACCGCACCGCGGTCGGCGCCTGGGAAAGCTTCGACATCATCGACGCCGGCAGCGGTCACGTCGCCTTGTACTCGCACGCCGACGGCGAGTTCGTCACCGCCGAGAACGCCGGCAAGTCCCCGCTCATCGCGAACCGCACCGCCATCGGTGGCTGGGAGCTGTTCCAGCTCATCACCAACCCGGACGGAAGCATCAGCCTGAAGGCTCTGGCGGACGGCAGGTACGTCACCGCCGAAAGCGCCGGCAAGTCTGCGCTCATCGCCAACCGTACGGCCATCGGTGGCTGGGAGGAATTTGACCTGCGCTGACGGATCGAGGTAGGGCCCACCCGCGCGCGCCAGGTCCGCTAACATCCTCCATCGGCCAATGGTGGCCTCCGTGGAGGATGTCGATGTCTCGCAGGTCCGGATTGGGTTGGCTCGCGCTTGTCCCAGCGACGGTCGGGTTGGCCGTGACGCATGTGTGGCCGAGCATCTGGACGCTGATAACCAGCTTCCAGATGTACCAGCTACCGTGGTGGACGCCGTTCGCTCGCCGGCGCCCGGTGTCCTTTGTGGGGCTTGCGAACTACCGGACCGTCACCGGACCCTTTCTGCGCGCGGTCGAGACCTCGCTGGAGTTCGCGGTTTTCGCGGTGCTCGCCGTGCTGGTGGTGGCGCCGCTGCTCGCCGTCGCCGCCCACGTGGCCGGTGTCAAGA
>JBPYFB010000584.1:0-13863 GCA_051986465.1 Rugosimonospora sp.
GTCCACAGTGGAATGAGACGTGAGTCTACATAGGACATACCTGCCACGCACCCGGCCAGATGTCGATCACGAAATTGGTGTTTGGCGGCGTACAGCATGGGAACGCGGTCCGAAAGGCGTGGAAGGAGTAAATCGAAATGGCAGCAGGCAGGACCCCAGCGAAGCGGACCACCCGGGCCAGGCGGCCCACCCCGGCCGACCTGCCAGCGGCGAAATCCGCGCCCAAGGAGCCCAAGCGGACGAGGAGCACGGCGCCCAGGCAGAGGACGGGCGCGGCAAAGAGCGCGGCGAAGAGCACCCCGCCCAGGAGGATGAAGAGCACGACGACGAGCGCGGCGAAGAGCACCCCGACCAGGCAGAGCCGGACGTCGATGCCGGACGCGGCGCGGCCGTCGCTGGTCAGCATGGCGTTGCCGGTGCGGATGGTGCAGGACTCGGCGTCCCGGGCAGCGCGCGGCGGAATGCGGCAGGCGCGCAGCGGGATCAGGCAGGCGCGCAGCGGGATGCGGCAGGCGCGCGGCGGAATCGGGCAGGCGCGCGGTGCCGCCGACTCCGCCTGGCGAGCGGCCGAGCGGATACCGCGTAAGCAGCTCGTACTCTATGCGGGCCTGGGCGCCGCGGCCGCGGTGAGCGTCATCGAGTGGCCGGTTGCGCTCGCGGTCGCGGCCGGGTCGGAGATCGCGCGGCGTACCGCCCGCGCCGGTCGGCAGCAGGCTTGATGGGGCGGCCGCGAGCGACGGGCCTGGCGGGGCTGCCCCTGGCGTCGGTACCCGGGCTTGTCCGCCGCGCCGCGGACCGTGCCGCCAGCTCATTCCCCTTCGAACCGGTCTCCCGGGCCCTTGCCGAGTTGGGGGCGGCGGCCGAGGAGCAGTCGGTACCTGACGATCCGCCGGTCGCGGTCTCGGCGGAGCTGGTGGCGCTCGGCGCCCACCTGGTCGGCGCCGGGGTGGCGGCCGCCGGTGGCCTGACCCGGGCGGCGCGGCTGCCGGTGAGCGTACCGGCCCTGCTCACGGCGGCGACGAACGTCCCGCACGTGCGCGCCGCGGTACACGCCCGGCTGGGCCCGGGGCGCGCGGAGCCGGCGCTGGCGATCGCGGAGGCGGCCGCCAGCGCGATGGCGGGGCAGCCGGTGGGGCTGCTCGTGGACGCGGTGCACCGGGTACAGCGGGTGGTCGAGGCGCGCGCCCGGCACCGGGCCTGGATGCGGCGCGCGGGGCAGCTGTTCGGGGATGTCGGGGACGAGGAGGTCGAGCCGGCCGTGGCCGAACCGCGGCCGGTACCGCTGCCCGACGGGCCGGTCGAGCAGTACGCCTCGCGTGCCGGTACCGCCGGGGCCACCGGCTGGCTGGGCGCCCTGCTCGCGCTGCGGCCGCCGCTGTCGGTGGCGGCCCTCGCGGCCGGTACCGCGAAGCCGGCGCGCCTCGCGAAGGAGTCGTTCGCGGCGCGGCTGGGCCACACCATCGCTGAGCGTGACGTCATTGTGGACGATCCCCGGGCACTGCGCCGGCTGGACCGCGTGGACACCGTGATCCTGGACGCGACCGTGCTGACCACCGGGCGGTGGACGATCGACGAGGTCCGGCCGGTCGACGGCGAGACGGACGGGCCCGACCTGCACGCGCGGGCGCTCGGGCTGCTCGATCCCGGCGACCCGATGGTGCACCGGGAGCGGGACGGCTGGCGCCTCGCCCCGGGCACGTCCGACCGGCGCAGCCTGCACCTGTACCACGACAACCGGATCGTGGCCGAGGTGTCGCTGGTTACCGAGCTGGACCCGTACGCGGAAGTTCTGATCACCGCCGCCACCGGCGTGGGCGAGGTATGGGTGGCCGGCCGCTCCAGCAAGCTTGGGCGGCGCCTCAAGGTGAGCGGCGCGGTGCCGGGCGGGTCGCGGCTGGCTGAGTCGGTCCGCGAACTGCAGCGCGCCGGCCACGGCGTGGTCCTGGTCGCCCGGCAGGGCCGGTCGGCGCTGGCCGCCGCGGACCTCGGCATCGCCGTGGTCACCCCGTCGGTCCGCAGCCGCCGCGGCGTGGGGCACCTGCTCTGCGGGCCCGGCCTGGCCGACGTGGTGCAGGTGCTGGAGGCGGTGCCGGCCGCCCGCCGGGCGGCGTCGTCCGGGGTGCGCATCGCCGAGTACGACGCGGCGGTCGCCGCGGTGCTCGGGCTGGCCAGCCCCACCAGCCAGGCGGGGCGCAACGCGCTGCTCGGCAGCAACATCGCGGCGCTGGCCGGCATCGGCGCCGGGCTGTGGTACGCGGATCCGGTGGTGCGCCTGCGCCCGCCGCGCCCCGCCGACCGAAACCCTTGGCACGCCATACCGGTGCGGGAGGTGCTGCGCCGGCTGCGCTCCTCACCCGAAGGGTTGCCGGACCAGGAGGCGGAGCGGCGGCGCCCCGAGTCGGGGGACGCGGACGCCGAGCAACCGGGGCTGGCCCGGGCGGTCGCCGAGGAACTGGCGAACCCGCTGACACCGGCGCTGGGCGCCGGCGCCGGGCTCGCCGCCGCCGTCGGGTCCACATTGGACGCCGCACTCATCGGCGGCGTGGTCGTGGTCAATTCACTCGTGGGTGGGGTACAGCGCCTGGGCGCCGACCGCGCCGTGCGCCAGCTCGCCGAGCACGCGTCGGTACCGGTGCGGCTGCTGCGCGACGGGCGGCTCGTCGACGGCGCCGCCGAGGATCTGGTACCGGGGGACATCGTCGACCTGCGCGCCGGCGACTCGGTACCGGCCGACTGCCGGGTCGTGGAGGCGGACGGGCTGGAGATCGACGAGGCGAACCTGACCGGCGAGTCGCTGCCGGTCGGCAAGACGGCGAGCCCGAGCACCGCGCGGGTACCCGCCGACCGCACGAGCATGGTGTACGACGGCACCGCGGTGGCCGCCGGGCACGGCCTGGGTACGGTCGTGGCGACCGGTGCGGATACCGAGGCGCGGCGGGCGGCGCACCAGGCGGACGCGCCGCGCGCCACGGGAGTACAGGGCAGGCTGCACGACCTGACCCGCTCCACGCTCCCGCTGTCGGTCGGCTCGGGCGTGCTGCTGCTCGCCACGAACGTGCTGCGCGGGCAGCCGCTGCGCCAGGCGTTCGTACCGGCGGTCTCGCTCGCGGTGGCGTCGGTACCGGAGGGGCTGCCCTCGGTGGCGACCGTGGCACAGCTCGCCGCGGCCCGGCGGCTGTCCCGGCGCGGTGTGCTGGTGCGCAACCCGGCGACGCTGGAGGCGCTGGGTCGGGTGCAGGCGCTGTGCTTCGACAAGACCGGCACGCTGACCGAGGGGCGGCTGCGGCTGCGGCTGCTCAGCGACGGTACCGGCGAGGCGGCGCCCGAGGAACTGCCCGACCGGCTGCGCCTGGTGCTCGCCGCCGCTCTGCGCGCCACCCCGGCACACCGTACCGGCCGGCGCCTGCCACACCCGACCGACCGCGCGGTCGCGGCCGGCGGGCAGGACACCGGCATGACTGTCCAGGATGGACAGTCGGGCTGGGAGCGCGTGGACGAGCTGCCGTTCGAGCCGCGGCGCGGTATGCACGCGGCGCTCGGCGCGACGGCGCAGGGGCGGGTGCTGAGCGTCAAGGGCGCGCCGGAGATCGTCATCGCGAAGTGCGCGCTGGACGACGCGGCGCGGCGCGAGCTGACCGCGACGGCGCAGCGGCTGGCCGAGCGCGGGTACCGGGTGCTCGCGGTGGCCGAGGGGCCGGTCGATTCCGGGTACCAGCTCGACGAGTCGCATGTGGACGATCTGCGCTTCGCCGGCTTCGTGGCGCTTGCCGACCGGGTACGCCCGGCCGCCGCCGAGGCGGTGGCGAAGCTGCGCGGGGCCGGGGTACGCGTGCTCATGGTGACCGGCGACCACCCCAGTACGGCGGAGTCGGTCGCCCGGGAGTTGGGCGTGCTGAACGGAGACGGCGCACGGGTGATCAGCGGCGCGCAGATCGACGCGATGGACGACGACGAGCTGACCCGGGTGCTGCCGGAGGTCAGCGTCTTCGCGCGTACCGCGCCGGCGCAGAAGGTACGCGTGGTGCGCCTGCTGCGCCGCGCGGGCCAGGCGGTCGCGGTCACCGGGGACGGCGCCAACGACGCGCCCGCCATCCGGGCCGCGCACGTCGGCATCGCGCTCGGTACCCGGGCCACTCCGGCGGCGCGCGCCGCCGCCGACGTCGTGGTCACCGACGACCGGATCGAGACCGTCGTCAACGCGGTCGTGGAGGGGCGCGTGCTGTGGTCGTCGGTACGCGACGCGCTGGCCGTCCTGCTCGGCGGGAACCTCGGCGAGATCGGCTTTACCGTGGGCGCCGGCATCCTCGGCGGCCCCGGCCTCAACACCCGCCAGCTCCTGCTCGTCAACATGCTCACCGACGTCGTACCGTCACTCGCGCTGGCGGCCCGCGCGCGGTCCGCGGGCGATCCGCAGGCGCTGCTGGCCGAGGGGCCCGACGCGTCGCTGGGCCCGGCGCTGCAGCGCGACATCCGCATCCGGGCCGTCGCCACCGCGGGTGCGACGGGTACGGCCTGGCTCCTGGCCCGCTTCACCGGTACCCCGGCGCGAGCGTCCACAGTGGCCCTTGTCACCCTGGTCTCCGCGCAACTGGCGCAGACCGTGGTCGCGAGCGGCTGGGACCCGAAGGTCAGCGCGGCGTGCGCCGGGTCGCTGGCGCTGCTCGCCGCGGGCGTCCAGACGCCGGGCCTCAGCGCGCTGCTCGGTTCGCGCCCGCTGGGTCCGGTCGGCTGGAGCACCGCACTGGGCACCTCCGCGCTCGCCGCGGCCGGCGCGTGGTGGTACGGCCAGCAGTTCGGCGCCCGCGACGAGCGGCACCCGGCGGAGAATGCGGCCGAGCATGGCGAGAATGCGGCCGAGCCGGCCGAGAATCTGGGCGGCCAGCTCGCGGACGCCGCTACCGCCTGACCTCTTCGGGGTCGCGGTCCGGGCGCAGGCCGCGCCAGGACGGGTGGCGCAGCCGGCCGTCCGGGGTGCGGTTGCGGTAGTTGACCTCGCCGACCAGGCGCGGCTGTACCCAGTGCACGTCCCGGGCGTCCTCGCGGGGTACCGGCACGTCGAACGGGCTGGTGTCGCGGTGCAGCGGGTCGAGCATCCGGCCCAGGTCCGCCAGGGCGCGCTGGGTGAAGCCGGTGCCGACGCCACCGACGTAGGTCAGCCGGCCCCGCTCGTCGTACATGCCCAGGGCGAGGGAGCCGATCATGCCGGCGCGCCGCCCGCCACCGGGCTTCCAGCCGGCGATGACCACCTCCACCGTGCTGTTGAGCGGCACCTTGATCCAGTGCGGGGAGCGGGTGCCCGGCTGGTACGGGGAGCTCAGCCGCTTCGCGACCACGCCCTCCAGGCCCTGTTCCGCCGCGGTGTGCATGAGGTCGGCACCATCGTCGTCGCGCCACCACGGCGTCGTCGTGATCACGTGGTCGTCCAGGGCCAGCTCGTCGAGCAGCTGGCGGCGCTGCGGGTACGGCAGCTTCAGGGTGGCCTGGTCACCGTGGTGCAGCAGGTCGAACAGGTACAGCTGGACGGGTACCCGGGCGAGCAGGGCCGGGTTGGGCGCCCGTACGTGGATGCGTTGCTGCAGCAGGCTGAAGCTGGGCCGGCCGCGCGGGTCCAGCGCGACGATCTCGCCGTCGAGGATCAGGCGGTGGCGCCGCAGCCGCTCGCCCTGCGCGACCAGTTCCGGGTACCCGTCGGCGACCTCGCGGTCGTTGCGCGAGACGATCCGTACCCGGCCGGCGTCCAGGTACACGATCGCCCGGACGCCGTCCCACTTGAACTCGTACCCCCAACCGGGCGGGGACGGCAGCTCGCCGAGCGTCGCCAGCATCGGGCGTACGAGAGGCAGCGGCCTGGCCACCGCCGGTGTCTGCCCAGGCCGGCGCCGTTCATGCGCCGGTCACGCCGATTCAGGCGGTTCAGGCGCGCAGGTGGGCCGGCTCGCGCCGCTCGGTCGGCACCGGCTCGCCGCCCGGCGGCGTGGCGTCGCCGTGCCCCGGCCACCACGCGGCGTGGCCGATGAGCGCGGTGATGCCGGGGGTGAGGAACAGCGCCATGACGAACGCGACGATGGCGATACCGCCGGAGATCGCGAAGCCCATCTGGGTCAGCGTGCTGTTGCCGGCCAGCATGAGCGAGCCGAACGTACCGGCGAGGATCAGGCCGGCCGCCGCCACCGTCGGGCCGGCGTGGCGCACGGACATCGCGGCGGCCTCGCGCGGGTTGCGGCCCTCCCGGGCCTCCTCGCGCAATCGGGCGATCATGAGAATGTTGTAGTCGGTGCCGAGGGCGACCACGAACAGGTACATGATGACGGGCAGCATGAAGATCAGGCCGGGCTCGCCCCGCACGTGCTGGAAGAGCAGCACCGTGGCGCCGAGCGTGGCGGCGAAGCCCAACCCCACCGTGAGCATCAGGTACCAGGGCGCCACCAGGCTGCGCAGCAACAGGCCCAGGATCACCATGATGAGTATCGCGGCCACCGGGAACACCACCGCGTAGTCGTGGTTGACCGCGGCCTTGATGTCGACGAACACCGATGTCAGGCCACCCACGACCGCGGTCGTACCGGCCGGCGCCGCGGCGTGCGCGGTACCGCGCAACGGCCCGCTGACGGTTGCCAGCGCGGCCTGGGACTGCGGGTTGCTGGCGAGCGTCACCTGGAAGTCCGCCACCGTCTTGTCCGGCGACAGGAGCGGCTGCCCGACCTGCCCGACGCCGGGCACCGCCGCCAGCTTCTCCCGGTACCCGGCGAGCTGGTCGGTTGCCAGCGGCGCGCCCGAGGTGGCGCGAAGGTACACGTCGGACGGTTCGGTGGCGCCGGCCGGCAGGCCCTTGAGCAGTTCGTTGCTCCACACCGTCGACTCCGCGCCGCTCGCGGTTGAGCCGCTGCTCAGGTCGAAGTTCGGGTGGAAGCCGAGTGCGAAGACGGCCAGGACGACGAGCACGAGGCCGGATGCGCCGGCATACGCGGCCGGGCGGCGCCCCAGCGACCGGCCGATCGCGGCGAACCGCGAGCCGGTGGGCTCGCGCCGCCACGCCTTGGACGGCCAGAACACCTTGGTGCCCAGCAGCGACACCACGGCCGGGATGAGCGTCAGCCCGGCGAGCAGCGTGGTGGCGACCGCGATCGCCAGCGCCGGGCCGAGCGAGCGGAACAGGCCCAGCGTGGAGAGGGTCAGCGCGAGGAAGGAGATGATGACCGCGCCCGCCGCCGAGGCGATAGCCTCACCGACCCGGGTCACCGCGCTGATCATCGCGGTCTTCGGGTCCTCGCCGGCGCGCAGCCGTTCCCGGTAGCGGAACATCAGGAACAGGATGTAGTCCGTACCGACGCCGAAGAGCACCACGATGAGGATCGCCGTCACCGAGCTGTCGATCTTCAGGTTGAACGCGTTGCTGGCCCAACTGATCAGGCCCGTCGCGACCTGGGAGACCACGCCGATGGTGACGATCGGCAGCAGCGCGATGATCGGGCTCCGGAAGATGATCAGCAGCAGTACCAGGATCAGGCCGATCGTCGCGACGCCGATGATGGCGTTGGCGCGGTTGCCGGACTTCTGGGCGTCGAGGGCCTGCGCGGCGGTACCGGTGATGCCGGCCTTGAGGTCGGCGCCGTGCAACTGTCCGGGCAGCTGGTCGCGCAGCACCTTGACCGCGTCCTGCTGCGCGGTGTCGTTGGCGCTCTTCTGCGGCGGCATCTGTACCGCGATGATCTGGATCAGTTTGTTCGGCGACGGCGGCGCCGCCACGATCGCCGTCACGTTCTGGATGTGCTGGCCCGACAGGGCCTGCGCGGTCGCCGCGACCTTCGCCGAGTCGGCGGCGCCCAGCGCGCCGCCGTCCTGCCGCTCGACGACGATCAGCGCGGCCGGCGTCGCGGCTTGCGGAAAGGCCTTCTGCTGAAGCTGGCTGGCCTGGATCGACTCGTAGTGGGTCGGTAGGAACGACGCTTCGTCGGTGGTGGCGGTCAGCTTCGGGGCGAAGCCGACCACGGCCACGGCGGCGACCACCCAGGCGACGATGACCCAGACCGGATGGCGGACAACGAAGCGGCCAACGCCTGCGAACACGTCATACCTCCCAGAACCCCCGTACGAAGGCGCCACGCTACCTGCCGCCCGGCAAGGAAAAGCGCGGGAAGCCACCCGATGTGATCAAGCTCCCAAGGGGTCGCTCCCCGCGCTTGCGCGGCTGCTCAGGCGTGCCGGACGACCTCGTCGTAGTCGAGGCGGGGCAGCCGGTCGAACCAGGCGTCCGGGCCGGGCCTGCCGATGTTGACGACCAGGATCGATTTCCATCTGCCGTCCGGGAAGAACTCGGCGTCGAGGCCGTCGGCGTCGTAGCCGCCCATCGGACCTGCGGCCAGGCCCGCCGCGCGCACGCCGAGGAGGAAGTACCCGGCCTGCAGCGTCGCGTTGAAGCGTGCCTGGCGCTCGCGCAGGGTCGCGTCGCCCTCGAACACGTCCTTCATCTGCGGCCGGATCGGGAACACCCGCGGCATGAACTCGTGGAACCCGGTATCCGCGGCGAGCACCGCGACCGCCGGGGCGGCGAGGGTCTTGGCCTTGTTGCCGTCGAACATGTGCGCGACCAGCCGCTGCCGCGCCTCGGGCGTACGCACGTAGAGCACCCGCAGCGGCTGGGTGTTGCCGCCGGTCGGCGGCCACTTGGCCAGCTCGAAGATGGCCCGCAGGTGCTCGTCGGTCACCGGTTCGTCGGTGAACGTGTTCGCCGTGCGGGCGTCGGTGAACAGCAGGGACCGGGCATCCGGGTGCAGGGCGAGGAACTCCTCGGCCGGCAGTACGTCTGTCATAGCCGCTACTGTAGCCAAAGGGGCTAGCTTTTTAGAAGTAACTAGCTCAGAGCAGATAGGTATGATCGGTCACATGCAGGTCCCGAAGGCGGTGTCCGCCCCGCAGTCTGCCCCGCGCAGGTGCGACGAGGCGCTGACAAAGGCCTTCAACCTGCTCGGCAAGCGCTGGAACGGCGAGCTGATCGGGGTACTCACGCAGGGCCCGGCCGGTTTTGCCGAGCTTACCCGGGCGCTGGCCGGGATCAGCCAGTCGATGCTCGCCGACCGGCTCACCGAGCTGGTCCGGGCCGGGCTGGTCACCCGTACCGTCCAGGAGGGGCCACCACTGCGGGTCAGCTACCGGCTCAGCCCGCCCGGCGAGGCGCTCGTACCGGTGCTCGGGGCGCTGATGCGGTGGGCTGCGGAGTACCTCGCCGAGGAAGTCGGCTGCGAGGTCACGCCCGAGCACAGCTGACGGATACCGTCAGCCATCCGATACCTTCAGCCACTGAACCTTCAGCCACCGAAACAAAGGGCTGTTGTGAATCCGGCGTTCGCCTGGTTCCCTCATAGATGTGAATCCCGGGTCATCAGTCCTCAGTACCGGCGCGGCGCCGTTCGGCAACCCGGACGGGGCCCGGGAGAACCTGGATTCGTTACTGGAGCGCTTCGTCGACTTCGCTGGTAACGAGGCGTTCGGGGCGCTGGCCACCCGCGCCGACGACATGCGCGCGCGGGTGATCGTGGGCCGGATGGGTGCCGGCAAAACCGTGTACCTGCGCCGGTTGCAGGCCTCGGCGGAGCAGGAGGCCAGCGTCTACGCGGACACCTCGCAGGGCGATCTGCCATCGACCGAGTCGATCGTGCGCACCTGCCAGTTCTTCGAGCGGCGGGACCTGGTCGAAACGTGGCGCCGGATCTGGTCGTGCGCCATTACCCGTACCGCGACCGCGCATATCCTGCGCCGGCGGGAACTTCGGGAACGGGTTGCCCCGGCATTGCGCGACGAGTTGGCGGGCTATGACCATCTCATTGGCGACGGCCGCGCACCCGGTACCATCTTCAGCCACCTCGCCGACATTCTTTATGAGTACGACGCGAAGCACAAAATCGTCGGGTACCTGCAGCAGCGCGACTGGAACGACCTCACGCACTTCCTGCGCGAGGCGGTCGCCGACCTGCCGCCGATCGCCTTCTACGTGGACGGTGTCGACGAATCCTTCGCGAACGCGCCGATGTACTGGCTGCCGTGCCAGGAGGGGCTGTTCCACGCGGTGATGCTGTGGCTGAAGGACCAGCGCGTCGGTGGCCGGCTGCACGTCGTGGTGACCATCCGCGACGTGGTCTTCTCCAGCGTGCTGCGCAGCGAGATGGCCAGCAAGTACCGCGGCGAGCCGCACGTGCGCGTGCTGGACTGGGACGCCAGCGCGCTGAAGTACCTGCTGCACGACAAGATCGACAAGCTGGACAAGCGGTACCTGACCGATCCGACCGCCGAGGATCCGATGGTCGCCTGGCTCGGTCACGCGCAGATCGAGAACGTGGCGCGCGGAAGCACCGAGCGCACCCTCGACTACCTGTTGCGGCACACCCGGCTGATCCCGCGCGACCTCGTCGAGCTCGGCAACTCGCTGAGCAACTCCGTGCTGCGCGCCAAGCAGGGGCAGGCCGGGGCGGGCTCGCAACGCTCCATCAGGGACACTGTCGCGCGGGCGGCCGCCGCGTTCGGCAACGACCAGTTGCAGCAGTGCGCCAACCAGATCTCCTCCGACCTGGCGCCCGCGAAGTCGGGGCAGCACGGGTACGCGGAGTTCTACGTCGGCAGCCACGCCTACCTCCGCGACGAGATCGTCGAGGGGCTGCGGGCGGCGCTGCTGACACTCGGCACCGACCGCTTCGACGCGCCGAGCCTGCACGCCGCCCGGGACCTGCTGCGCCAGCACTTCGACGGCCAGACGGACCTGGCGACCGTACTGTGGCAGAACGGACTGCTCGGCTTCGTGGGCAAGCGCAACGGTGTCGAGGGCACCTTCTTCTACTCGATGGGCGGCATGAACGAACTGCAGCCGCCGCTGTCGGAGCGCGAGTACGTCCTGCACCCCTGCCTCATCGACGCGATCGGCATCCGCGCGGTCGGCGCCCAGCCGGTACGCCCCTTCGGGTGAGGCGGTCGTGGCCCGGATACGCGAGATTCGCCTGGACTCGTGGTGGGAGTTCAAGCGCGACCTGGTGCCGGAGTTCGTCGAGGCCGGTGCGTGCCGGCGCGACGCGTACCTGTTCCGGGGCATGCGCTCGCCGCGCTGGCGCCTCGAGTCCGCCTTCGACCGTACGTTCCGCCACGTCGAGCCGGAGCGCCGCCCGAAGCTGTTCGACACGCTGCTCGCCTCGTTCCGGGAGACGTGCCGCGACTACGGGCTGCCGGAGGAGCTGTGCGCGGACGAGCGGCGGCTCGTCGCGCTCGGGCAGCACCACGGCCTGCCGACCCGGCTGCTCGACTGGACCAGCAGCCCGTACATCGCGGCGTTCTTCGCATACAAGGAAGCGCTCGAAGCCTTCGACCTGTCCGACAGCCACGTGGTCCTGTGGATGCTGCACCGGCAGTGCGAGGTGTGGTCGGGCGAGCACGGCGTCGAGATCGTGGCGGTGCCGTCGCACGAGAACGCCCGCGCCCGCAACCAGTCGGGCCACTACACCCTCTCCCGCGGCCCGTTCGACAGCCTGGAGGAGGTGGTCACGCACTGCGCTGAGGTCAGCGGGGTGGCGCTGACAAGGATCCTCCTGCCGTGCTCCGACGTCCGCACCGCGCTGGCCGACCTCGACCTGATGGGGATCAGCGCGCTGAAGCTGTTTCCGGACCTGACCGGGGCAGCGGCGGCGTGCAAGGTCCGCCTGCTCCTCGACCGGGGCTAGCCGGCGTGGCGGACGAGGGCGTGCCGACGAGCCCGCTGCGGCTGCGCTGGCGGGCGGTCAAGCGGCGCACCGGCGGCGTCGACCGCGAGGCGGTCCAGTGGCTGCTCGCGACGTGCGGGGTCATCGCCTCCGGCGTCGGCGTCGCGCAGTTCATCTGGCCGCAGGGAGCGGCGCAGGTGGGCGGCTGGTGGCTGCTGGCCACGGTCGGCGCGGGTGTCCTCGGCGGGCTGGTGCTGCGCCTGACGAAGCGGACCATCCGCGCGGTGAGCAGCACGGGGGAGTGGGAGATCCACGTGGTGCCGGGCAACGTGCTCGACCACCGCCCGTGCGTCCTGACGACCGACCGGCGCCGTACCGCCTCGCTCGACAAGATTTCGCCGGCCAGCCTGATGGGTCAGTACCTGCGCAGGCTGGACCCGGCCGAGCGGGCCACCTTGGAGTCCACTGTGGAGCGTTCGACGCTGAGCAAGCCCGGTGCCGTCCAGGTTCTCGACGGCGACAGCGCGCCCGGGCCGGTACTGCTGCTCGCCTGCGGGCGACCCACCCGCGACGGCACCGTGACGACGTGGTCGCACCTCACCCAGACGTACGACGGGCTGTGGGCGGCGGTCCGCAGGTGCCACCTCGACGAGGTGACGGTACCGGTCATCGGCGCCGGGTACTCCCGGGTGAGCCTGTCCCACTCGGCGGTGCTGCTCGCGCTGCTGCTCTCCTTCCACGCCGCGAGCACGGAGGGGCGGGTATGCCGCACGCTGCGCGTCATCGTGCCGCCGGGCGACGTCGACCAGGAGGAGCTGGTGCTGGCGAGGCGGTTCCTCAGCGCGCTGCGCTACTCGCTCGGCTAGCTAGGGCGCCAGTCGCGCGGCTTGGGCATGGAGGTACCGCTGCTGGGGAAGGCTGGCGGTGCGCTGGGCCGCGGCGAGGTACGCCGCCCGTGCCGCGACCGGATCACCGTCGCGTTCCAGCAGGTGCGCCCGGACCGCGTACAGCCGGTGGTCCTCGGCGAGTCGCTCGTCGGACTCCAGCACCTCGACCATGGCCAGGCCGACGCGCGGACCGTCCACCATGGACACCGCGACGGCGTGGTTCAGCGCGACCATCGGGTTGTCGGAGATCTTGCGCAGCAGGCCGTACAGCGCGGCGATCTGGGGCCAGTCGGTCTCCTCGGCACTGGGTGCCTCGTCGTGCAGCGCGGCGATCGCGGCCTGCAGTTGGTACGGGCCGGTATGGCCGCGCGGCAACGCGGCCGTGACAAGGCGTACCCCCTCGGCGATCTGGTCGGCGTTCCAGCGGCCACGGTCCTGCTCGGCCATCGGGACGAGTTCGCCGTTCGGGCCGGACCGGGCCGCCCGCCGGGCGTCGGTGAGCAGCATGAGCGCGAGGAGACCGGCGGCCTCGCCGTGGCCGGGGATCTCGGCATGGACCCGCCGCGCCAGCCGGATCGCCTCGCGGGTGAGGTCCGTGTCGTACAGCGAGTCGCCGGTGGTGGCGGTGTGGCCCTCGTTGAACATCAGGTAGAGCACGCTCAGCACCGACTCCAGGCGATCCTCCGCGGACGCCGGCGGCGGGAAGGTGGCCCCCGCGTCGCGGATCCGCGCCTTGGCGCGGGAGATGCGTTGCGCGACCGTCGCCTCTGGGAGGAGGTAGGCGTGCGCGATCTGCGCCGTGGTCAGGCCGGCGACCGCGCGCAGCGTGAGCGCCACCTGCGCCGAGGTCGTCAGGGCTGGGTGGCAGCACAGCTTGAGCACCTGGAGGCTGTCGTCCCGGCCGGGCGGTGCCCCTTGGGCCAGCGGATGGACGAGTTGGGCGTGTGTCTGCTCGCGCCTGCGGCGGCTGGTGTCGCTGCGGATCTGGTCGATGAGCCGGTGGCGGGCGGCGGCCAGCAGCCAGGCCCGCGGATCGCCCGGGGTGCCCTGGCCCGGCCACTGCTCGTGCGCGGCGATGAGCGCGTCCTGTACGGCGTTCTCGCACAGATCGAACTGGCTCGTCCCGTACCGGCGCAGCAGCGCCCCGAGGACCTGCGGCGCGTAGGTGCGCAGCAGGTCCTCGGGAACGTCCCGGGCCGGACGGCTCATGGGTGTGTGGCTCTCAGATCCAGGGGTCGCTCACATGTCGGCGCCGGCGGAGAACATCACGGGCCTGATCTCCAGGGCGAGCCCCTCGA
>JBPYFB010000585.1:0-4648 GCA_051986465.1 Rugosimonospora sp.
AGGCCCGTAAAGAGCCGACCGGGCTCCGCGACCCGCAGTGCGGTGCCGCCGAACTCGCGCTGCCCGGTGTGCGCAACGGTGCCGCCCAGCGCCTGGGCCATCGCCTGAAAGCCGTAGCAGATGCCGAACATCGGCACATCGGACGCGAAGAGGCCGGGGTCCAGCCGCGGGGCGCCGGGTTCGTACACGCTCGACGGGCCGCCGGAGAGGATCACCGCGAGCGGCCGGCGCGCGAGCATCTGCTCGGCGGGCATCGAGTGCGGCACAATCTCGGAGTACACGTCAGCCTCGCGTACCCGGCGGGCGATGAGTTGCGCGTACTGCGCCCCGAAGTCAACAACCAAAACGGGCCTAGGCGTGCTCATTCGCCAATCCTATGCGTCAGGCGGCGAGGGCCCGGGCAGGCGGCAGGCGGGCGGCGCGGATCGCCGGGTACAGGCCGGCGACGGCGCCGATCGCGAGGGTTGCGGCGAGCGCGGCCGCGTCGGCCCACAGCGGTACCGTGGCCGGCCAGCGCTGCGTGGCCGCGTATCCCGCGGTCACGGTCGCGCCGAGCAGCGCGCCGCCCAGGCCGCCGAGGACGGACAGCAGCAGCGATTCGGTGAGGAACTGAACGCGCACCTGACCGCGGGTGGCGCCGAGCGCCCGGCGCAGGCCGATCTCGGTGCGGCGTTCGAGGACCGAGATCACCATGGTGTTCGCCACACCGATGCCACCGACGAGCAGGGCGACCGCGCCGAGGCCAAGGAGCAGGGCGTTGAGGGTACGGTCGGTGGCCCGCTTGGCGGCGAGCGCATCCGAGGGCCGGGAGACCGCGACCTCGTCCGGGTGCTCCGGGTTCGCAGTCGCGGCGAGCAGCGCCCGCACCTGTTCCACCGCGTCCTCACGGCTGCGGGTGTAAATGGTTGTGGCGTACCCGTCGAAGCCGAGCAACTGGGTCGCGACCGGCCAGCCGATCAGGGCAGCGGCGTCCAACTCCGGGACGAGCGGCACCGGATCAAGGATTCCGGTCACGGTGAACCAATGGCCGCCCAGCCACACCTGCTGCCTCGGCTCCGGCTCGCCGACGCCCAGCCAGCGGGCCGCGGAGGCGCCCAACACGACGGCTGGGTACCCGGCGGTCGCCGCGTTCAGGAACGCGCCTCGGGACATAGACGTGCCGACGGTACCGGGAAGGTCGGTGCGCGTGGCCAGTACCGCGATCCCGCCGGACTCCAGCGAGGAAATGCGGTCGTTGCGGTACACCTTCGCACCGGCGACCCGACCAATGGCGGAGACGGACTCGACCGCGCCGATCCGGTGGATCATCTCGACCGCCCCCTCGGTCAGGTGTGCCGGCCGGTCGAACAGGCTCGACCCCGGTCCGACGGTGAGCAGGTTCGTCCCGAGCTGGGCGAGGCGCCGGTCGAGATCGGCCCGGCTGGAGGTCGAGACGCCAATCACGGAGACCATCGCCGCGATCCCGATCGCGATGCCGAGTGCGGATAGCAGCGCCCGCAGCGGCCGGGCCCGCAGACCGGTGCCGCCGACCCGAAGCACATCCCCGGGCCGTAGCCGGGCCGGTGTCAGGCCGGGGTTCATCGGTCCGCCCCGATCACGCCGTCCCGCATCGCGATGCAACGCTGGGCACCGGCCGCGACATCCCGGTCGTGCGTCACCACGACCACGGTCGTACCCGAACCGTTTAGATCCCGCAGCAGCCGCAGCACCTCCGCGCCGGCCGCCGAGTCGAGGTTGCCGGTCGGCTCGTCGGCCAGCAGCAGCGCGGGCGCGCCGACAATCGCGCGGGCGATCGCCACCCGCTGCTGCTCGCCACCGGAGAGCTGGTCCGGGCGATGGTCCAGGCGGTGCCCGAGGCCGACGCGGCGCAGCGCGACCTCCGCCCGGCGCCGCCGCTCCCGGACGGGCACCCCCAGGTACAGCAGGCCATCGGCGACCGCATCCCGGGCCGGTACCCCGGCGGCGAGGTGGAACTGCTGGAACACGAACCCGATCGCGGTTGCTCGCAGGGCGGACAGCTGCCGGTCGGACAGGCGTGCCACATCGTACCCTCCAATGTGGACAGATCCGGAGGACGGTCGGTCCAAGGTACCGATGAGGTGGAGCAGGGTGGACTTGCCGGAGCCGGACGGGCCCACGATCGCGACCAGCTCGCCGGATGCGATCCGGGTGGAGACGCCGCGCAGGGCGGCCACGCCTCCCGGGTACGTCCGGCTCACGCCGATCATCGTGACGATGTCGTTCATTGCGGTATCCCCACGAGGGCGCCCTCGGTGAGGTCGCCAGTCACCTCCACCCGCCCGGCCGCGAACAGGCCGGTACGCACCGGCACGTACCTGGCGGTGCCGTTCGCCACGACCTGCACCGCGTACCCGCCCTCGGGCAGCGCGACCAGCGCGCCAACCGGCACGGTGAGCACGCCGTCCCGCCGGGCAACCGTGAGCATCAGGTCGACGGGTGCCTGGTCGAGGGCGCCGAGGGCGGCCTGGTCGGCGATGGTCACCACGACGTCCACGGTCGCGGGATGATCCGGCGCGCCGGTCGTGGCGACGGTACCGACGCTCGCCACCGTACCCGCGACGGTCCTTCCGTCCGGCAGGCTGACGGTGGCGGAGAGTCCGGGTCGCACCAGGTACTCCCGGCTCACGTCCAGCGGTACGGTGACCACCCGGGTGGTACCGGTGTAGGTCAGTACGGGACCGCCGGCCGGGCCGCCGGGCGTGGCTTGGCGGGCGGTGACCCGGATCGGACCCGGCGCGACCGCGACCTGGTCGGCGCGGACCACGCCGGTCTGCTCCTGTCCGAGCGCGCGCTGCCAGCGGCGTACCGCAAGCGCGGTCGATGCCGTGAACCGGTTGTCCACTGTGAACCCGATCTGGCCGAACGTGGCGAGGTTGCGCTCGAGTTGCCTGACGTCGGCGCCGCGCACCCCGGTAGCCAGGTCCCGGTACGGCGGGATCTGCCCGGCCAGGAGGACGACCGGCCGATCGTCCACTGTGTACACCACCTGCCCCGGCCTGACGGTCGTGCCGACCGCGGGGAGCCAGGTGAGCGTCGCCTGCCCCGCCCGCGCGACGAGCGTGCTCGCGAGACCGTAGTCGAGGGTGCCGGCGACCCGTTCGGTCTGCACCAGCGTCGCCCTGGTCACTCGCGCCGTCGCCGGTGGCAGGCCGGCGCCCGGACGCGGCTGGCTCGTACCATCGCCGAACCCGAGGCCCGCGCTCGCCGCGACGCCCAGCACCCCGACCGCCGCGGCGACCGTGACCACTGCGGCAACCTGACGGGCCCGCATCAGCTTGCCCCGCGTACCCGGGGCGGGAGCTTGTCGACACAGGCCGCAAGAGCGCTGTCGACCTGCGCGCCGGGTGGCATATTGGGCAGTCGCTCGAAGTGCGGTCCGAACGGGTCGTTCGGATCGGGGTCGGGTACCGGCACGCCGTGGTCGCGCATGCACACCGCCCATTGCCGCTTCTGCGCCAGCTCGGCCGGAGTCAGCGGGCTGCGATCCCGGGTCTGTACGGGTTCGAATGCGGCGCAGGCGTCGACCGCCTTGCGGAACGTGTTCGGGTTCTGCTTACCTTTGTCGAACCCGGGCAGCTGGCCGGTGACCGGATCCGGGTCCGGCATGTTGATCCCGTGGTCCCGTATGCACCGCGCCCAGGCGCGCAGGTCGCGAGCGGTACTGGCACCTGCGGCCGGAGCCGTGCCCGCCGCCGCAGTCGGGGCGGGCCGGGTACCGGTACATCCCGCGAGTGCGCTCAGCACGACGGCGACGGCAAGCGCTCGTACCCCGTGAGCCATGGCGAATCCCCCTGTTCGATCGCGTATCTCGCCACCGAGGCTGCGCCGCGAAAGCCCGAGATTCGCGTGCCCGTGGTCACGTTCCGGCCAGCCCAACCCATGACTCGGGGCACCAGCGAGGGGCTCGGGCATCGGCCTACCATCGGCTCGTGCCGATCGCGATACGGCTCCGGCTGCGCCCGGTACTCGCCGACGCGGCGCTGGTCGCGCCGCTGGCCGCGGCGAGCGTGCTGCTCGGCGCGCGCACCTTCCGGCTCGATCCCACGCTGCAGAAGGCGCTTGGCCTCGGGGCACCGGACGTGTGGCGGGGCCGCGTCACGCTGTGGTGGCTGGTGGCCGTACCGGCCGTCGTGGCGCTGCTGATGCGGCGTCGGTGGCCGCTCGCGGCGTTCGCGGTCGCCGCGGCATCGGCCGGCTGGCACCGGCTCGACCCGAACCTCGGGCTGCTCCCGATCGATCTCATCGCCGTCATCACGCTCGGCGCGCTGGCGAACCTGGCGCGATCCCGGCGCACCGCCCTGCTGGCGCTCACCGGCGGCCTCGTCGTCACCTATGTCGCCTGCCTCGGCACCGAACTGGGCCTCGGGCCCGAGGCGATCCCGCTCGGGCCGCCCACCGCGCCGTTCGGCGATGACCCACCCTTGAACGCGCTGGCCGCCGCGGCCGTACCCGCTCTACTACTCGGCTCCGCCTGGGCGATCGGCGACAACCTACGTACCCGCCGGCTGCACCTGGCCACCCTGCAGCAGCGCGCCGCCGACCTGCGGCGCGACCGCGACCAGCGGGCGCTGCTCGCGGTCGCGGCCGAGCGCGCCCGGATCACCCGGGAGCTGCACGACGTCGTCGC
>JBPYFB010000586.1:0-4415 GCA_051986465.1 Rugosimonospora sp.
TGTTCGATGGGGGCACCAAAGTTGATCTATACGTCGTACCACACGAAGCTTTCACGGCGGTAGATGTCTACTCAGGCGGCTATCTTCGCTCGCTGCGTTTCCCGGCATTTGCCATCGGCTGTGCTTGCCCGGCGGCGCCTACCCTCGGCCCATGGCCCGGGAGTTCGTGGGGCGGGAGCGGGAGCTGCGCTGCCTGCTGGACGCATGGCAGGCGACCCGCGGCGCCGCGCAAGTCGTCGGGGTCGAGGGGGAGCCCGGTATCGGCAAGACCGCGCTGATCCGCCGCTTCCTCGACCTCGCCGCGCCCGCCGCCGTGGTGTACGCGAGCGGCGACGAGGACGAGGCCGGGCTGCCCTGGGGAGTACTGGCGCAGATCTCGCGCGCGCTGCCCGGCTCCCGTACCGGGGCGGCCAGCGGCGGGTGGGACGCCCAGGTGGACCCGGCGTACGCGGGCCAGGCGCTCGCCGCTGACCTGGGCGAGGCCAAAGAGGTGGTGCTCGTGGTCGACGACGCGCACTGGGGTGACCGGCTGTCGATGGCCGCGCTGCGCCTTGCCGTACGGCGACTGCTGGCCGAGCCGGTACTCGTGATCCTCGGGTACCAGTCCCCGGAGCTGGATCACCGGTGGCGGCGCATCTTCGACTCGGACCGGGGCCGGCTCCTGCGCCTTTCCGGCCTGCCCGCGACCGACCTGCCCCGGCTCGCGCTGGCCTGCGGGCAACCGGGGCTCTCCCCGGCCGGCGCGGCTCGGCTGTACGAGCACACCGGCGGCCACCCGCTGCACGTACGGCACCTGCTGGACGAGGTACCGGTGCGCGCCATCGTGTTCGGGCACGGTGCCCTGCCCGCGCCGCGCGGTTTCGCGGCCGCGGTCGGCCGGCGCCTGTACGCCTGCCAGCCGGGCACCCGGGACCTGGTGGGTGCCGCAGCGGTACTCGGTCGCCGGTTCCGGCTGGCCACGGTACGGGAACTCGCCGGGGTGGCGGCGGTGGTCGAGGCGGTCGCGGAGGCGGTCGACGCGCGGCTGCTGGAGGAGGTACCCGGCACGTCGGGCCAGGACCTCGCGTTCACCAGTACCCTCGTGCGCAGCGTGGTCTACCACGACCTGGACCGAGCCCGCCGGCGCGAGCTGCACCAGCGCGTCGCGCACGGTCCCGGCGGTACCGGTGCGCTCTGGCACCGCATCGCGGCCGCCGATGGCCCGGACTCCCGACTGGCCGAAGACATCGAGCGCGAGGCGCGCGGCTACCTGGCCCGCGGCCAGATCCCGCTGGCCGCCGCGTACCTGCGGTACTGCCTCGACGTGACCCCGCCCGGCCCGGACCGTACGCCACGAGTGCTGGCCGCGGTCGAGGCGCTACTGGTCACCGGCGACGTCGCGGCGAGCCTGGAGTACCGCGACGAGGTGGCGGCCGGTACCGGTGCCTGGTCCGACTACGTCGCCGGGTACCAGCTGCTGGTCACCGGCGAGGTGGCGCGGGCCAAGGCGCGGCTGGAACAGGCGCTGTCGGCGCCTGCGGCCGGTGCGCCCGCGCCGCCGGACCTGCGCGCACGGATCGCCACCCAACTGGCGATCATCGGCGTGATCGCGGTGTCGTACCCCGACATGACCCGGCACGCCGCGACCGCGGTGGCGCAGGCCCGCGAGCGCTGGGTGACCGGGTTCGCCTGGTTCGCCCGCGCCATCGGGCTCGCCGTCTCGGGCCGCGCCGACACGGCGCTGGCGCAGCTGTCGGCCGCGCACGCACCGGACGCGCCCGCCGGGCTGGACGGCCTGGTGGCGCGCGGCATGATCCGGCTGTGGACGGACGACCTGACCGGCGCGCGGCAGGACCTGACCACGGCGGTGCACCGGGCGGCCCGGGGCGAGACGCTGCGCATCGGTCAGGCACTGGGCTTCCTGGGCGAGGTCGAGTACCGGCGCGGCGCGCTGGCCGAGGCGGTGGCGCACACCCGGCTCGCGGTGGGCGACGCCGAGGAGAACGACCGGGTGTGGGACTACCCGATGCTGCACGCCTTGGCCGCGTACCCACTGGCCGCCCAGGGGGAGTGGGCGCGGGCCGAGTGGCACGCCGGGCAGGCCGCGCAGTGGGCGCGCCAGGTCGCCACCCCCGCCGGCCTCGGGTACGCCGCCGCGGCCCGGGCCACGCTCGCCCAGGCGCGTGCCGACGCTCCGGGACTGCTCGCCGCGGCCACCGAACTGGAGGCGATCGATCCGGGCGGCGAGCCCGGTACCCACCTGCTCGGGCCGGCGCGCGCCGAGGCACTGTGCGAACTGGGCCGGGTCGACGAGGCGGCGGCCGCGGTGGACGCCTTCGCCGCCCGTACCGCCTCGGTCGGCCGGCGCTGCGCGGACATGGGGGTGGCCCGGGTACGGGCCCGGATCGCGGCGGCCCGCGGGGAGCACGGGGAGGCGCTGCGCGAGTGCCAGCGGGCCGCCCGGCTGGCTCAGGAGGTGGGTATGCCCCTGGAAACCGGCCGGATCGACCTGGTCGCCAGCGTCTGCCACGGAACGGCCGGGCGGCGGGCGGCGGCCGAACGCGCGCTGCACGCCGCGCTCGACCAGTTCACCGCGCTCGGTGCCGAGGCATACGCGGAACAGGCGCGGCGGGCGGCGCACCGGGTCGGGCTGTCCCTCGACGCGCCACCGTCCACTCTGGAGCGTCTCACCCCGGCCGAGCGGGCGGTGGCGACACTGGTCTGCCGCGGGCTGTCCAACCGGGAGATCGCGGGCCAGCTCGTGCTCAGCCCCAAGACGGTGGAGTACCACCTGACCAACGCCTTCCGCCGGTTGGACGTCTCGTCCCGCGGTGAGCTGCGCCAGGTGGTGTCCGGGTCGCTGTGACCTCGCGTCCCGGGGTGGTCGCGGCGCTGGCCCAGGGTGGTACCCGGCCAGAACCGGGGTCCGTTCCGGAGGTACCGGACCGGGCGGCGACCGTACGCTCGGGCCCATGTATCCGCGTACCCGCTCCGCCCGCGTCCTGATGGCCGTCGCCATCGTGGTCGTCACCGGGTTCTCCGTATCCGCTCCCGCCGGGGCGAGCGCCCCGCACCGGCCCGTGCCGACGAACGGGTTCGCACCCAACGGACCGTGGAACACCAAGCTGCCCCTCGACGTGCCGCTGGCGCCGAACTCCGCGGCGATCGTGGCGAACATCGCGACGGACCAGGCGGAGAACTTCGGTAGCTGGGCCATCAACACCGACTCGTACTCGGCACCCATCTATTACGTCGGCCCGGATACGCCATTGCAGCGGTGGAGCTTCTCGGACTGCCTGAACCTGCCCGACCTCGCGCCGGTCATCGCCGACTCGCTCGCCGCCGTACCGACCCCGGCCGACCTCATCGTGTCCCAGGGCACCGACGAGTCGGTCGCGATCTACCAGCCGGCCACCGATACCTACTGGGATTTCTGGCGGGCGGAGCAGGACGCGGCCGGGCACTGGTCGGCGTGCTGGGGCGGGAAGATCGAGCACTACCACCGGAATCCGGGTATCTTCCCCAACCCGCTCGGGGCCACCGCCACCGGCCTGCCGTTCGGGGCGTTCACCATCCGCATCGACGACCTGCGCCGCGGATACATCGACCACGCCATCAACATCGCAACCGTGCGTACCCGCGCCAACTGCTTCTCCTGGCCGGCCAGCCGGGATGACGGCAACACGGAGGGCGCGGACATCCCGTGCGAGGGGCAGCGGTTCCGGCTGGACCCCACGTTCGACATCAACACCCTGTTGAGCCCGGCCGCCCGTACGATCGCCCGCGCGATGCAGGAGTACGGGCTCATCATGACGGACAAGGCCGGCGCGCTCGTGACGCAGGCGGAGGACCCGCGCCCGTACATGGCCACACATGGCGGGGTGGACCCGTACCCGGCGCTGATGGACCCGGACAACCTGGTACCGGACGGCTTCGAGAAGTACGTGATCCTGTCCCAGATCCCGGTGACCCGGTTGCAGGCCCTGCCGCTGGACTACGGCAAGCCCTGCGACCAGTAACGCCCGGTCCGGAGTGATATCTGTCTATCAGCGCGCGAACATGCTAGCGTCACCGACCAGATGTTCACGTTATCATAGACGGCTATCTACGGGATGTGTTGGCCATGTCCGCGTCACCGCAGTCGAGTTCGACCACTGCCACCCGCCGACACCGTTCGCGGTGGTACCCGATGCTCGCCGCCGTCGCGCTGATGACCGCCAGTCTCGCCGTCGTCCTGGTGCACGCCGCGGCGCCGGCCGCGGCCGCCACCAACCAGTTCAAGGGCGTCAACTGGGCCGATCCGCGCGACAACTACGCCGACGACCCGGTGGTACCCAGCGGTCTGTCCACATCGGACAGCTACGCCACCACCTACGCCAAGGCAACCGCGGTCATCGGCGGCTTCCAGACGAACCTGGGTGCGAACACGGTACGGC